>JANYCD010000041.1 GCA_025360425.1 Sterolibacteriaceae bacterium
CAGTAGCACTCCGTCGTCCATCTTGACGCTGATCTTGTCGAAGCGTTTTTTGACCGTTCGCCCTGAGCCTGTCGAAGGGCGGGCTTCGACAGGCTCAGCCCGAACGGAGAGGAGGTCATCTTGCGCGGACTCGTCGCCAAAACCTTCCTTGGCCTTGATCGCCCCCACCTTGCGCAGCCATTCGTCGGCCTTCCTGAACTGCGTCCAGGTAATTTTTTCGCGCAACAATTCTTCACGCTGCGTACCAACCCAGGCATAGCCCTTGATCGCGCGGCGCACGCGCTCGGCGGTGAGACGATCAGCGTAGTCCTCGCCTTCGATCAGGATGAACTTGCGCGTGCCGCCATCTTTCGCATTGGCCTTGAGCACCGCATGGGCCGTGGTACCGGAACCGGCGAAGGAGTCGAGGATGACGGCATTTTCGTCGGCGCCGATTTCAAGTACACGCTCGATCAATTCGATCGGCTTAGGCGTGGCGAACGGCGCCTCTTTGCCACCGAAAATTTCGGCAAGGTACTTCTTCGCACCATCACTATGATTGACTTCGGTATAGCTCCAGATCGTTTGTGCCGGAACCGATTTCTGAACATCGGACAGAAATCGCTTCAGGCGTGGGCGTGCCGTACCGTCGTTGCCAAACCACACTCTGTTGTCAGCAATGAGTTCTTGCATCCTGTCTTGGTTGTAGCGCCAACTTGTTCCCGGAGGTGGCAAATAATCTTCGCCGTTTGGTCCACGCACGGGATAAATCGCATAGTCGCTCGACTCCATGCGCAACAAATCACCCGATGTCCAAGGCCCGCGCGGGTCGTTGTCCAGATTTTTGTACGCGGCGTCCTGCGATTCCGTGCGCTCCAATCCACTGATACGAACCTGCTCAATATCTTTGGCGTAAACCAGTAGGTAGTCGTGAGATTCGGAGAAGAAACGAGTGTCACTTTTAGTGCTGTACTTCTTTTGCCAAATCAATGTCCCTACGTGGGCCATATCCCCAAAAACCTCATCCAACATCATCCGCGCCCGATGCACTTCATTGTCATCGAGCGTGATCCAGATCGAACCGCGTTCCGAGAGCAGTTCGCGCAACAGCACCAGGCGCGGCCACATCATGCACAACCATTTGTCGTGGCGCAGCAGGTCGTCGCCATCGACCGGATTGGTCGACAGCCACTCCTTCATGATCGGCGAGTTGACATTGTCGTTGTAGCACCAGCCTTCGTTGCCGGTGTTGTACGGCGGGTCGATGAAGATCAGGTCCACCGCGCCGGCGTAGCGTGGCAGCAGCGCCTTGAGCGCATGCAGGTTGTCGCCGTGGATGACGAGGCTGCTGCCCAGATCGGCCGGGCCGATGGACTTGGCGGCATCGGGAAGCAGCGGTCGGTAGGGCACCGTCAGATGATGGTTGTAGACGTATTCCTTGCCTTTGAAAACCAGTTCCGGCATCTCGCTGTCCTGACACTCCTGTTGTTATGGGCCGCCTGAGTATTCACTCTAATGACAGGCATATAGCTTGACGGCGAAATATAGCATCGCGGACGCAGTCGCGTCCGGAAACAGCTTTCTTTAGAGCAGCACCCGCTCGATACCGCCATTGTTGGCCTTGCCGACATAGTTGCTCAGCCAGTTTTCGCCGAGCACATGTTTGGCCAGTTCCACCACGATGTAATCGGCGCTGGTGCCGGAGTCGTTGTCGTAGCGCGACAGGCCCTGCAGGCAGGATGGGCAGGAGGTGAGAATTTTGATTTCGTCATCGAATCCATCGGCGCGCAGTTTGCCGGCGCCATTGCGCATTTCCTCTTCCTTGCGGAAGCGCACCTGTGTGGAAATATCGGGACGCGAAGCCGCGAAGGTGCCCGATTCGCCGCAACAGCGGTCATTGAGCGCTACCGGTTGGCCCATGAGTTGATTCACCACCTTCATCGGGCTGTGTGTTTTCATCGGCGTGTGGCAGGGGTCGTGGTACATATAGCGCGTGCCCTGTACGCCTTCAAGTTTGACGCCCTTTTCCATCAGGTACTCATGGATGTCGAGCAGGCGGCAGCCCGGGAAAATCTTGTCGAACTGGTATTTCTGCAATTGATCCATACACGTGCCGCAGGAGACGATCACCGTCTTGATGTCGAGATAGTTGAGCGTGTTGGCGACGCGATGAAACAGTACGCGATTGTCGGTGGTGATCTGCTGGCCCTTGGCGTCGTCGCCGGAAGAGGTTTGCGGATAGCCGCAACACAAATAGCCGGGCGGTAGCACGGTGATCGCACCGACCTCATAGAGCATGGCCTGGGTGGCCAGTCCCACCTGCGAAAACAACCGCTCCGAGCCGCAGCCGGGGAAGTAGAACACGGCGTCGGATTCGTCGGTCACCTTGCGGGTGTCGCGGATCACCGGGATGACCGTGTCATCCTCGACATCGAGCAGGGCGCGCGCCGTGCGCGCCGGCACATTGCGCGGCATCGGCTTGTTGATGAAGTGGATCACCTGTGATTTGAGCGGCGCCGTGCCCAGCGTCGCCGCCGGCCGTCGCGTCTGGTCCTGGATCAGGCCAAGCGCTTTGCCGACTCGATATCCGAGTCGCTGCGCCTTGTAGGCGAACTGGATCATGCCGGCACGGATCAGCTTGATGGTGGCCGGGTCGGTGGCGTTGAGAAAGGCCATCGCCGCCGTCGTGCCGGGATTGAATTTCTTCTTGCCCTGCACGCGCAGGAAGTTACGCATGGCGATCGAGACGTCGCCGAAGTCGATGTCCACCGGGCAAGGATTCAGGCACTTGTGGCACACGGTGCAGTGGTCGGCCACGTCGGAGAACTCATCGAAGTGCTTGATCGAAATTCCACGCCGCGTTTGTTCTTCATAGAGGAAAGCCTCGATCAACAGCCCGGTGCCGAGGATCTTGTTGCGCGGCGAATAAAACAGGTTGGCGCGCGGTACATGGGTCGAGCACACCGGCTTGCATTTGCCGCAGCGCAAGCAGTCCTTGATCGACGTCGATATCTTGCCGATCTCCGATTGCTCCATGATCAGGGATTCGGCGCCGAGCAGCGAGAACGATGGCGTGTAGGCATTGGCCAGATCGCCGCCCGGCATCAGCTTGCCTTTGTTGAAGCGGCCTTCGGGATCGACTTTCTGTTTGTATTCGCGGAACGGGCGGATTTCTTCTTCGCTGAGATATTCCAGCTTGGTGATGCCGATGCCGTGCTCGCCGGAAATCACGCCGTCCAGGCTGCGCGCCAGCTTCATGATGCGCGCTACCGCCGTGTTGGCGGTCTGCAGCATGGCGTAGTTATCGGAGTTAACCGGAATGTTGGTGTGTACGTTGCCGTCGCCGGCGTGCATGTGCAGAGCAACAAAAACACGACCGCGTTTGACCTCCTGGTGGATCGCGTCGATGCGCTCCAAGGCGGGGCGATAGGTGTCGCCGACGAACAGCGCATGCAGCGCTGTCTTGAGTTCGGTCTTCCAGGAAACGCGCACCGAATAGTCTTGCAGGCGATGGAACAGCGTCGGGTTGCCAGCCTTGTTGGTGAACAGCCCGGCGTTGATCCCGAGCGCGGAGAATTCAGCTTCTGCCTGTGCCAGCGGCAGGTCGAGATTGTCGAGCAGCCACTGCCAGCGAACACGGGCGCTGTCGATCAATTCCAGCGCCTGCTCGCGGCGGTCGCCGAGCAATTCTTCCTTTTCGAGATTCGAATCGCCGGCGTGCAGCGGGATATCACTGGCGCTGAAAAATTCCGTGAGCGCAGCGCAGACATCCAGCTTGTTGCGGATCGATAGCTCGATGTTGATGCGTTCGATGCCGTCGCAGTAGTCGCCCATGCGCGGCAACGGGATCACCACGTCCTCGTTTACCTTGAAGGCGTTGGTGTGTTTGGAAATCGCAGCGGTGCGGCCGCGGTCGAGCCAGAACTTCTTGCGTGTCTCGGGCGACACGGCGATGAAGCCTTCGCCGCCGCGGGCATTGGCGATGCGTACCACTTCCGAGGCGGCGGCCATCACGGCGCTTTCGTCGTCGCCGACAATATCGCCAATCAACACCATCTTCGGCCGGCCACCCTGGCGTTTGGCCTTGGTGGCGTAGCCCACTGCCTTGACGTAGCGTTCATCGAGATGTTCGAGACCGGCAAGCAAGATGGGGGAGCGGGCCCCGTCGGGTCCCGGTGCGCCGCCCGATTGCGCTTTCAGATATTCGGTGATCTCGACGATGGAAGGCACCGCCTCGCGCACCTGAGCAAAATATTCGAGGCACACGGTGCGCGTCACCGGCGGCAGCTTGTGCAGGATCCACACCGCCGAGGTGATGATGCCGTCGCAACCTTCTTTCTGCACGCCGGGCAGGCCGCCAAGGAACTTGTCGGTCACGTCCTTGCCGAGACCGGACTTGCGAAAACGCGCGCCGGGAATGCTCAGCGTCTCTTCGCCCAGCTTGTCGCCACGGTCGTTGCTGCGGGTGAGGCGGAAGGTGGCCACGTCCTGATCGTGGATCTTGCCAAGGTTGTGATCAAGGCGTTCGACCAGCAGCCAGTCACCGTCCGGCGTCACCATCTTCCACGACGCCAGATTGTCGAGCGCAGTGCCCCACAACACCGCCTTCTTGCCGCCGGCATTCATGGCGATGTTGCCGCCGATGCAGGATGCGTCGGCTGAAGTCGGATCGCACGCGAACACGAGGCCGGCATTTTCGGCGGTTTCCATCACCCGCCGCGTCACCAGTCCGGCGCCGGTGCGTACCGTGGCATAAGGCTTGTCGACACCGGGTAAAACTGTCTGCTCCACCGCGCCCAGATCGATCAGTTTCTCGGTATTGATCACCGCCGAATACGGCGTCAGCGGCACCGCGCCGCCGGTGTAGCCGGTGCCGCCACCGCGTGGAATGATGGTGAGGCCGAGTTCGATGCAACCGCGCACTAGCGGCGCGATTTCTTCTTCGGTATCCGGGTTGAGCACCACGAACGGGTATTCCACGCGCCAGTCGGTGGCGTCGGTTACATGTGAAACGCGGGCCAGGCCGTCGAACGCAATGTTGTCCTTGCGTGTATGTTTGAGTAGCGTGCGCAACACCGCCTTGCGCATGCGCGTGGTTTCATCGAACCAGCGCTCAAAGCGGGCGACCGCTTCGCCGGCGGCGGTCAGCAAGCTCGCGACCGCTTCGTTGCCATGACGGCGCTTGTCAATTTCGCGCAGACGATGGCGCAGTGCCTCAACCAGCGCCTCGCGTCGTCCGCGATTGGCAAGCAGGTCGTCTTCGAGATACGGATTGCGCTGCACCACCCAGATGTCACCTAGCACTTCGTAAAGCATGCGCGCCGAGCGGCCGGTGATGCGATGGCCGCGCAGTTCGTCCAGAACGCGCCAGGCATCGGCCCCCAGCAGGCGAATGACGATCTCGCGGTCGGAGAACGAGGTGTAGTTGTAGGGGATTTCCCTGAGGCGGGCAGTCATTCTGATGAGGCGGGCAGTAAAGAGTGGATTGTAAGTTATCCCTCACGGATTCCTTATAGTCATCGCGCCGCAGTGATGCAATCCCCGATCAAGCTTTGCGGGCTACTCGAACAAGTCGGCATGCGTGCCGGCCCGAGTAAAGACGACGGCGCCGTCCTCGAGCAGGTCGTAAATCAGCAGGAAGTCGCCGCCGATATGGCATTCCCTGAAGCCTTTCCACTCACCGGTCAGTTCGTGATCAAGATATTCGGGCGGCAGGGGTGCATCGTTGGCGATGATCAGCAGCATCGCCTCTTTAAGGCGGCGCATGTCGTAGCGGCCTGAATGGCTCAGGCGCTCCCCGTCCTTTACGAATTGCTTGGTTCTATCGCTGCTTCTTGGCAGGTTTGCGCGTTTTTGCTGCGCTGGTTTTTTCGAGGTCATCAAAAAGTTCCTGTGCGGAACCGAAGCGGGCTTTGCGGATTGAACGTGCTTCCTTCATTGCAGCGATCGTCGTTGCATTGGGGGTCCTGACTTCAAAGGGCAGTCCTTGACGGACTACAACTTGACGTAGGAACAGACGGATCCCGTCACTGAGGCTCAAGCCGCAATCAGCCAGTACCTCGCTAGCGCGATCCTTCAAGTCCGGTTCAATCCTGGAGCGTACATCGGTTGTTTTAAGGCTCGATAGCATGGTTGTCCTTCTTTCCCTGCACAGGGTGCTGTACGTGGCAACATTGTAGCCACACAATTCGTCTATATCAAGTCTGCGTCGACGGTCTGGGTAGATGGGAGACCCAGGTCGTAGCCTAAGTCTTTGTGTTTTGGTGGTGATGGGGGGACTTGAACCCTCGACCTACGGATTATGAATCCGTCGCTCTAACCAGCTGAGCTACATCACCATGGGGAAGGGGCGGCATTATCCTTGGCCGGGGTTTGCCTTGTCAAGGCAAACCCCGTGGGCGACAATCCGACGATGAAATTTGATGTCCTTATTGTCGGTGGCGGCCTTGCCGGTCTTTCTCTTGCCGTTGCCCTGCGTCGAACTCAGCTTTCGGTCGGCGTAATTGAAGGGCGGGGTCCCGCCGCCGCCAACGATTGGGACGTGCGCATCTACGCTGTCAGTCCGGCCAATCAGCGCTTTCTTGACGAGATCGGGGTATGGAGCCACCTTGATGCTTGCCGAGTTTCCCGAGTCGAGGCCATGGAAATTCACGGTGATGCTGCGGGAAGAATTGATTTTTCTGCCTATGACGCAGGAGCCGATGAATTGGCCTGGATTGTCGAATCGGGCGCGATGCAGGCGGAATTGTGGGAAAGCGCCAAGCGTCAAGCCAATGTGACCTTGCTTTGCCCGGCACACCCCGACGCGTTGTCGTTCACGGCGGAAGATGCCCGGATCGCGCTGGGCGATGGTCGTCGCGTTGAAGCCGCTCTGATCGTGGCGGCCGACGGTGCTGACTCCTGGACGCGGCAGGCCGCCGGTATTCAGGTAAGGTTCAAGGACTATGGGCAGTGTGGCGTGGTGGCCAATTTTCAGACCGAACGTCCACACCGTGGCAAGGCTTTTCAGTGGTTTCGCACTGATGGAGTCCTTGCTTATTTGCCTTTGCCCGGCAACATGATTTCTGTGGTCTGGTCCACATCGCAATTGCACGCAGCCGAGTTGCTCGCGTTGTCCGCGGATGTGTTTGGTTTGCGGGTCGCGGAAGCGGGCAAACAGCAGCTTGGTGAACTTTCTTTGGTAACGCCACCAGCGGCGTTTCCGTTGCGGCTAATGCGTGCGCCCCGATCCATTGCACCGCGTCTGGCGTTGGTCGGCGATGCGGCCCATACCATTCATCCGTTGTCGGGTCACGGCATCAATCTTGGTTTTCGTGATGCCAAAGCGCTGGCCGAACTGCTTAATGCGAAGCCGTCTCACATTGACTGTGGTGATCTCATGCTGTTGCGCAGATACGAGCGCGCACGCAAGGAAGAGGTGGTCGCGTTGCAATTTGCAACGGATGGTCTGCAACGGCTTTTTGCGCCGGATCTGCGACTTTTGTCCGCCGTACGCAACTTTGGATTGAACCTGACTAACGGTATGCCGGTCATCAAGGATCTGCTGGTACGCTACGCGCTTTCCGCCTGATCAAATTTTCTGGAGACAACATGAAAAGAGTCGTCGCATTTCTTGCGTTGGTTATGTTTGCGGTTCTTGCCTGTGCTGGCGAAGCCGAGGTCAAAAAAGCGTGGGAATCCGCCTTCACCGATATGAAAGTGGAAAGTGTCACCAAGACTGATTATCTCGGACTTTATGAGGTCTACGCCGAGGGAGAAGTTTTCTATACCGACGAAAAGGTGACAGCTATTCTTCGTGGCGAGTTGATCGATGCAAAAACCAGGAAAAACCTGACCCAGGAAAAGAAATTTTCCATGCTGCCGCTCGACCAAGCCATCAAAGTGGTGCGTGGCAACGGCAAAAATGTTCTGGTGACCTTCGAGGATCCGAATTGCGGTTACTGCAAAAAGTTGGCGAGAGAATTGCAACAAGTCAAAAACACCACGGTCTACACTTTTCTGGTTCCGATTCTTTCGGAGGATTCAGTGCAAAAATCCAAGGCGATTTGGTGTGCTGCGGATAAATCCAGGACTTGGAGCGACTGGATGCTCAACGGCACGGTGCCCATTGCCGCTGCGGCGAAGTGCGATGCAGGACCGATGTTGGCAAAAACCATGGAACTCAGCCGGCGTCTCGGCATTCGCGGTACGCCCTTCATTTATTTTGCCAACGGACAACAGGCAGGTGGTTATATCCCCGCAGCCGAGATCGAAAAGCGATTAAGTCAGAGTGGTGGCTTGGACTAAACGCTATTCCGGCACTTACCCTTTCGGCAACTACACCCGTATGCGCCTTTTGCCGCATCTTTGATCTTGAGCTGAAGTTGAGCGGCACGACGAGCTGACAAAGAATAGTCGGGCAGGTGCGGATCGAGCCTGTTCAAACTAGAGAGCTACCAGTTGGTTTCGCGTTCTGCGGTGGCGGCGATCTTGTGCGTGGTGAGATCGGTACCCTCGAATTCCTCTTCCGGCGAAAGACGGATGCCGACGGTGATTTTCAATAGGCCGTATACCGCTAATCCTCCGACGAAAGCGATCAGTATCCCAAGTCCGGTGCCGATCAACTGTGCCGGCAGGCTTACCCCGCCGATTCCACCAAACGCTTTGCTGCCGAAAATGCCGGCGGCGATTCCGCCCCAAGTGCCGCACAAGCCATGCAGGGGCCACACTCCGAGTACATCATCGATCTTCCAGCGATTCTGGGTGAGAGTAAACATGAATACAAACAGACCGCCAGCGACTCCGCCAGTGACCAAGGCGCCGAGCGGATGCATCACATCGGAACCGGCACAGATGGCGACCAACCCCGCCAGCGGTCCATTATGGACAAAGCCGGGGTCGTTGCGACCCACGACCAGCGCGACAAGCGTGCCGCCAACCAAAGCCATCAGGGAATTCATTGCCACCAGCCCTGAAATTTTATCTAGTGTCTGGGCGCTCATGACGTTGAAACCAAACCAGCCAACCACCAGAATCCATGCACCGAGCGCAAGGAAAGGAATGCTCGATGGCGGATGAGCGGCGATAGCGCCGTCTTTTGAGTAACGTCCGCGCCGGGCACCCAGCATCAAAACGGCGGCGAGTCCGATCCAACCGCCAACCGCATGTACCACGACAGACCCCGCGAAATCGTGAAAGCCTGCACCGAAGGAATTCTTCAGCCAATCCTGAATCCCGTAAGCATTGTTCCAGGCGATACCTTCGAAGAAGGGGTAGATGAACCCCACCAGAAGAAAGGTTGCGGCGAGTTGGGGATTGAAGCGGGCTCGTTCGGCGATACCGCCGGAAACGATTGCCGGGATCGCAGCAGCGAAGGTGAGCAGGAAGAAAAACTTTGTCAGCTCATATCCACCCTTTTGGGAAAGCAGTTCGGCGCTACCGAAGAAATTCACTCCGTAAGCAAGGGTGTAGCCAATAAAGAAGTAAGCCAAAGTCGATACGGAGAAATCGACCAGAATCTTGACCAGCGCATTCACCTGATTCTTCCTTCTTACCGTGCCGAGCTCCAGAAAGGCGAACCCAGCATGCATGGCCAGAATCATCACTGCGCCGATCAGGATGAAAAGAACATCGGCAGAGGTCTTAAACGGTTCCATATTGGGGCTCCAGGCACGAAATCAGTGCAAGAAGCAGAAACCATGCCCAATATTAAATCACGCTAAATCAATGTATTGTAAAAATTAACCAGTTCAGGATGTTCAAGTATGGTGCATGAAATATTAAACCGCACCATTGTCGCCACTTTGGTGGGGCGTGCCTATTTTGGTAAGTACCCCTTTGGGAGCAAAACCCACATGCGTCCTTTTTGCCGCATCTTGCCCGCCTTGTTGCCAGCTTCGGTTCCGCTTCCCCAATAAAAATCGGCTCTGACTGCGCCACGAATGGCGCCACCCGTGTCTTGAGCCAGCATCAACCGGCGCAAGGGTTGGTCTGAGAGTGGGTAGGTCGTTGCGAGCCAAACGGGTGCGCCCAGCGGTGTAATGCGAGGGTCTACGGCAATGCTGCGTTCGGGTGTCAGTGGCACGGTTAGCGCACCTGGCGGGCCACTGCCTGCCACTGGTAGTTCGCGAAAAAACACCAGACTCGGATTCGTGTTCAGTAATTCCTGCAGGCGCTGCGGATGTTCATCGGCCCAAGCCTTGATGCCCTGCATCGAAGCTTCTTCGGCTTTTAGTTCGCCCTGATCGACCAGCCATTTGCCCACGGATCGATAGGGGTAACCGTTCTGGTCGGCATAGGCAAGGCGCACGCTGCTGCCATCGTCGAATTGAATCTGACCGGAACCCTGAATTTGCATGAAGAAAAAATCGATTGGATCAGCCAGCCAAAGCAAGGCCTCACCGGCGCGTTTTTGTTCCTGCTTGGCCCATTCCGAGCGGGGGAAATACGGCACTAACTTATGTCCCGTGATTCGCCCCCTCAAGCGCATGTTTTTGAGTTCGGGATATACCTCGGATAAATCGACAGTGATCAGGTCATCCGGTGCGCCAAAGACCGGGACGACATAGGGTGGTTTGCGCTGGCGGCCGCCTTTCAGCACGGGCTCGTAGTAGCCGGTAACGAGGCCTTCGCGTTCTCCGTCGGGATTCACCAGTTGCCATGGTTGGAATTTCGCCTCAAACCACGCGCGCAATTCGGTAGGTGCAGTGGTTCGGGCGGAAGCACAGGTCGCGGTCCACGTCGTCTGTTTTTCCAGCACTTTGCAGGAAGCCAGGAATGCTTCGAAACTTGGTTTGAGGCCGTCTTCCGCCCAATCTGGCAGATCGCTCCAATTCGCCGATTGGAGCGGCTTTTCAGTCGGCTTGGGCGGCACCACTATTGGACAAGTGTCGCAGGAGCATGGAACGCACGCTGTAGTTTCCGGACCGCGAGTCGGTTGAGATGTGCAGCCGTATAGCAGCACAAGAGTGAAGAAGACGAAAAGGAGACGGGCCATAAGATGATCGCAAAATGAATCTGCTAGAGTTCGACGCTTGAAAATTGGCTAGCTTACCGCATGAAAGACATCAAGACGACTGAACTGACGGCCTTTCTGACGCGCGCAGAAGCACTACTGGCGCGGGTTGAGACCCTGCTTCCAACACCCGCTGCTGCTCCCGACTGGCGTGTGAATGCTTTTCGCTGGCGCAATCATGGCGGGCGTGGCCGTCTTGAAGGAGTGAACCAGCTGCATCAGATTTTCCTCGAAAACCTGCAATGCGTTGACGAGCAAAAGCAGCGTCTCGAACAAAATACGCACCAGTTTGTGAGCCGACGCAGCGCCAACAACGTTTTGCTGACCGGCGCCCACGGTACCGGCAAGTCATCACTGGTGAAGGCTCTGCTTGGAAAATTTGCCACGAAGGGTCTGAGATTGATTGAGGTCGACAAGGACGACTTGGTCGACCTGCCGGTAATCGTTGACCAGATCGTGATGCGCCCCGAGCGGTTCATCATATTTTGCGACGATCTTTCCTTCGAAGCCGGCGAGCCGGGTTACAAGGCACTGAAGAGCGTATTGGATGGATCGATTTCCGGTATGCCGGACAACCTGTTGATCTATGCAACGTCCAATCGGCGTCATTTGATGCCCGAGTTCATGGGCGAAAATCTTGATGCGAAACACACTGCCGAGGGCGAGGTTCACCCCGGTGAAGCCAGCAACGAAAAAATTTCGCTTTCCGAACGTTTCGGCTTGTGGCTGTCGTTCTATCCGTTCGATCAGGAGCATTACCTGTCGATTTGCGCGCATTGGCTTGGCACGTTTGGACTCAGCGCCAAACAGATCGACGCTGCTCGCGGCGAAGCGCTGCGCTGGACCCTGATGCGTGGTTCGCGCAGTGGCCGCGTGGCCTGGCAGTTCGCGCGCGACTATGCCGGACGCAGCCCCGAAAAATCCCGCAAGTGAAACTTACCAAAGTTGCTGCGGCCGTCATCCAGCGGTCGGATGGAACATTTTTGCTCGGGCAGCGCGCTGCCGGCACGTTCTATCCGGGTTATTGGGAATTTCCCGGAGGCAAGGTCGAAGCCGGCGAAACCCCCCGGCAAGCGTTGGACCGCGAGTTGCGCGAAGAGCTCGGCATTGAGGTGCGCAAGGCCCATCCATGGCTGATACGCGAACACCATTACGAACACGCCCATGTAATGCTGCACTTCTTTCGCGTTGTCGAATGGGAAGGCGAGTTGCGCGATCACGTTCACTCTGCGTTGGCCTGGCAGCTTGCCGATGCCGTGACTGTGTCGCCGATGTTGCCCGCCAATGCGCGTGTGCTCAACGCCTTGGCTTTGCCGACGTTTTACGCGATCACCGATGCAGGCCGGATGGGCGTGGATGCACAATTGGCAGTGCTAAAGGATGCACTCAGGGACGGATTGAAACTGGTGCAGTTGCGTGAACCGAATCTGGACAAATCCAACCGCGAGGTTTATGCACACGCCGTTGTAAAACTGTGCCGGGAATATGGCGCGCGTTTACTGATTAATAGTGATGAAGATTTGGCCCGCCTGGTTGGCGCTGATGGCATCCATATGCCGGCAAGGCAACTGATGGAATACAGGGTACGTCCCGAGTTTTCGCTTGTCGCCGCGTCTTGCCACAACAGGGCGGAGTTGATGCGGGCGGCAGAACTGAAATTGGATTTTGCTGTACTTGGTGCGGTGAACAGCACCGAGAGCCATCGCGATCGTTTACCGCTGGGCTGGAACGAATTTTCGAAGCTGGTGGAGTTGTCCGGCATGCCGGTATTCGCTCTTGGTGGCATGAGTCGCGCTGACCTGGAAACTGCCTGGCAGGCAGGAGCACATGGCGTCGCCGCGATTCGCGATGCCTGGCGTTATTCTTCCTGATCGGGTTCCTGGGTTTCTTTGGTAACCGGCACGCGATATTCTTCGGCGGCCCAAGCGCCGAGGTCAATGCCCTTGCAACGTTCGGAGCAAAAAGGACGCACACGATTTTCCGCTACCCATTCCACCGGTTTGCCGCATGTTGGACAACTTACGGTACGGACTACAGGTTGCAAAACGTCATCTCGAAATTTACGTCAGCATCAACCTGCCTCGGACGCTGATTCACTTCCGGGCCCAGAAAGCGAATATTGAGCGCATATTTGCTGGCGCTGATTTCCGGAATATAGGCATCACTGCGACTGAGGCGCAGACGTATCATCTGCGCGTTGCGGCCGGCAAGCGTCATTTGGTAGGCGCCGTGATAGGCGATCTGCGTTTCCGGCCGGCCGGATGAACGCAGCAGTCGCAACACGATGCTGATGGCCTGATGGATCGGCGACAGCGGTGCAAGCCAGTGCTCCAGATCACGCCGCCGCAACTGCCCGTCGCGGTTGAGCCAGAAATGATATGACGGGAGGTCAAACTCACACACGCCACCAGGAATCGACGCCCGATTCTTGATCGCCATCAGCCATTCGTTTTCGCGCAGGTAATAGCCGATCTTGCCCTGGATGGCCAGCAAACCGGCCGCCGCCTGTTCGATTTCGTAAAGGGCGCCCGACAGCGCATCCTCGGAGATTTCCGGATTATTGCGGAAGGACAGCAAAATCTGGCGCTGCCGTTCCAGTTCCTGCATTAAATCGAATTTGAGGTCGGCACGTCCGGCCACTTCCAGAACTTCAAACAGGGTGACCAGTGCCACGTGGTGGTCTTCGTGACTCTCTGCGGCGACGAAGTGAGTGATCTTGTCGAACAGGTCTTCCAAGCGCAGTAATGTGCGAATGCGCTCGTTGAGCGGGTATTGGTAAGTGATCACTCGTCGGCCATTGGGTAAGTTCTCCGAATTCTGACGGATTTGACACTAAACCTCAATATTTGTCGGCTATTTCGCTGAAAGTTCAAGGTAGTCTTGATGCAATGTGGCGACCTGGAGCTTCAGCGCATCAAGATCGCCTGCATTGTTGATGATGTCATCGGCAATGTTCAGCCGCTGTTCACGGGTCGCCTGGGTCGCCATGATGCGGCGTATTTCGGGTTCCGCAAGCCGGCTTCGCAAAATTACCCTGTCAATCTGAGTTTCTTCCGGGCAGTCGACGACCAGTATCCGATTCACGCGACTGCGCGGATCCCCCGACTCCAGCAGCAACGGGATCACCAACAGCAAATAGGGAGCGCCGTCCTTTAATGCCTTGCGACTGCGGTTCTCGCTCTCTTCGCGAATCATCGGGTGGAGAATGGCTTCCAGACGCACCCGGGCAGTCGCGTCGCTAAAAACCAACTGGCGCATGGCGGAACGATTCAGGGCGCCTTGAGGAGTAATGATGTCAGGCCCGAACGCGGCGCCTATCGCCGCCATTGCAGTGCCGGCGGGCACGGTCAGTTCATGCGCTATGGCATCCGCATCGATGATGGCTGCACCGAGCTCGCCAAACATGTCTGCGGCGGCGCTCTTGCCACAGCCGATGCCACCTGTCAGGCCAACGACCAAAGGTGTCATGAAGCGGGGCAGTCGCCGAGCGTGGCGTTGGCATTATCCCGGGTCAGGTCAGGCAGCCGCGAAAGCAGCGAGTTCGGACCGCGCACCAGCAGACGAACCGCATCGGGTGGTTGCCGAGTTATGACCTTGGCAGACTTGACCCCCTTCTTTATCAACGCCTGTAACTGCTCATGTGCCGCCGACTCGTTATGGAATGTCGCCAGCAAAACGACAAACGTGTTGTTGTTCGCTGTTGTCACGCGTGCATCACCAATCCCGAATTTTTTCAATTCGGCAAGCTTGGTATCAGCAGCGGCGCGATCAGTCCAACCAGGGATGGATAGCTCCCAGGTTTGCTGTTCATCGGGCCGTGACAGCGTGATGGTGGCACCGGCCAGCTGTTGTCCGAGTGAAGACTGAAGTCGCTGCGCGTCGGCCAGCTTCAAGTCGCCGATAACACGACAGACTTCAACGGGAGCGACAGCTTTTATCGTGGAAAGAATGCGTAGCTTTGAGGGATTGATTTGTGTTTCAAACCGTTCCGGTTCGCGCCCGGAGATGTTGCCATCGCCAAAATAGCCCCGGCTCCAGGCAAACATCGCAAGGTTGGCGAAGATCAGCAGCAATAAAAAAATGCGCACAATGTTTCCCTCAGTGTTGTCAGCGGGCGGGGTTCATCTCGGTGGCGATACGCGCCAGTCCTTCAAGCGCGAGATTATCGATTCGCAGATGAGGCAAGGCGATCTCATTCGACAGTGTCTCGGCGGAACCGCCTGAAAGGATACAGAGTGCGCCGGGTTCCTGCGCTATGGATGAGAACATACGATCAATGGCACCCAGTGTGGCGCAGATCGCGCCGCTGGTGATGGCGTCCTGCGTACTCCTCGGCAAAGGCTGGTAGCGCCCCGACGCGTGTGGCAGTCGGGCGGTATTGCTGGCTAACGCAGAACGCATCAAATCCACACCCGGGATAATCAGGCCGCCCTGAAAAACGCCAGCGGCATCAAGCAGATCAATCGTAGTCGCAGTGCCGGCGCTGACCACGACGCAGGCATTCTCGTGAAATCCGCGAGCGCCGATAAGCGCTGCCCAGCGATCGGCGCCGAGTTGCGCCGGGGTATCGTAGCGGCTGGTAACGCCACATTGAGTGTCACTGGCTTTGATCCAGGTCAGCGTGAAGGGCAGAGCTGCTTCGATCGCAGCACAAACCTTGGAGGAGGCGACGATACAGCCGATCGCACGCTCGATTGGGACCGCTGCTGGCAGGCAACTGCGTATCGTTGCCGCATCTGCGGTAGGTAGTGTTCCCGTGAAGGCCCAGCCAGAGCCGGAACGCAAACCCCATTTGAGCCGCGTGTTGCCGCAATCGATGCAGAGGATCATGGCAGAGCCCCTGCTGCAGCTCTAAGGCTGACTTCGCCACCGATTATTTTTTTCAATCCCGAGGCCGTGGCAACCAGCAATGCTCCATCCTGATCAATGCCGAGGCATGTTCCTACCGAATCCACACCGTCTCCTGTAATCCGTACTGATTGATTTTGAAAAGCATGGCGTGATAACCATGCTGCGCGCAGCGCGGCAAAACCGCCGGCGGCATAATTATCCAGAGTGCGAGCAAGGCTGGCCAGGGTAATCGCGAGCACTTCTTCCCGGCTTGCCCGCGACCCCAGCGAGTCAAGGCCTATCGCAGTTTGCGCAACATCTGCCGGCAGATTTTCCGGTAGGCGCAAATTAAGGCCAACCCCGATCACTGCCGAACGGGTGTTGCCTGGCTGCAATTCCACAAGTATTCCGGCCAGTTTGCGACCGGCGTGAAGAACATCGTTAGGCCACTTGAGCGCGACCCCATCAATGCGCAGATTGTCCATCGCGTCAGCGAGCGCGACTCCCACTGCCAGCGAGAGCGCGGTTGGCGCAGAAGACTCGGGGCCGAAGCGCCAGAGCACGGAAAAGGTCAGGCTGTCATCAGGCGCCGAGTGCCATGTGTGGCCTCGCCGGCCGCGGCCCGCCGTCTGGCGGTCTGATACCAACACACTGCCTGAAGCTGCACCTGTTTCGGCCAGGGTCAGCAATCGGCTATTGGTCGAGTCGCACTCGGCGACTGCGTCAACGTCAAAACGCCGCGCTAACTTACCCAGCGCAGCCGCAACTGCGGCAATGTCGAGGGACGATTCGTAGAGGGTTCCGGCCATGGGCCGGATTATCCCTGCTCTTCCGTTCCCTTGGAATCATCCAGAGCCAATTCCTGAATTTTTCGGGTGATGGTATTGCGTCCGATGCCCAGCAGTTGGGCAGCTTCAATGCGCCGCCCACCGCTCGCTGCCAGTGCGCGCTGAATCAGGTTGCCCTCGAAAGCCCGGGTCAGAATCTCGAATACTTTGCCGGGCTGGGCCGCAATCAGGCGGTCTGCTTCGCCGCTGAGCGCATCAAGCCAGTTACTCGGCGCAGTGCTCGCCGTCTGCTCGCGCAATTCACCGGGCAGGTCGGCGACGTCCACCGTCTGTCCCGGAGCCATGACAGTGAGCCAGTGGCAGAGGTTCTCCAGTTGCCGCACATTGCCCGGAAAATCGAGGCCGGAAAGGTACTTGAGAGCGGTCTCGGACAGGCGTTTCGGTTCGACACCCAATTCCTGGGCGCTATGGGCAAGGAAGTGGCGTGCGAGCAAAGGAATGTCGTCGCGTCGTTCGCGCAGCGCCGGCAAGCGCAGGCGGATGACGTTGAGACGATGAAACAGATCTTCACGGAACAGACCATCCTTGACCCGTTGTTCAAGGTTCTGGTGGGTGGCGGTAATCACGCGCACGCTGGCCTTGACCGGTGAATGGCCGCCGACACGGTAGAAGTGCCCGTCGGAGAGCACCCGCAGCAGACGTGTCTGTAACTCGGCCGGCATGTCGCCAATTTCATCGAGAAACAAGGTGCCACCGTCGGCCTGCTCGAAGCGGCCGCGACGCTGGGTTGTGGCACCCGTAAAAGCCCCCTTCTCATGGCCAAAGAGTTCGGATTCAAGCAGGTCGCGGGGAATGGCGGCGGTGTTGATGGCGATGAATGGCGCATCTCGGCGCGGGCTATGGCGGTGCAGCGCGCGCGCCACCAGCTCCTTGCCAGTGCCGGACTCGCCATTGATGAGCACCGTGGCTTGTGACTGCGACAAACGTCCGATCGCGCGAAATACCTCCTGCATGGCCGCTGCCTGGCCGAGAATTTCCGGCGCTACCGGTTGAGCAACTGATGTACCCGACTGGTGCTTCGTTTCCTCGATGGCGCGTCGGACCAGGGCCACCGCCTGATCAACATCAAACGGCTTGGGCAGATATTCATAGGCACCGCCTTGAAACGCCGCGACGGCGGAATCCAGATCTGAATAGGCGGTCATGATGATGACCGGCAGATCCGGCCACGTTGCCTTTACATGATGCAGCAAATCGAGTCCTGATTGTCCGGGCATGCGAATGTCGGAAACCAGCACCTGCGGGCGTTGACCGGCGTCGAGCGCCGCCAGTGCATCTTCAGCAGCGGTGAAGCTTTTGTACGGGATCTCTTCTCGCGTCAGGGCCTTTTCGAAGACCCAGCGGATGGAGCGGTCGTCATCGACAATCCAGACCGGATTCATTGTGTTTTGCTCTTTTCAGGTTGTCCGCCTGTCAGCGGCATCAGGATACGAAAGCAGGTACGTGCGGGACGCGATTCCACTTCGATAGTACCGTGATGCTGCTGCACAAAGCTTTGGGTTAACGTCAGGCCGAGGCCGCTGCCACCTTCGCGGCCCGATACCAGGGGATAAAAGATTTTGTCGCGGATCGCCTCGGGTATTCCCGGGCCGTTGTCGATCACTTGCAATTCGAGTGCCAGCGGATAACGCTTCTTCGCCAAAGTTACTTTTCGCGCCGCGCGCGTGCGGAACACGATTTCACCTTCGCCCTGCATCGCCTGCGCCGCATTGCGGGCGATGTTGAGAATCGCCTGAATCAGCTGCTCACGGTCGCCAGTCAGATCGGGCAGCGACGTGTCGTAGTCGCGCTGTACGCGCACGCTGGCGAATTCGGCATGGATCAGCTTGCGCACCCGTTCCAGAATCTCATGGATGTTCACTTGGGCTGGCTGCATCGTGCGGTGCGAAGACAGCAGTCTTTGCATCAGGCCTTGCAGCCGGTCGGATTCGCTGATGATGACCTGCGTGTACTCGCGCAATGACGGATTGCTCAGTTCGCGTTCGAGCAACTGGGCGGAACCGCGAATACCCCCCAGCGGATTCTTGATTTCGTGGGCGAGATTGCGAATCAGCTCACGGGTCGCCTGTTGCTGCACCGCTTCTCTTTCCTCGCGCGCAGCGCGCAACTGGTGATCGATGGGACGAAGCTCCAACAGCAGCCTCGCGCCCGCACTTTCAATGGGTGTCACCGTGCAGTCCAGATGCATGGCCGGTTGTTCGGCACGCGTGACCTCAACATTGTGACCGGTGTAGCTCCAATTGTTTTTCAACGCGTTATCGAGCGCTGCCGCGAGAACCTTTGACGGACCCAGTAGCTGCGAAAGCGATAATCCCAACCATGCGCGCTGGCTAATGCCGAAGAGATTTTCGGCGGCAGGATTGACGTGGCGAATCAATTGCCGATCATCACTCAGAATAACGGCCGACGAAAGCAGATCGAGTCCCGCGAAGGAAGCTGCGGGGATAGAAGATGGATCCACATTATTCATGTGGACAGTTTCAGCAAGAAGCAAGCCATTGTGGCGCCCGCCTTAATGCTTCAGCGTAACTTTGACAGCTCGCGTTGCAATTCGACCAGGTTGCGCTCATGCAGCGCAATACGATCCTTGATGGGTTTTAGAACGTCTTGCGGCGTGGCGGGGTTATTGCGTTCCGCCAGATTTTTCTTGGCTTCCTCAAGATTTTTTTGTTCGGTCTCCGTTTCCCGCTGCACGATGGCACGCCGGTCACTGTCGCGACCGCGCTGGATTTCCGAGCTCACCTTGGGAAAGTCGGCGGGTGTTAACGTTGCGGCAGCGGAGGGCTTGCTGGCTGCCGGGCTTGGGGAAGTGTCGCGCGAGAGTACGATGCAATTGCGATTCTGGGCTTTGAAATTGGTATAGGTCGAATGCCCCAGATCATCGGTGCATTTGTAAAGCGTGTTGGCATGGGCCACACCACAACCCAAAGCCAGCAAGGCGATAAAACAGTTTTTCATGGCCGGCCAATAGTCATATCAGAAGGCGAAGTGTAGGCCAAGGTGGAGCAAAAAAAAAGGACGGGCAAGCGCCCGTCCCTTTGTCCAATGTAACAGTCTGCGTTTACAGGCTGTAGTACATGTCAAATTCGACCGGATGGGTCGTCATGCGGAAACGTGTGACTTCTTCCATCTTCAGTTCGATGTAAGCGTCAAGCATTTCATTACTGAACACACCACCGCGCGTCAGGAACTCGCGGTCCTTGTCGAGATAATCCAGCGCCTGGTCGAGTGAGGAACAGACGGTGGGTATCTTCGCATCCTCTTCCGGCGGCAGATCGTAGAGATTCTTGTCCGCCGGCTCGCCGGGATGAATCTTGTTTTGCACGCCGTCGAGACCGGCCATCATCATCGCCGTGAAGGCGAGATAGGGGTTGGCGGTGGGATCCGGGAAGCGTACTTCGATCCGGCGCGCCTTGTCGCTATGAACGAACGGGATACGAATGGATGCCGAGCGATTCCTGGCCGAATAGGCCAGCTTGACCGGCGCTTCAAACCCGGGCACCAGACGTTTGTAGGAATTGGTGCCGGGATTGGTGATGGCGTTCAATGCGCGCGCGTGCTTGATGATGCCGCCGATGTAATGCAAGGCGAACTCGCTCAAACCCGCATAGCCGTTGCCGGCGAACAGGTTTTTGCCGTCCTTCCAGATCGACTGATGCACGTGCATCCCGGAACCGTTGTCACCAACGATGGGCTTGGGCATGAAAGTCGCCGTCTTGCCATAGCTGTGGGCCACGTTCTGCACTACGTACTTCAGCACCTGGGTCCAGTCGGCGCGCCGCACCAGGGTATTGAACATGGTGCCAATTTCACACTGGCCGGCGGTGGCGACTTCGTGGTGATGAACTTCCACGACGACGCCACAAGCTTCCAGCGCAACGCACATGGCGGCACGAATGTCGTTCAGGCTGTCCACCGGGGGAACCGGGAAATAGCCGCCCTTGACGGTGGGACGGTGGCCGGTATTACCGCCTTCAAATTTTTCACCCGAAGACCAGGCCGCTTCTTCCGAGTTGATCTTGCAATAGGAGCCGGACATATCGACCTTCCATTCCACCGAGTCGAAAACAAAGAACTCGGGTTCCGGTCCAAAGTAGGCGGCGTCGCCAATGCCGGTGCTCTTCAGATAGGCTTCGCCGCGCTTGGCCAGCGAGCGCGGATCGCGGTCGTAGCCCTTGCCGTCGGCCGGTTCCACCACATCACAGGTCAGCACCAGCGTGGTTTCGTCCATGAACGGGTCAATGTAGGCGGTGACCGGATCAGGCATCAGTTGCATGTCGGAGGCTTGAATACCTTTCCAGCCAGCAATTGAGGAACCGTCGAAGGCATGGCCATCCTCGAATTTTTCGAGACCGAAGGCCTTGATCGGCACGCCGACGTGTTGTTCCTTGCCACGGGTGTCGGTGAAACGGAAATCGACAAATTTGACTTCCTGTTCCTTGACGAGCTTGAGTACGTCTTGCGGGGTCATGAGATGCTCTCCTGGCAGTTGATACGGGATATGTTGCAGTTGGAAATACGATGCCACGCTATTTAGCAGATTCTGTGCCACAGGCCGGCGGTTTGTCTGGAGTCAGTTGGCGGACAGCAAGCAGAAGGAAAAGGGCGAAAAAACAGTGCCCACCAACCCCCTGATAACTGCTTTTAAATTGCCAACTGTCGCCGATGGACCTCGTTCCGCGTCAAGACTGCTTGACTGCGACCCGGAATGACAGACCGTGGGACGCGGTGCATTTTGCCACAACAAAAAGCCTTGATAAATCCTCAAGCGCACAAAAATGGTGCAAAAACGCCCTACTTTGGTGCGATCCGACAGTTCAGACTGACACTGCTGAACCACGGGTTATCGGTCAGGCGCTCTGCCAAGTGCTGCTCTATGCGGGCGATGTGCGCCACGTCCATTGCAATTTCGAACGGCAGAAAAACCTCTGCTTCCAGGCCGCTGCTCAGATAGTGAAGCACCGTACGGTCAAAGTTTGGCACCTCTTCACCGAGCATGGTACGCAGGTAATTAAGCAGTATGGCCCGCTCGGGGAGCTCGATCTTTCTTGTTTGCGGGTCGTGATCATCCTCGTCGTCGACGTGGACCAGGACATCAAGCACTTCGGGATGATCGCTCAACACCTTGGCACGTGCGCTTTCTCCGATCGTGTGCCCCTCGGACACACTGATTCTGGAGTCGACCAGAATGTGGGCGTCAACCAGCGCCTGATGTCCCATGCGGCGTGTGCGCAATTCATGGAGGCCCAGCACGCCGGCGGTATTCATGATGGTTGCGCGGATGCGCGCGACCTCTTCTTCCGAAAGCCCGGTATCGATCAACTCACGCATTGCCGTCCAGGCAAATCCGAAACCGGCCTTGATGATCATGGCGCCGACAATGATGGCCGCTGCCGCGTCGGCAAAATTGAAGCCGGCGAGTGCGCCGCCCACGCCAACCGCGACGACCAGCGACGACAAGGCATCGGCACGCGCGTGCCACGCGTTGGCGACCAGCATCGGCGAGCGCAGCCGTTGTGCGATGCCCAGCATGTAGCGGAACAGACCTTCCTTGCCGGCGAGGGTGATCAGTGCCGCCCATATCGCCGCAACGCCAACAGGTGGGGCGGCGCCCAGGTTTTGCAGGCGGCCAGTGGCGGCCATCAAAATGCCGGCTCCAGTTGCCGCCAGCAGCAAACCCAGCACCAGTGACGCAGCCGTTTCAAACCGGCCGTGGCCATAGGGATGTTCGTCGTCCGGGTCTTCCGAGCCCTTGTGATTGGCGTAGAGCACGAAGCCATCGGAAACGATATCCGACAAAGTATGCATGGCATCGGCGATCAGACTCTGCGAATGCGCGACGACGCCAACGATGACCTGCATCACGGTCAGTACCGCGTTGACCGCGATGCTGACCCAGGTGACACGCTGGCCCTGGCGGAAGCGATCGCCGCCACTCGGTTCGGAAGGGTGTGGGGAATTTTCGTGCATCGCAAGTGTCTGCCTTATACTTTCACCCTCGAATTCTAATTGACCCGCCATGGCCCGACTCACTGAAATTCTCAATCTGGCGCAGGAACGTGCCCAACAGATGAAGCTGCCTTACGAAGGAGCGTTGACCCCCAGGGAAGCGGCGGAACTGCTGCAACTGACGTCCAACGCCAAACTGGTGGACGTGCGCACGCGTGCCGAACTCGACTGGGTTGGCCGCATTCCGGAAGCCACTGAAATCGAGTGGCTGGCTTATCCCGGCAATACGTCCAATGCCCAGTTTGTGCAGCAGCTCAAGCATTCGGTCAGCAGCGAAGCCATGCTGCTATTCATCTGCCGTTCCGGCGCGCGGTCCAGCGCTGCCGCCAAAGCGGCCACCGACGCAGGTTTTGCTGATTGCTATAACGTGCTTGAAGGATTCGAGGGCGACAAGGATGCCAATGGTCACCGCGGCACGATCAACGGCTGGCGTTTCAACGGTCTGCCCTGGTCGCAGGGCTGAAATCCCCGTACAACCACCACGGGAATCGAGCGAGATGCAAATCGCCACCATCAGTTTTGATCGTTTCAACGCGCTCGCCGACAAGGACGCGCGTGAGCGCATTCTCGCGGCCAAGGCCAAGCTTGGCAGCAAGGTGGTGCTGCTCTGTCATCACTACCAGCGCGCCGATGTTTACGAACATGCCGACATCACCGGCGACTCGCTCAAGCTTTCACGTCTGGCGGGCGAGACCGATGCCGAATACATCGTTTTTTGCGGCGTGCACTTCATGGCGGAAGTGGCCGACATCATGTCCAAGCCCAACCAGATTTCCATCCTGCCTGACCTTGCCGCCGGTTGTTCCATGGCTGACATGGCCAGCCTCGCCAAGGTCGAACGGAGCTGGCGCGAACTCGCCGAGGTGCTCAATCCCGACCAGCACGTTACGCCCGTTACTTACATCAACTCGGCGGCCGACTTGAAGGCGTTTTGCGGTGAGCACGGCGGCATCGTGTGCACTTCTTCCAACGCGCCGAAAATTCTGGAATGGTCATTCGCGCAGCGCGAAAAGGTATTGTTTTTCCCCGACCAGCACCTCGGTCGCTGGAGCGGTTACAAGATGGGCCTGCCGATGGATGAAATGCTGGTCTGGGATCCCGATCTTGAAATGGGCGGTCTGACGCCCGAGCAAATCAACAAGGCCAAAATCCTGTTGTGGAAGGGTCACTGCTCGGTGCATCAGATGTTCCAGCCGGCGCACATTCTCAAATTTCGCAATCAGTATCCCGACGGTCTTGTCATTTCACATCCCGAATGCGCCTTCGAAGTGTGCCGTCAGTCGGATTATGTTGGCAGCACCGAGACCATCCTGCGTACCGTCAAGGATGCGCCACCCAATACACGCTGGCTGGTGGGCACAGAATTGAATCTGGTCGAGCGTCTCGCGCGCGAGGTCAAGCACGAAGGCAAGATCGTCCAGTTCATGGCCACCACGGTGTGCATGTGTTCGACCATGCAGCGCATCGACCCGCAGCACTTGGCGTGGACGCTGGAGAATCTGGCCGAAGGCAAAGTCGTCAACCAGATCAAGGTGCCGGAACACGAAGCGCGGCTGGCCAAGGTTGCGCTCGACCGCATGCTTGACATCTCGTGATCGAAATGTAGGAGCGGCGCCCCGCCGCGATGCACTTCAGGCAGTCAATCGCTCCAGCCGCATCAGCCACAGCAGTGCCCCTTCACGCGTTTCCCCGCACATCTCGATCGCAGGCTGCAACCCGCCGCAACACGCGGGCCGCGCCGGATCATTGAAAATCGCGCAGCGAAAATCATCCATCAGTTGCACACATCTCACCCCGGCTGGTTTGCCGTCAGGCATGCCGGGGATGGGCGAACTGATCGAAGGCGCGATGCAGCAAGCACCACAACCGGGGCGACATTCAAGAGTCATTCGAAAAGATCCACGGGAAGATCGACATCGCGCAGTGCGCCGATATCTTCGCAGGGCAACAGCGTGATCGATGCGCCGGCGATGATTTGGCGAGCGCCTTCATCACCATCAAGCGCGCGCAACGCCGGGCCGAGTGTCTGTGCAAAGCCGACCGGATGACCGCGCTGTGCGTTAACAAGCGGTGCGGCGATAGTTGCTCCATCCACTAGAGCGTGGGCAATCGCGGCCACTGTGGCCGGTTTCAGAAAAGGCATGTCACCCAGCGCCACGATCCAGCCTTGTACATCGGGCGTTGCCGCCACGGCTGCAGCCAGACTTGCACCCATGCCGCGCTCGGCTGCGGCCGATGCCAGCACCGTGATGTCGCTGTGACTCAGCAGTTGCGCCAATTCCTTTTGTTCGGGACGGATCACCGCGATGGTTTGTGCGTTGTCGCCAAGTGCCATTTTCAATCCGTCGCGCAACGCCCTGGCCGATGCAAGCGCTACTGGCGTGCCGTCTGGCAACAGGGCGAGCAATTTGTCGGCACCAAAGCGACGCGAGTAGCCCGCTGCCAGCAGTATGCCGGCTAGTTTAGTGCTCACTGTTTACGCGGATAGGAAGCGCGACGCCGTTCTTCACCGCGGTAATCTCTGCCAGCACCGACACCGCAATTTCCGCCGGCAGCCGGCTGCCGATGTTCAGACCCACCGGACCATGTAACCGCGCGATTTGCGTTTCGCTCAAATCGAATAGCGCCAGCCGTTCGCGGCGCTTGATCTGACTGCGACTGGAGCCGAGCGCGCCAATGTAGAAGGCGTCGGACTTCAGCGCTTCCAGTAGCAGCATGTCATCCAGCTTGGGATCATGCGACAGCGCCACCACCGCCGAGTGCGGATCAGGCTTCCATGCCAGTAGCGCGTCGTCGGGCATTTCGCGCAGCAGCGGAATATCCACCAGCGGCCATGCATCGGCAGTTTCCTCGCGGGGATCGCAGACCGTGATCGCGTAATCAAGCGCGCGTGCCATCTCGGCCAGATAGCGGCCAATCTGGCCGGCGCCGACGATGAACAGACGCCAGCGCGGGCCGTACACAGTGGTAATGCGTTCACCGTCAAATATCAGCCCGGCGCCGCGCCGCGCATCCTTCAGCGCAATACGACCCGTCTTCATTTCGACGCTGCGGGCAACAAGGCGACCGGCATCCAGTGCGTCGCGCAGTTCTTTCATCAACTGCGCGTCCGGCCTTGATTCAATCAGTACCGTCAGTTGCCCACCGCAGGGCAGGCCGAAGCGTGCCGCTTCAAGTGCGTCGACACCGTAATCGAGCAGATAGGGCAAGTCGGCCTCAAGGCGGCCCTCGCGCATGCGGTCGGCCAGATCGTCCTCAATGCAACCGCCGGAAACAGAACCCGCGCAGGCCCCGTCATCGCGCAACGCCAACCATGCGCCCGGTGGTCGCGGCGCTGCGCCCCATGTCTTCACGACCGTGGCCAGCACCACCCGGCGGCCAGCAGCCAGCCACGCCAGCGTGGTGGCAAGAACTTCCTGATCGGCACCTACCATTGTCTGAAACTCCTGCGCCCGTGATTGCGATGTATCCCGCAATCATACTTACATCGGTGGCAACAAGCCTACCGCATGCAGGACGCCGGAATATTTCCTGAGCCGCTTCTTTCCTGCGATCTCAGCGTAATTGCATATGATTGCCGCTTAGCGGTGGGATGAGGGATGCAGGACGCGCCAACGGTTTTACCAAAAGCATCTGCACATCACCGAGGGCGCGCTCGGCGAAACCTGCTTCGCAGTAGCACAGATAAAACTCCCACATGCTGATGAATTCTTCGGAATAGCCCAGCGTCCTGACTGCGGCGAGATTGCGGAACAGGTTTTCATTCCAGCGTCGCAAGGTTTTGGCATAGTGGGGGCCGATGTCTTCGAGATGAAACAGTCGCATGTCGGTGGCGCGGGCAACGCTGCTGCTCATCGCCGTGATGGAAGGAATACAGCTTCCCGGAAAGATGTGGCGCTGGATGAAATCCACGCCCCGGCGCGCCGACGCATAGCGTTGATCGCAGATGGTGATGGCCTGCAGCAACATCAGGCCGTCGGGCTTGAGCAGAGCGCTGCACTGGCCGAAATAACTGTCGTAAAAGTCGTGGCCGACCGCTTCAATCATCTCGATGGAGACAACCTTGTCGTACTGGCCGCGCAGGTCGCGGTAATCCTCCAGCAACAGCGTGATGCGATCATCCAGCCCTGCCGCCGCAATGCGCACTTTCGCCAGTTCATATTGCTGGCGTGAAATCGTGGTGGTGGTGACACGACAGCCGTAATGCTTTACCGCGTGCATGGCAAAGCTGCCCCAGCCGGTGCCAATCTCCAGCACATGATCATCCGGTTTCAAGTCAAGTTTGCGGCAGATGCGGTCGAGCTTGGCGATCGAGGCCTGTTCCAGCGTCATGTCCGCGCGTTCAAACACTGCGCTGGAATACATCATGGTCGGGTCGAGAAACAACTGGAAGAAATCATTGCCCAGATCGTAATGCGCGGCGATATTGCGACGGCTGCCCTGGCGGGTGTTGCGCGATATCCAGTGCAATGCTTTTTGCAATGGTGCGGTAAGGCGCGCCAACCCCGTGTCCATGCCGTCGAGCACGTCACGGTTGAGCAGCAGGATGCGCAGCAGCGTCGTCAGGTCGTCGGTGCGCCAAAACCCTTGCATGTAGGCCTCGCCGGCACCAATCGAGCCGCCGAAAGCGATCTCGCTGTAAAAGCGCGGATCCAGCACATGCACGGTGGCGTGTAGCGTGCCATCCTTGCGGCGCTGACCAAAGTGTCGGGAACCAATCTCGTCGATGAGCTGAATTCCACCGACATGTAGCGCTGCCAGTTGGCGATGCACTGCGTGCTGCGCAAGCTTGTCGAGGAAATAAGGTTTTGGCGTGACGGGGGCAATGCGCTGAATTTCGATCTCGTTGGCTTGCATGTCATTTCGTCGCGGGGACGCCTCGTTCGGATGGAGATGGATGTACCTGGAAGGGCACGCGCTTGAGCCACAGGCGCAAAGCCTCCCAGTAAATGGACACAATCACTTTCGTGGTCATCAGCGGAAACAGGATCAACACCCTGGCCAGTTGCAGACTCGTGATCGGCGCGCGTTCCAGTCGCATGGTGGCGTCAAATATTTTTTCGGGCTGCATCAATGCCATGTGGATGGCGAGTTCCGCATCGGGTGGGCCGAAGCGCCAGTCGTAGTCCAGATTCATGGGCATGAAAGGCGACACGTGAAAGTCCTTGGCAAAACGATAGCGCTTGTGATTGTGCTGGCCTTCGTTGCGCGATTCATCCAGCACATGACAATGCTGTTCGCCCCATGGCGTGTTGTTAACCTCGGCAACGATGGTGTCGACGCGCGTGTCGGCGTCGTCGAAGCAGTAATAAAAACTGACCGGATTGAAGCCGTAGCCGAAATAGCGCAGGTGCGTCAGCAACCGGATCGGCCCGGCGGGGCGTTGGCCACTGCGTTGTTCGACGAGGTCACGCACCGCCTGATCAAGCGGCACGTCGAAGGAGCCGAGATGATCGGCACGATTGAACCGCGCCAGCGCGGGTCGTTGCGTCGACCACAGCCACCGGCCGCGAAACACCTCGTCCAGTTCCGCCAGATCCAGATACATCATGAACAGACGGTAGCGAAAGGCGTGATCGCAGGGCGCAAAGCGCCGATGCCTAACCCACCCGTGATAGATGGCGCTGTGCATTGTCGATATCAAAAGCAAGGTGGGAAGAAAAATGTTGTAGCGCGTTGAGCGCACTGACGACACCGTCTTCGTGAAATCCGAAGCGCCAGTAAGCGCCGCAGAAATAGGTGTGGTTTACGCCATTGATCTCATGCTGGCGCCGCTGCGCCGCGACTCCGGCTGGCGTGTAAAGCGGGTGGTGATAGGTCAGTCGTTTGATGATGCGGCGTTCGTTGATCTCCCCCGTGCGGTTCAGCGTGACGCAAAAAGTGTGACGCGACTTGAGGTTTTGCAGGATGTTCATGTTGTAGGTCAGCGCCACACGTTGGGCCAGCCCGGCCTCATCGGCTGCCGCGATGTGATAGTTCCATGCCGCCCACGCCAGAGGCTTGCGCGGCAGCAGCGTGCTGTCGGTGTGCAGCATCACTTCATTTTCCTGATAGCGGATCGCGCCCAGCACGTCGCGCTCCAGCGGGCTGGGGTCGCCCAGCAAACGCAGCGCCTGATCGGAATGGCAGGCGAAGAACACCTGATCGAAATGCTCCGGCGCGGCGTCCTGTGTTTTCACGAAGACGCCATTGCCGACGCGCCGCACTGTTGCGACGGCAGCATTGAGACGAATGCGATGTCGGAAGGGTGCCACGAGTTTTTCCACATAACGCGCCGAACCGCCACGAATCACCCGCCACTGCGGCCGCTGATCCACCGAGAGCATGCCGTGGTTGTGGAAGAATCGGACGAAGTAACGCGCCGGAAAATCGAACATCTGCGCCGGGTCAGTAGACCAGATCGCCGCCCCCATCGGGATCAGATAATTCTGAATGAATTGCCGCGAATAGTGGCCGGCGGCGAGATACTCGCCCAGCGTCATTTCAGGTCCGGTTGACGCAAGCAGGCCTGGCGCTTCGCGATTGAAGCGCAGGATGTCGCGAATCATGCGATGGAACGACGGCCTCAGGATATTCAGGCGCTGCGCGAACAGCGTATTAAGCGAGGTACCGTTGTATTCGATGCCAGAGCTTTCATTGCGCACGCTGAAACTCATGGCGCTGGGCTGCGACGCCACGCCCAGCTCGTCAAGCAGTGCGATGAAGTTCGGATAGGTCCAGTCGTTGAAGACGATGAATCCAGTGTCAATCTGTTGCTGTTCGCCATCCAGTTCGATGTTGTGGGTATGGGTGTGGCCGCCGATGTGGTCCGCCGCTTCAAACACCGTGATCTCATGCTCGCGATGCAGATGATGGGCGACCACGTTGCCGGCAATGCCGCTGCCGATGATTGCGATTTTCATATGCGCGCTCCTGCACTTGAGGCACGACCGGCATGGATGCGGTTGGCGCCGAGCACCTTGA
Source organism: Sterolibacteriaceae bacterium (assembly GCA_025360425.1). Taxonomy (GTDB): domain Bacteria; phylum Pseudomonadota; class Gammaproteobacteria; order Burkholderiales; family Rhodocyclaceae; genus JANYCD01. Next base: position 29,623 of record JANYCD010000041.1, read on the forward strand.
CCGGAACCAGTTTCAGATCCCGAATCAGGCCGAGCATGGCCATCAGCCGCAAGGCGTAATAGGTCAGATCCAGCTCCCACCAGTAAAAGCCCTGGCGCGCCGCGCCTGCATAGTGGTGATGATTGTTGTGCCAGCCTTCGCCCAGCGTCAGCAGTGAAATCCACAGGTTGTTGCGCGAGGCATCATTTGTTGCATAGCGGCGGCTGCCGTAGCGGTGCGCCAGCGAATTCACGGTGAACGTGGCGTGATAAAGCGCAATGGTCGAAATGCACAAACCCCACACCAGCAATTGCGGGCCGGAAGTGGCAAGCGCGGGATAGTGTGTGCGAAGCAATTCGCCCAGACCGTAAAGCGCGATGCCCAGCGCAATCGGTACCAGCGAGTCATAGCGATCGAGAAATCGCAATTCCGGGAAGCGCGCCAGATCAGTGACCCGTTCGATGCGCGGCGCGAAGTTTTCGCGAGCGAGGAACCAGCCGAGGTGGCTCCACAGAAAGCCATGCTGTTTCGCCGAGTGCGCATCGCGCGGCGTATCGGAATAGGCATGATGGTGACGATGATGCGACGCCCACCATAGCGGGCCGCGCTGAACTGCACTGGCACCGATCAGCGCGAATACGAACTGCATGGCACGTGAGGTGCGAAAGGCGCGATGCGAAAAATAACGATGATAAAAGGCGGTCACGGCAAACATGCGCAGCACGTAGAGTCCGACAGCAATGCCGACGGCAGTGACACTGGTGCCGACCATGAAGACAGCGAAACAGCCCAGATGCAGCGCCGCGAAAGGCAATATGCGCAAAAGGTCGATCTGGTGCGGCGCTGCAACCTCTAGCGCCGTGGCCGGATCGGTCACGGCCGCGTTGTCGAACCAGCGCGCGATGCTGCGCCATAAGTTGCGGAACGGTTGTTCGCGTTGGTTCATTTCCATTGTTGAGGCACCTTCTGTATCAGGTTGACGTCGTAACCCTGCGCGCCGACAAACTGCAGCACGCGCTGGTAATCGGCTTCGGCAATCTGCGGCGTGCGTGCCATGATCCAGACGTAGTCGCGCTGCTCGCGCCCGATCACGGTCAGGCTGTAGTCGTCGGCCAGCCAGGCGATGCGATAGTCGGCCTTGAACGGCCAGATGAATTGCATGGCCCAAACCGCATTGGTTTGCGTGTCGACGACAAAGCCGCGTGGCGTATGACGCTTGGTCTCGCCAACAAAACTGCCGGCGCGAAAAGTGAATGTGGTGGCAATACTGCCGTCGCTGTTCAGCGCATACGACTCCACCGCGTTGTGCGCGCCTTTCTCGATAAAAGTCGGAATGCTGGCGATCACGTACCAGTCGCCCATGAAGCGCTGCAGGTCGACGTGGGGGGCAGTCGCCAGCGATGGCAGCGGGTTGCTCTGGCAGGCAGCCAGCATCAGCGCGGCGGTGCAGAGTATGAGATTCGATTTCATTGTGTTGACGCCTTCATTCGAGTTGATAACGCAGGCGGCGTCCGCCATCGAGTGGCGATTCGAGGGCCAGCCATTCCTGATTTGCGGAATACCAAAGATCGATCGGATGCTTCGGACCGTCGATGCGGTAATGCACGGCGGCAACGGCGCTGCCGTGCACCTGGATGTCTTGCGCGCCGAGCTCGGTGACCTTGATGGCTTCGTATTCGCCGGTTTGCGAATTCAGCAGGCGCGACTGACGCAGAATTTCAGGGTTCCAGTAGGCAAAGCTCATCACGCAGCCCGGATAGCGGGTCCGCGCATGGCCGGTGGCGGACACTCCCATTGCATCGCCCTCGGCACGGGCGTCGACTTCCGCCAAGGCACCGCCATCCGTCGTGCCGGCCTTGAGCGAGATCAGGCAGTTGCCATGCCAGTGCTCGGTCGCATCATGCGCATAACGATAGACCGTGACAAACAGCAGCTTCACGTTAAAGCGCGCCGTCGTGGTCATCGTATGTTCCGGCCCGCGATCCTCGACCGTGAAGCGGTGATAGCCGATGGGCTTGTCGTCAAGGTAGACCGAAAAGTTCCAGACACGGGGTTGCGTTTCTGCTGCGCCGGCAAGCAGCGTGCAGCCGGCAAGCAAGGCGACGGCAAGGCGCAGAAAGATCGCAGGGTGGCCACTCATCGCTTCGGCAACCAGGGAAAGAAGGTATTGGTGCGCGCGACGTAATCGCGATAGGCCGGCCGTCGCTCGACAATGTCTTTTTCGAGCAGCGCCACACCGGATACCTTGAGCAGCTGCAGCGACATCAGCAGTGGCGCCGGCAGCGCCCACCAGCCACCCGCTGCAACGGCGATCAGGTAGAAGCCCCACCAGATGCAGAACTCGCCGAAATAGTTGGGGTGGCGCGAGTAGCGCCACAGGCCGCTGTCCAACACCATGCCGCGGCTGTTGCTGCGGCCCTTGAAGCGCGCCAGTTGTGCGTCGGCGATGGTCTCGAAGACGAGGCCCAGCGCGAACAGGGCAAGGCCCAGCGCGTCCAGCCAACCCGGCGCAGTCGGGCTCGCCAGCGCGGCGAGCAGCGGCAGCGAGACGATCCACGCCAGCACGCCTTGCAACACAAACACGAGGTAGAGGCTCTTCAAGCCGAAGTACGGTTGGTTACGGGCGCGGATTGCCTGATAGCGCGCATCTTCAGCCTCGCCCCAGTTGCGCCAGGTGATGTAGCCTGTCAGCCGCAGCGCCCACAGCAGCAGCATTCCCGCTACCCATGCGGTGCGTGGCCCCGTCTCGGGCAGCGCCACGCAATAGGCGGTGGCCGCAGCCAGGCACAGCAGCGACCAGACGCTGTCGACGATACTGACGTCGCGCTTGAGCAGACTCATCACCCACGTGAGAAAGGCAAGCGCAAGAATCGCGACCAGACCGAACAGACTGGCGTGGAGGTCAAACATCGATGATCTCCACGCTCGCAACGGGTTGCCGCACGCCATCAAAGCGTTGCGCGAGAAACATCAACAACGGCATGGCGATGGCCCACTCGACAGCCATCGCCGCAATTGCCGGCATGGGTTGCAGGAAGGTGACGGCGCCAAGCTTCGCACCGGCCCAGTACGAGAGCGGACCGGCAATCGCGCCGAGCACTGCGGCCAGCAACCAGCGCCCGCGCAACCACGACAGCGAAACATTCAGCGTGGTGGCGAACAGGGCCCACAACGCCAAAATCCAGTACGGCGCCAGGCCGGGAGTGAAGCTTACTGAATGGAATTGCACGAAGCCCGTTGCCAGTAGCAGACTGTCGAGCACCGTGCCGGCCACGACCGCTGCAATGACCAGCTTGAGTTCTTCAACCGGGCGTGCCGCACAAAACAAATGCAACGCGACGACCAGCGCCGCGATTGTGGTGCCGGCCACAGGAATGTCGTTTGCCGCACCCCAGACACAGGCAAACCACCCCAGCTGAAAGATCAGAAAGTTGAACACCAGTTTCGCTCTGCCGGCATTCACGGGTGTGGCTGTCACATTCATTCCTTGCGTTCAAACAGGTAGTGGCTCACCAGCCACTGCTGGCCACGCTCATAGCCGAACAGCTCGGCACAGGACATGAAGAAAATGCGCCAGCGCATCCACCACTGCGCGGCGTTTTCGACGCCGTAGGTCTGCTCCAGAATCGGCCAAAGCGTTGCGCGTTGCCGATCCATGTTCATCAGCCAGGCGTTGGCCGTGCGCTGGTAATGTGTGCCGTCCCAGCGCCAGCGTTGCAGAAATTTGAGGTCGTCCTGAAAGCGCAGCGCCAGATCGTCACTGGGCATCATGCCGCCGGAAAAGAAATGGCGACTCATCCAGTCGCTGGCGTCGCGTTCCTCAAAGAGGTAAGGCGTGGTGCGATGGGTGAACACATGCATGAAGAATCGTCCCTCCGGCCGCAGCCAGCCATGCACGCGGTGAAACAGCTCGGGCCAGTTGCGCATGTGCTCGAACATTTCCACCGAGACGATGCGGTCAAAACGCTGGTTGATATCGAAGTCGTTCATGTCGCAGGTCAGCACGTTCAGGTTTTTAAAGCCGCGACTTGCGACTTCGGCTTCGATGAAGTTGCGTTGCGAATGTGAATTGGAAATTGCGGTGACCTGGCTGTGCGGATAGTGTTCGGCCATCCACAGGCTGAGCGAACCCCAGCCGCAACCGAGTTCGAGAATATCCTGACCATCGCGCAGGCCGGCATGCTCGCAGCTCGCCCGCAAGGCTGCCGCTTCCGCCTCGTCCAGGGTGTTGATTCCGGCGGGCCACCAGCACGAACTATATTTGCGGTGCCGCCCCAGCACCCGGGCAAAAAATTCGGCCGGCACCTCATAGTGCTGCTCGTTGGCTTTTTCCGTCAGCAGCGCAACCGGCGCCGCCCAGAGCTGATCGGCGAAGGCTTCGTTCAGCGCGGCGGCAAGATCGATGTCGTCAGCGCCGATTTCGCGCAGGCGCTGTTTCAGCAGGCGGCGAATGCCGGCGCGGATGAACGTGTCGGGCACTCGACCCTGTTCCACCCAATCGATCGCGAGATTTGTCGTTTGATTCACTGGTAAGCTCCCGTGGCAGAACAAGTTTCAGGTGGCCGCTTTTTTGTGCGGCCAATAAAAATGAGGCGTCTGAGAGCTATACGGGCAACCTCTCGATTCGGATGCACCGGCCCAAAACTTTTCAGGGCTGCATCCATTTGCCCCTCCGGGGCGTAATAACCGTCAAGGACAGCGGGTGCCAAAGCCCGCCACGAAAGAAGAGACATGGCAGACGATCAGGAACTCAGAAAATTGTTGTTGCGCACCGCGGCCCGCGACGAAGGCTCGGCCGAGGCGTTCGAGCGCCTCTACAAACTGTGCGCACCGATGTTGCTCGGCGTGGCCCAGCGCATCGTGCGACGTCGTGAACTAGCGGAGGAAGTACTGCACGACGGATTCAGCGCCATCTGGCGCACGGCCGGCACCTTCTCCCCGTTCGTCGCGCAGCCCATGGCATGGATGGCAACCATCGTGCGCAACCGCGCCATCGACGTGCGCGCCAGCCACGATGTGTCCCGCGTCGATTCGTATCACGACACGCTGGATGAAGACCCCGACGGCGCGCTCGACCGCCTGTTCGACTGGGGGCCCAGCGCTGACGACAACGAGGACAAGCGCCGCGCCGCGCAATGGGTGCGCGATTGTCTGGCGGAATTGAAAGGCGCCGAGCGCCAAGCGCTGGTACTCGCCTATGAACACGGCTTGAGCCATGGTGATCTTGCGCAGCATTTGCGCAAACCGCTTGGCACAGTAAAAAGCTGGGTGCGGCGTGGCCTTGAGAATCTGCGCACCTGTGTTGAAACCTGCATGGGAGCGGCGCCATGAACATGGACCTTCCCGGCCGGCTCGACGCGCTGTGCGGCGAATACATGCTTGGCACCCTGCGCGGCGCTGCGCGAAAACGTTTCGAACGCGCCCTGCGTGAAGAGCCAAGAGTCGCTCTGCAGTTGGGACACTGGCAGTCCCTTTTTGTACCGAGGTATTCACCAATGATCGCTATCGAACCATCACCCAAAGTCTGGAAACGGCTGGACCACGAGATCGGTCTGGCGACCTGGCGCACGCCCTGGTACCGTCGCGCCGGTTTCTGGCGCGGCTGGTCCGCTGCTGTGACCATTGCGCTGGTGCTGGCCATCGGTGTGCAGACATTCAAGCCCGCGCCGCAAGCGCCGGCCATGGTGGCTATTGCCGAAATGGTTGGCAAGCCCGATGGCTCGCATGTCGCGGCGCACCTCTCGCCCGACGGCCGCACCATCGAATTGCACGCATCGCGTCCGGTGCTGGCCGGACCGGCGCAAAGCTACGAACTGTGGCTCATCCCCGCCGAGGGCGGTGCGGCGATTTCCGTCGCCGTGCTGGGCAGTCTCGATGCGCGCTTCGATGTTCCTGCCGCGCAGGTGGGCCGGTTCAGCAAGGGCGCCAAGCTTGCCGTCACGGTTGAGCCTGCGGGTGGTTCGCCACACGGTGTTGCCACCGGGCCGGTGATCATGATCGGCGAAATCAACGTCTGATCGGTCGTGGCCTTCTCCCCGGGAGAAGGCCACACCTCACCGCATCAATCGACGGCTTTGCCGGTTTTGCCTTGCGTCGCGTCGATAAACTTTGCCACGTCGTCCAGCACCGGCGCGAAGCTGCGCAGCGGCCGCGACAATGCACCGACGATAGTGCGGTGGCCGAGTCGCGGATACACCACCTCCGTCACCGCAACGCCCTGGCTGCGCAATCGTGCGCCAAGCCGCACGCTGTTGCCGGGATCGACAACATCGTCTTCCTTCGCCGTCAGCAGCAAAGCGGGCGGCGCAGATGCGGAAGCGAACTGTATCGGCTGTGTGTTGAGCGGCGTGTCGGGGAAACCGAATACTTTCTTGCTGACTTTG
>JANYCD010000061.1 GCA_025360425.1 Sterolibacteriaceae bacterium
ATCGGCGAGATCGTGTTGGCCATCGAGATGGGCGCCGACGCGGTCGATATCGGCAAGACTATCCATCCGCATCCGACGCTGGGCGAATCCATCGGCATGGCCGCTGAATTGTACGAAGGCGTTTGCACCGACCTGCCTCCGCCCAGAAAGTAACGGCCTTACGTCGTTACATCAGGCCGGTCGCCGCGAATTCGGCAAAGTCTTCCGGCAGTGGTGCCTGCTCAAGGCTGCGCTGGGAAAAGAGATGGCGGCCGTCGCAGACAAACCCCAGTTCGTTCCAGTCAACTGCATTGAGCAATCCCGCGAGTCGTGCGGTGTCGGCCTCGCGATGGTGTGGAAACAACGCGAGCACCGCGCCGTCGTAGTCGTTGCAGGAGTGGACGAAGAAGGGCCGGGCGTTGCGCGTTTTCTGGTTCACGTAGATGCGCGGTGCAGCGGACTGGTGATGGCGTCGCCCCCACTTCCACCAGTTGCCTTCATCGAAACGTGCAACACGCCGCGCCAGCAAGCGTTCTTTGTGTGCCTCCAAATAAGGCAAGGGCAAAGGCGTGTCGAAGATCATGCGTCTCAGTTCGCCGCTTTGGGCGGTCTTCGAGCAGACGAAATCGGCGTTGCCCAGTTCGGCGCTGGCGAAGATGCTGTCGGCGCCGGACACTGCGCCAACCTTCACGCTGAACACGCTGGCCAGCGGTACGCTGTAGATGCCACGGGTGAACAACAATTGCCCGCCCGCCAGCAGCATGCGCCGGCCATCGACCGTGCGCTTTGAATCATCGCCCCGCACGAAGCGCCAGATGACGCAGTTGGGCACCACGCCGTCGAAGACACGCGCGTCGCCCAGCTCCTCGATATGGGTGATCGTGCCTTGTTCATGCAGCCAGACGTTGAGCCGCCCAGCCCCGGTAGCCTTGAGAAAGTCGCGCGGCGTGATGAAGATCAGCTCGCCGCCCGACTTCAGTTGGCGCGCGCATTTCTCGATGAAATGCAGGTAGAGATTGGCGTGGCCGTCGAGCAGTTGTGATACAAGCCTCAACCGGGTGGCGGGCAGAATGTCGCGCGCCTTCACATACGGCGGGTTGCCGATGATGGTGTCGAATTTCTCGTTTTCCGGGTAGGCAAAAAAGTCGAGATTCAGCGCACCCGGTGGACAGACGCGGGCATCGCTTTCAACCGCGACACAGTTGACGATGCGTGAGGAAAACGCCCCATCGCCGCACGCCGGTTCCAGCACCCGGCCGCCGTTCTGGATCAACCCCAGCATGCGCTCGACGATCGACGCGGGGGTGAATACCTGACCGTGCAGTGCGATGTCCAGCGTTGGAGCGTTCATTGGTTATGGGGATGCGGTGAAGGCAGGTCAGCAGTGTACCGCCGGATATGTCAAAACAATCCAACGATTGCTGGCTAATGAGAATTAGCGGAAGGCGCGGTACGGCATTTATGTGGCGTTGCCTTTGCCCGCTGCGAAGCGTAGATATCAGCGATATTGATAACATAATAAGCATTTCACGCGGCATAATCTCTTGAGGCATGATTTGATAGTTTCGCGCAGGTATTTACCCGTTCATTGTTGATTTCCTAAAACTTGGCTTTTCTGTGGCTCATCTGGCGAGCCATAAAAACGTGGATTATCCGTGTGCGAAGAGTTGTAGTGGGTTTCGAAATGCGTGGCCAAATCAACTATAGCGAGGGATTTTGATGGCTAACGATCAACCCGAGTATCAAGCCAACGATGCGGGAGAGATCGTTGGCGAGTTGTTTTCTGGAAAGCTGCCCATGGCTGAGGCATTGGAACGTCTGCGCACGCGCCTACTTGACCTGTCCTCGCGAAATCGACTTCTAAACTACCGACATCCTAAGAACCGATGCGTACAGGTCGTTGATAGCTTGGCTCATCGTACGACTGGTGTGAAACAGTGGTGCGCTGACTGTTGTTAAGCGGCGACAAGTCCCCGCAGCAGCGCGAGATGCAATTGCGGCGAATCGGGATCGAAGTGATTCGCCAGTGAAAGACGTACCTTTTTGTCATTTGCCGCACCAGCGCGCTAGCCGCTTCTGCTGGAAGGCGGCGACACCTTCCTGAAAATCCTGACTCAGATAGGCGGCCACGACCAGGTCATCATTGTTGGCAGCCGGACCTTCCCGCGCGATGCGTGCCAGGGTTTCCTTGGTGGCGGCCAAAGTCATCGGCGCATGCTGCGCAATTCTGCCGGCCAATGCCAGCGCTTCCGCCAGCAATTGCGCGGGATCATCCACCACCTGCGATATCAGGCCGGCAGCAAGCGCTTCGTGGGCATCGACCAGCCGGGCGGTGAATACCAATTCCTTGAGCCGGGCTTCGCCCAAAATCCTCAACAGCCTGGCAACATTGGCGGTGCCGAGCGCATTGCCCAGCGTGCGGGCCACCGGCATGCCGATTTTGGCGTTGGCGGCGGCAATGCGCAGGTCGCAGCAACTGGCGATGATCAGGCCGGCGCCGGCGCAAGCACCGCCGATGGCGGCAATGGTGGGTTTGGGGCAGTGTTCCAGCGCAGCAAAAACGTGATCCACATTGGCCTCATAGGCGAGGATCTTTTCCCGCGTGTTCAGGGTTTTCAAAGGCTCCACGTCGGTGCCGGCGGCGAAGGCTTGACACCCCGCGCCATGCAGCACCAGAACCTTCACTGCGGGTTCGGTGGCCATCCATTGACATGCTTCCAGCAGGGCATCGTACATGGCGAAGGTCAAGGCGTTGCGAGCTTGCGGCCGGTTGAAGGTAATGACGGCAATACCGTCATCGCGCAGGTCGAATAAGAGTTCGTCGTTGGGCATGGCGCCATTGTAAAGGCTAGCCGGCCGCACGCTATCGCGGGATTCAGCCCCGGCACCACGCTTTTCCCCGTAAAATCCCGCCTCCGCTGAAAACCCTTCCCTCCGCCAGTCCATCATGCTTGTCGCATCCAATATCACCATGCAGTTCGGGGCCAAGCCCCTGTTCGAGAACGTCTCGGTCAAGTTTGGCGACGGCAATCGCTACGGGTTGATCGGCGCCAATGGCGCCGGAAAATCCACCTTCATGAAAATCCTGGCCGGGGTGCTGGAGCCCTCTGCCGGCAACATTGCCCTCGACAGCGGCGAGCGCATGGCATTTCTGCGCCAGGATCAGTTCGGCTATGAAGAGCAGCGCGTGATTGATGTGGTGATGATGGGCCACGAGCAGATGTGGGCCTGCATGCAGGAAAAGGATGCGATCTACGCCAACCCCGAGGCGTCCGAAGACGATTACATGCATGCTGCCGAGCTGGAGGCCAAGTTTGCCGAGTACGACGGTTACACCGCCGAATCGCGTGCCGGCGAGTTGCTACTGGGTGTTGGCATTACTACCGAACAGCATTTCGGCCCGATGCGTGAAGTGGCGCTGGGCTGGAAATTGCGTGTACTGCTGTGCCAGGCGCTGTTTGCCAATCCTGAAATTCTGCTGTTGGATGAGCCGACCAACAACCTCGACATCAGCACCATCCGCTGGCTCGAAAACGTGCTCAACGATCGCAACAGCACGATGATCGTCATCTCCCATGATCGTCACTTCCTCAATCAGGTGTGTACCCACATGGCCGATCTGGACTACGGCCGCATTCAGGTGTACCCGGGCAATTACGACGATTACATGGAGGCATCGACCCAGGCACGCCAGCGCCAGCTCTCCACCAACGTCAAGGCCAAAGAGAAGGTTGCCGAGCTGCAGGACTTCGTGCGACGCTTTTCGGCCAACAAGTCCAAGGCGCGCCAGGCCACCAGCCGCGCCCGGCAGATCGAGAAGATCAAGGTCGAGGACATCAAGCCGTCCAGTCGTCAGTACCCGTGGATCCGCTTCGACTACGACGAGAAGGACAAGCTGCACCGCCACGCTGTCGAGCTGGAGAAACTGAGTTTTGGGTACGAGCCCAAGGTTCCGGTCATCAAGGATTTCACCATCACCATCGAGGCTGGCGACAAGGTGGCGATCATTGGCGAAAACGGGGTCGGCAAGACTACGCTGCTGCGCTTGCTGGCCGGTGAAGGTCTGGGCGGACTGAAGCCGCAGCATGGCAAGCTCAAGTGGGCGGAAAAGGCCAAGCCCGGTTATTTCGGCCAGGACCATGCCGATGATTTTGCCAGTGGCGAAAGCCTCACCGAGTGGATCGTGCAGTGGGTGCGCGAAGGAGGTTACGAAGGCGGCGATGTCGAGACTCTGATTCGTGGCACGCTGGGCCGCCTGTTGTTCTCTGGCGATGAAGTGAAAAAATCGGTCAAGGTCATTTCCGGCGGCGAGCAGGGTCGCATGCTGTTCGGCAAGCTGATGCTGTTGCGCCGTAATGCGCTGCTGATGGACGAGCCAACCAATCACCTCGACATGGAATCGATCGAGTCGCTCAATACGGCGCTGGAAAAATACAACGGCACCCTGGTGTTCGTTTCGCATGATCGCGAATTCGTCTCGTCGCTGGCGACGCGGATCATCGAGATCAAGCCCGATCACAGCATCGTCGATTATCGCGGCACCTACGATGAGTATTTGCAGTCACAGGGTGTGGAGTAGTGACTTTCGCCAACCGGAAAACAGGGAGGGCTTGTCATGTTGGTGAGATTTGATCGCTTGCTGCCCTATGAACTGGTGCAGGATTTTCAGCAGAAACTGGCTACAGCGGAATTTGAAGATGGTCGCCTGAGTGCGGGCATCGATGCCCGCAACGTCAAGAACAACCGGCAACTGCCGCGCCAATCCGCCTTGAGCAAAGAGCTGGGTACAGCCGTGCTGCAAAGAATCAGTGTCTTGCCGGAGTTTGTAGGCGTCGTATTCCCGCAGAAAATTTCACAACCGCTGTTTTCCGTCTACGAACCCGGCATGGAGTATGGACAGCATGTCGACAATGCTGTGATGCCTTCGCAAAACGGCCCGGTGCGCACTGATATTGCCGTGACGATTTTTCTGTCGCCGCCGGAAAGTTATGAGGGCGGCGAGCTGACCATCGAAGACAGTGGACTGGGCAACCATCGCATCAAGTTGCCGGCCGGAAGCGCGGCTGCCTATCCGGCCACCAGTCTGCATCGCGTGGCGCCGGTAACCCGCGGCCTCCGCCTCGCCTGTGTGCTGTGGATTCAGAGCCAGATTCGGGACCCCGCGCAGCGGCGAATACTGGTTGATCTCGATGTCGCCTCCGGCCACATGCGAAAGCGTGCTGCCGATGCGCCGGAATTGAAACTGGTGTCGGCCGCGTATCACAATCTGTTGCGTCTCTGGGCCGAGGTTTAACAAGCCAGCCATCCCCGCGAAACTCTTAAACAACTCGCCAATCTTTTCCCCGGTTTTTCTCATTCATGATCTCCCTGCGTTCACTCAGCTTTAGCCGCAACGGCGCCCCATTGGTCACGGGGGCCAGCCTGCAATTGAACGCAGGCTGGAAGATCGGTCTTACCGGCGCCAACGGTAGCGGCAAGTCCTCATTCTTCGCCTTGTTGCGCGGTGAGTTGCATGCCGAGAGCGGCGATCTTGAGTTGCCGGCACGCTGGACCGTGGCCCATGTTGCGCAGGACACGCCGGCTTTGCCCGACGCGGCGCTGGAATTCGTGCTTGATGGCGATGTCGAGTTGCGCCAGATCGAACGTGATCTGGAAGTTGCCGAAGCTAGCCACGACGATGCGGCGGGTGAGCTGATCGGCACGCTGCACGGCCGCTACGGCGAGATCGACGGCTACGCGGCGCGCTCGCGTGCCGCCGAGTTGATGCACGGCCTGGGTTTTACCGATGAAGACTTCGAACGTCCGGTGGCCGAGTTTTCCGGCGGCTGGCGCGTGCGCCTCAACCTCGCACGGGCGCTGATGTGTCGCTCCGACCTGCTGCTACTCGACGAGCCGACCAACCATCTCGATCTCGATGCGGTGCTGTGGCTTGAAGGCTGGCTGCGCAGTTATCAGGGCACGCTGCTGCTGATTTCGCACGACCGCGATTTTCTCGACGCGGTGGTCAGCCACGTGCTGCACCTGGAGCAGCAGGGGCTCAAGCTCTACACCGGCGACTACTCGACCTTCGAGCGCACCCGCGCCGAGCGGCTGGCGTTGCAGCAATCCATGTACGAAAAGCAGCAACGCGAGATCGCCCACCTGCACAGCTACATCGAACGCTTCCGCGCCAAGGCTACCAAGGCACGCCAGGCGCAAAGCCGCATCAAGGCGTTGGCGCGGATGGAGGAAGTGGCTGCGGCGCACGTCGATACACCCTTCACCTTTCGTTTTCGCGAGCCGGTTTCCAGCCCTGATCCCTTGTTGACCGTGCACGATGTCGCTGCCGGATATGGCGATCACGTCGTGCTCGGCGACATCAAGCTCACCATCCGTCCCGGCGAACGCATTGCTCTGCTTGGCCGCAACGGCGCCGGCAAGTCGACGCTGATAAAACTGCTGGCCGGCGAGCTCAAACCGCTGGCCGGCGAACGACTCGAAGGCAAGGGCCTGCGCATCGGCTACTTTGCCCAGCACCAGATCGAACAACTGCGGCCGGATGAGTCGCCGTTGCAACACATGGTTCGTCTTGACCCAAGGACGCGCGAACAGGAACTGCGCGACTTCCTCGGCGGTTTCGATTTCCGTGGCGACTTTGCGTCTTCGCCCTGCGGCCGTTTTTCCGGCGGCGAGAAATCGCGTTTGGCGCTGGCGCTGCTGATCTGGCAAAAACCCAACCTGCTGCTGCTGGATGAACCGACCAACCACCTCGATCTGGAAATGCGCGAGGCGCTGACCCTGGCCTTGCAGGAAACCGAAGCCGGCATGATCCTGGTATCGCATGACCGGCATTTGCTGCGTACCACGGCCGACGAATTGTTTCTGGTGGCGGATGGCGCGGTACAACCCTTCGATGGTGACCTTGATGAATACGCAGCCTGGCTTGGCAAGCAGCGCGCCGCGCCACCCCCGACGAAGAAAAAAGACGCCGCTCAGGCGGTGAGCGGTAGCAGCGAAGCCGATCGTCAGGCATCGCAGGATAAACGCCGTCCCCTGCTCAAGGAAAACGAGAAATTGGAAAAGCAGCTCGCCGCGTGGCAGGCAGAAAAAGCGCTGCTCGATACCCGCTTGGCCGATCCGGCTTTGTATGCGTCGCCCGACAAGGCCTTGCTGGAAGGCTTGCTCAAGCGCCAGAAAGAGCTGGCTGGCGAGATCGAGTGTGTCGAGACACGCTGGCTGGAAATTCATGACGCACTGGAAACGCTGACCGCCACCGCGTAGGGCCAAGCGCTGGCTGATCGCGTAAAATCGCGCCATACCAAACTGAGCCAAGCTAAGCCAAGCTAAGCCGAGAATTCATCAGGGGGAATCTTTCTTGCAACTCGTCTGCCTCGACCTTGAAGGGGTGCTGGTCCCCGAGATCTGGATAGAATTTTCCAATCGTACCGGCATACCGGAACTGCGTCGCACCACCCGCGACGAGCCGGATTACGACAAACTGATGAAGTACCGGCTGGACATCCTCGCTGAACACAAGCTCGGTTTGCCGGACATCCAGAAGGTCATCGCTGCGATGGGGCCGATGCCGGGCGCGAAGGGTCTGCTCGACGATTTGCGCAAACAATTCCAGGTCGTCATCCTCTCCGACACTTTCTACGAATTCGCCATGCCGCTGATGGAGCAGTTGGGCATGCCCACGCTGTTCTGTCACAAGCTCGAAGCGGATGCCACGGGGCTGCTGGTGAATTACCACCTGCGCATGCCCAACCAGAAGGCGGAAGCCGTCCAGCGTTTCAAGCAACTCAATTTCAAGGTGATCGCCGCCGGCGATTCCTATAACGACACCGCCATGCTCAGCGAAGCCCACGCCGGCATCCTGTTCCACCCGCCGGAAAATGTGATCCGCGAATTTCCGCAATTCCCGGTGACCATGAATTACGCAGAACTCAAAAGCGAAATACTGAAGGCAAGCAAGAAAATCGGTGAGGAGTGAGAAGCAACGATGAGTAACGGCAATGTTGGAAAAACCGCTCGACGCTTGGTACCCCGCGGTTTTACTCCTCCCTCCTCCCTCATCACTCCTCACTGAAAAAAACCATGCATCGCAAACGCTTCTATACGCTCACCGCCTCCTGCCCCGACAGGGTCGGCATCATCGCCCGCGTGTCCGGTTTCATCGCCGAGCATCAAGGCTGGATAGTCGAATCCAGCTATCACGCCGACGACGAAGCGCAGCGCTATTTCATGCGTATCGAAATACGCGCCGACTCATTGCCGTTTGACCTGGCCGAATTTCGTACGCGTTTCAGCGCTGTCGCCAAGGCGTTGGAAATGGAGTGGACGCTGTCCGACTCCGCCATGAAAAAGCGGGTGGTGGTGCTGGTCAGCAAGCAGGAGCATTGTCTCTACGATCTGCTGGCGCGCTGGCAGAGCAAGGAACTGGACATCGAAATCCCCTGCGTGATTTCCAATCACGACACCTTCAAGGGCTTCGTCGAATGGCATGGCATCCCGTTTCATCATGTGCCGATCACACCCGACAACAAGGCCGAGGGCTACGACGAAGTGCGGCGCCTGTTCGAGGCAGCGCGCGGCGATACCATGGTGCTCGCCCGCTACATGCAGATCCTCGCGCCGGAACTGTGCGCCGCCTATCCGGGCCATATCCTCAACATCCACCACAGTTTCCTGCCCAGCTTCGTCGGTGCCAAGCCCTATCACCAGGCCTATGAACGCGGCGTGAAGCTGATCGGCGCCACCTGCCACTACGTCACCGCCGATCTGGATCAGGGGCCGATCATCGAGCAGGATGTAATTCGCGTCGACCATTCCGATTCGGTGGAAGACATGGTGAGGTACGGCAAGGACATCGAAAAAGCCGTGCTGGCGCGTGGGCTGCGCTATCACCTTGAGGACAGGGTGCTGGTGCATGGAAACAAGACGGTGGTGTTCCGCTAGCGAACGAACGGCGGCGAAACCGCCAAGGCCGGGCCGCTTGACTTGACGGAGCCAGTTATATATTCTGTAATCGTCATTAATTGACCATTACGGAATATGTACGATCCCGCCTCGGAAGGCTTCTCCGCAAGAATGTGCGCCATCGACCGCTGCCAGGTCGGGCTGTTGCGCGCCTTGTCTGGCCAATATGGCAGCCGCCTGTACCTCAAGGGCGGCATGGCCATGCGTACATTGTTCGGCAGTTTGCGCCTGACCAAGGACATTGATTTCGAGCGCGACGCCTCGTTGTCCAACGCAAGCCTTGGCAAAGCACTGCCAAAAGCGCTACAGATCGCGGCGCTCAATGCCGCGCTTCAAGCCCCGGTCATCGCCATCACCAAAGACACCAAAACCACCATCCGTACTTCGCTTGGTGCGACCCTGAGAGAAACGGGAGAGCCGGTTCAATACGAAGTCGAAATATCCGGCCGGGGCTTGCCCCCCGCAGAAAATCTGGTCCATCTGAATGTCGTGCCGCCGATGGCCTACCGCATGACACAGTTCGGCGTGAACAGCTTCGACGCGCATGCGATGGCGGCTACCAAGATTGCGGCTTTGCATTCCGATAATCGCAGTGTCCCGCGTGACATCTTCGATCTCTCCGACCTCATCGCCCAAAACGCCAACCCGGTTTCATTGTTGCGCCACGCAGATCCAAAATGGGTGAAGGCGATTTCCGGCAACACGCTGGCCAGAACCAGTGCCATGGATTGGAACCGCGCCAATGAAGAACTGGTTCCGTATTTGCCGATGTCGGTCAGGCAAACACTGGATGCACCCGCGTGGGAAGACATGTGCTTGCGCGTGGCCGAAACGGTCGATACGTGGCTGAAGGGAGCGCAATGAAAAGCACATGGAAACAGGAGTCGCAAAAAGCCCTGCTGGCACTTGGCGCGCCTCACGTCGTGACAACGCAAGACCTTGAGGCCCATGGCCGTATCAGCACCGGCACACGCCCATCAACCGCATCGCTTACCCGTTGGTTGCGAACCTTGACCGCAGCGGGCGCACTGCAACCGGTCTCGCGCGGGGTTTATCTCAACCGCATGGCGGGGTCAAGCGTCCATCCGGCCGAAGCCGCGCAATACATCCGGCGTGGCGCCATCGTCAGTCTCGCCTGGGTGCTTGAACAATCCGGCGCATTGAATAATTTTGGCGACACCGTGACCTGCGTGATTCCCCAAATCCCCGGCATGGCGCCACCCAAAGTGGGCGAACGCGAAACGCTCGCGGCGCCGTTCCGGTTTTACGCAATGCCCGCGCGACTGATCGAGGCCGGTTCAAAGCAACTGGACGATGTGCAGGACCTGCGCTACGGCTATCCCCGAGCAACACCGGAACGGGCGTTGCTAGACTGGATTTACCTGGGCACTTCGGTGAGAAGCCGGCTGCCCTTGCCTCCCCTGGATATCAATCTGCGCGGCATGAGCTTGCCTCGGATAAAGCGACTGGCGAAGGTGATGGGGATAGAAGAGGAATGGCGGCGATGGCATGCCAATTGGAAAGCGCATGAAAAGTCCGCTGACGTGCGGGACAACGCTTCTACAGGACTGGGGTTTTAGACGACAATCACATTAAGCTGCGAAGTCGGGGAGCGAGTGTTCTGAAAACGTATCGGTCATGCCACTCATATTGCTGTGTAATCCAACCGAGTGATTAGTTGGCTCGCTAGTAAAAAAGCTCCGAAGCGACCAGCTTCAGGAAATTACAAGAATGCCTCTAGGTAACTAGCGTTTACTGGCTCAGTAAGCCTCTCAGTAATCCAAGCGAACCCACTCGCGACTAAAGCTTGTTCATAAGCCCAACGTGCAATTGTCTTGGAGCAATACGCATCGGCAATGAATCCAGCCTCGGCAAGCGTTTCCGATAGTTCTGTGCCGTACCGGAAGTTTCGGTCAAGCCAGTTATCGAGGTGGTGTCTAGCGGCAAGCATGTCCGATTTGCGACGGTTGCATGTGGCGTGTGCCAACACAAAGTTGTGAGCAAGATCCCGAGGGTACTTTGACCAAGAAATAAAATGGTCCTCATCCCCGGGGCCAGGAATTTTTTCACCACAATAAAAGCACCGGCGACTTTGTAATTTGATCAATGTTTCTGAGACCGTGGCGAGATTCTGACGCGGGGTGCCAAACATGAAAGCTTCCAAATCCTCTGTCTGTCCAATGATTTGTGCGTTTGAGCGATTTTGCCGGACATGATTCATCCAGCCACTCCGCGCTAACTGTAAGATCAGTCTCTGGAAACACCTGAAGCAATAGGCTACCCCGGGTTTAAGCACGATCCTTCCCGCCGGCGATGGGTACCTGCCGCTTTCAATAACATCGTCGGTCACAAACCCACATTGGGCTGGCTGTCTGCCACAGGCGTGGTGCCTGCCTGTCGTTCGCTCGACACCATTTCGATCTTCGCGCTCACTGCACGGGATGCTGAGCGGGTGACCCACGTCGCAGCAGCGTTCGATGCCAGTGAAGCGTACTCGCGTCCGCTGGAAGGGCACGGTTTCGATTTCGGGACCTCGCGCAATTTTCGCGTGGGTATTCCGCGTGCAGCGCAGTTGCAGTTCTTTGGCAACGCAGATACCACGCGGCTGTTCAAGCAAGCAGTAGAGCGCGTTGCGGCGCTGGGCGGGGAGTGCGTGGAAGTTGATTTGCAACCCTTCCTCGACACTGCCCGACTGCTTTACGAGGGTCCCTGGGTAGCCGAGCGCTACGCCGCGATCCGCGATTTTTTCGATGCGAAGCCGGAGGCGCTGCTGCCGGTCATCCGCGAGATCATCGGCGGCGCAAAGCGCTGGAGCGCTGCCGACGCTTACGCGTACGGTTACCAACTCAAGGCCGCCAGGCGGACTTGCGCTGCGCTGTGGGGCGAGGTCGATTGCGTTTTGACGCCCAGCGCGGGCACGATTTATACCATTGCAGAAATGGAAGCCGATCCGATCCGGCTTAACGCCAATCTTGGCTACTACACCAACTTCATGAATCTGCTGGATTACGCTGCGACGGCAATTCCGGCCGGCTTTCAGGCCGGCGGTCTGCCGTTTGGCATCACCGTTTTTGCGCCTGCGCATCAGGATGGCCCGCTGCTGCATTTGGCCGCTAAATTGCAGGCGGCAACAATGACATGCCTCGGGACGAGCGGAACATTATTGCCGGCAGGTGCAATTGAAACCGGCTTGCCATCTGGCCAGATACGGGTCGCTGTGTGCGGCGCACACCTTTCCGGTTTGCCGCTCAACGGACAATTGACTTCGCGCGGCGGTCGTCTGGTCTCGGCGACCGGGTCGTCTTCCAACTACCGTTTGTAAGCATTGCCCGGCGGCCCGCCGTTTCGGCCTGGCATGGTGCGCGTCAATGAAGGCGGTAGTGCAATCGAAATCGAAGTGTGGGAATTACCCGCGCGCGCGTTTGGCTCGTTTGTCGCCGGTATTCCGGCACCGCTCGGGATCGGTACCATCACGCTGGCGGATGGTGCCGCCGTGCAGGGTTTTGTCTGCGAATCCGCCGCAGTGGCAGGGGCCGATGACATCACGCATTTCGGCGGTTGGCGCGCCTATCTGAAATCGCGTTCCTGAATTGACAGGCAAAAAAACGGGCACCCGAAGGTGCCCGTTGCGTCGAACGATCCTGCTTGTTAACTGTGATAGGCAGACTCGCCGTGAGAGCTGATGTCCAGACCCTCGCGCTCTTCGTCTTCGGGGACACGCAGGCCGACGATGAGGTCCGCAATCTTGAACGCAATGAACGCCGCCACACCCGACCAGACAAAGGCGACTCCAACCGCTTTGGCCTGGATGATCAACTGCGCAAGCATGCCTTCGAACCCCGCGCCATAGCCGGGTTTCATCGAGAACCAGTCGGCATAGAAGCCGGGCCCGCCAAGGTCGGGTGAGTTGAGGATACCCGTCGCCAACGCGCCGAAGATGCCACCGAGCGCATGTATGCCGAACACATCGAGCGCGTCGTCGGTGCGGATCAGTTTCTTCAGGCCGGTGACCCCCCAGAAGCACAGAGGCCCCACCAAAATACCGATGGCGAAGGCGCCCGGGATGCCGACATTGCCGGCCGCCGGGGTGATTGCCACCAGGCCCGCCACTGCGCCGGAAGCTGCACCGAGCATGGAAGGCTTGCCCTTGAAGATCCATTCCGTGAACATCCAGGACAGCACTGCCAGAGCAGTCGCCAGATAAGTGTTCATGAAGGCCAGCGCGGCAGAGCCGTTGGCTTCCAGCGCGGAGCCGGCGTTGAAGCCGAACCAGCCGAACCACAGCAGCGAAGCGCCGATCATGGTCATGGTCAGGCTGTGCGGCGAGATCGCTTCCTTGCCGTAGCCGAGACGCTTGCCGAGCAGGATGGCGCCAACCAGGCCGGCCACACCGGCATTGATATGTACCACCGTGCCGCCCGCGAAGTCGAGCGCGCCCATCTGCCAGAGCCAACCGGCAGTGGCATTCACCGCGTCAACCTTGTCGGCAGCCGTGTAAGCATCCGGACCTGCCCAAAACCAGACCATGTGCGCAATCGGCAGATAGCTAATGGTGAACCAGATCACCGAGAAGATCAGGATTGCCGAGAACTTGACGCGCTCCACCAGCGAACCAAACACCAGGCAGACCGTGATGGCGGCAAACGTCGCCTGGAACGCGACATACACCAACTCATACATCGGCGTGGCCTTGCTGAAGGTGACGGCCATCGAGAAACTGCCGTCGGCCGAATTGAAAGTTCCGTTCAGGAACAGTCGGCTGAAACCACCCCAGAATGGACTGGTGACGCCGCTGCCCTCGGTGAATGCCAGGCTGTAGCCATAGACGCACCACAGCACGGTGATCAGCGAGAACACCACGAACACCTGCATCAGCACCGACAGCATGTTCTTGCTGCGCACCAGGCCGCCGTAGAACAGGGCCAGGGCGGGGATCGACATCAGCAGCACCAGCGCGGTGGAAGTCAGCATCCATGCGGTGTCGCCTTTGTTCGGCGTCGGTGCCGGGGCCGCAGCGGCTGCGGGAGCAGCAGCGGCATCGGCGGCAGGCGCCGCAGCAGCAGGTGCGACAGCAGCAGGAGCGGCGGTGGCTTCGGCGGGTTTGTCGTCCGCCCAGGCCAAGCTGCCAACGCCGACAGCGAGCGCCGTCAGCACAATTGCGAGCATTTTTTTCATGACTGGGTTCCCCTTAGAGCGCTTCCTCACCGGTTTCACCGGTGCGGATGCGAATGACAGTTTCGAGGTCGTAAACGAAAATCTTGCCGTCGCCGATCTTGCCGGTGCTGGCGGATTTTTCGATCGCTTCAACCACTTGATCGAGTATGCCGTCGGCGATAGCCGCTTCGACCTTGACCTTGGGCAGAAAATCAACGACGTATTCGGCGCCACGGTAAAGCTCCGTGTGCCCTTTTTGCCGGCCGAACCCCTTGACTTCGGTGACGGTGATGCCTTGCACGCCGACGGCGGCGAGGGCCTCACGCACCTCGTCAAGCTTGAATGGCTTGATGATGGCAGTTACCAGTTTCATGGCGTTGTCCTCATTGATGTGAATTGAGTAATTTCCCGCCGGTTGAGATGTAAATACCGGCGGGATCTGATGCTGAATTAGAACGTCTTGAGGAAAGTCAGGACAGCCTTGTCCTTGGCGACGTTTTTGAATCCGGAGGTAGAGCCGACGCCGGAGACAAAATTGTTGTTCGGCCAAGAGTAGGGTTCGCCTGTTTTGCCCTTGGCGTTGGTGTGTGAATACATCAGGCCGACGACACCGAACCCAACGTCCTTGGTGATGCCCACGTTGGCGTCGCTGTAATTAGCAGGATCGAAGTCCTTGACCGTTTGATGGCCGACGTGACCGCTGACACCCCAGCCGCCGCCTAGATCGTAGGCGGCGTTAGCTTCGAAATAGCCGCTGCCGTCGGTGTTTCCACCGGTTTTGGAGTACCAACCGATGAAATGACTGGACGTTGCATACGAATACTTGATGCTTACCCACTTGTAGCCGAGGCTCGCCAGAACTTCAGTGGTATTCGGATTGGCACCAAAGGCATTCGCATCGCCATGACCAGGGTAGTTGTAGGTGATGACGCCTAGTTGGTAAGTCCAGTCAGGATTTGCGAACGCGCCTTTGTATCCACCGTATAGATCGACCTCAACGTTGCCCTTGTTGGTGTAGTCCTTGACCCAGGTGATGTTGGAACCCCAGGCACCAATATAGAAACCATTGGAGAACGCATAGTCGACCCCGCCTTGCAGAGCCGGATCGCCATGGGTCTGCGTAACACCGCGGAAAAGGTAATCGGAAACTACGCCGACGTTGAAGGAGAGCGGAGACGCCGGCGCAGCCGGGGCTTCTGCAGCCGCGGCTGCAGGCGCAGCGTCATCTGCCAAGACCGAAGTGGCGGGGATGAGAAACGCGCCGGCCAAGGCGCCTGCGATGAGGGTTTTCTTCATTGTGAATCTCCTATGAGAAAAAAATAAACTTGCGCGGTGTCTATTGCACGGAGTGTGCCAGCACGTGTTAGTGTTGTTAATCATAGGGTTGCAATGCTTGCACGCAACCAACCCGATGTTCGCGCACCTTCTTGTCACGGTGGGATAACTCGACGCACCAAGTCGGTGCCAGTCTGTGGGACGAGCCGCTATGCTAGACTCGAAATGATTTATTTCAGGATAAAGGCATGATCAACAACAAGCTTTTTGACGAGATGTCTTCTCGGCTGTCGCAGCTGGCGTCCAGTGGTCCGCTTGCCGATCTGGACAAGAACATGCGGGCGATGTTGTCGTCACTTGCCGAGCGGCTTGAGTTGGTGACGCGCGAAGAGTTCGATGTGCAGCGCGAGGTGCTGGCGCGAACCAGGGAGAAGCTGACTGCCCTTGAAGCGCGCATTTCTGAACTGGAACGGCGGCAGAGCAAGTAGCGTGCGGCAGCGGGCATAAAGCGCATGTCGCTGGCCGTATTAAAAAGCCGTGCCCTTGCCGGCATGGATGCGCCCGAGGTCACGGTCGAAGTGCATCTTGCATCTGGCCTGCCTTCATTTACTTTAGTGGGCTTGCCCGATACCGAGGTCAAGGAAGCACGTGACCGGGTGAGGGCCGCAATCCAGAATTGCCGTTTTGAATTTCCGGCACGCCGCATCACCGTTAACCTCGCCCCGGCCGACCTGCCCAAGGAATCAGGGCGCTTCGACTTGCCGATTGCTCTTGGAATTCTGATTGCATCCGGACAGATCAAAGCTGACGGACTCGATACTTACGAGTTTGCCGGAGAACTTTCGCTCTCCGGCGAATTGCGCCCGATTCGCGGCGCATTGGCGATGTGTCTGTCGGCGACGAATCACGACCGGTTTTTCATACTGCCTGTCGAGAATGCGGCGGAGGCTGCGCTGGTCAGCTCGGCCCGAATTCTGCCGGCCCGCACACTACTTGAGGTTAGCGCCCACCTTGCCGGTGTGCAGCCTATTGCACCACATGTCAGCGTTACCGCAGCTACCACACCACGATATCCCGACCTGTCCGAAGTGCGCGGCCAGGCGCAAGCCAAACGTGCGCTCGAGGTGGCGGCGGCAGGCGGTCACTCGCTGTTGATGAGTGGTCCACCGGGCACTGGCAAATCGATGCTGGCCAGTCGTTTCGCCGGCGTATTGCCGGGCATGACGGACACCGAAGCGCTGGAAAGCGCGGCAGTGCATTCATTGCATGGCCGCTTTCGTATTGAGGATTGGGGGCGGCGCCCATTTCGTGCGCCTCATCATTCGGCCTCTGCTGCTGCGTTGGTGGGTGGTGGCAGCGTGCCGCGTCCGGGCGAGATTTCGCTGGCGCATCATGGTGTGCTGTTTCTCGATGAACTGCCGGAATTTGACCGACGTGTATTGGAGTCGCTGCGCGAGCCATTGGAGAGTGGACATATCTGCATTGCTCGCGCCATGCGTCGCGCCGATTTTCCGGCGCGGTTCCAGTTGATTGCGGCAATGAATCCCTGCCCTTGCGGCTTTCTTGGGCATTCAAATGGCAAGTGTCGCTGCACTCCGGATCAGGTGGCGCGCTATCGCACCAAACTCTCCGGTCCGTTGCTTGACCGCATTGACTTGATGATCGAAGTACCCGCGTTGTCTGACACCGAATTGCAGGGCAAGGCTGTGGGCGAGTCTTCAGCGCAAGTGCGCGAACGCGTGATTGCGGCGCGCGACCGGCAACTGGCACGGCAGGGCAAACCCAATGCGCAGTTGAGCCCGGCGGAAATCGATGAGCATTGCCAGGCGGACGAGCAGGGCACGCAACTACTTAAACAGGCCATCACACGCTTTGATCTTTCGGCGCGCGCTTATCATCGGATCCTCATGGTTGCCCGCAGCATCGCTGATTTGGCGCAGAACACGAATGTGAATGCGGCCCACGTGGCCGAAGCAGTCCAGTATCGCCGTGGCCTCGCCAACTGATTCAAAATCCGCCAAGCTCGGATTGACGGTGATCATCGCCGGTCTGGCGATGCTCGGGCCATTTTCCATCGACACTTACCTGCCGGCTCTGCCGACGATTGGTGCAAGCCTGGGTGCGACGCCGATTCAGATGCAACAGACGCTCACCCTTTATTTGCTCATGTTTGCATTCATGGTGCTGTGGCATGGTGCGATTTCAGATGCATTGGGCCGTCGTCGGGTGATCCTGGTAAGTCTGGCGCTGTATATGCTGGCATCGCTGTTCTGTGCTTTCGCCACGCGCATCGAAATGCTGTGGCTGGGCCGCGCGTTGCAGGGTATGGTCGGCGGCGTGGGAATGGTAGTAGGGCGTGCCATTGTGCGCGATCTTTTCGACGGACCGGTCGCCCAACGGTTGATGGCAAACGTTACCGTTGTCTTCGCCATTGCGCCTGCGATTGCGCCTGTCATCGGCGGCTGGATTCTCGCCTTCTTCGATTGGCACGTCATATTTTTCTTTCTTGCGCTGGTGGCCGTAGTGCTATTTCTTGCCTGCTGGCGTTTCCTGCCGGAAACCCTGCCACCTGCGAAACGACAAAGCCTGTCGCTCGGAAATCTGTGGCAAGGCTACCACAATATTTTTAGTTCACCGGAGTTCCTGCGTTTGTCGATAGCACTGGCAGCTTGCTTCGGCGGGTTTTTCATTTATGTAATGTCGTCGCCGGTTTTTCTCATCCAGCACCTGAAACTGTCGCCACAGTCGTTTGCCTGGCTGTTCATCCCGATCGTGCTGGGCATGATGCTCGGCAGCGCGATCAACGGCCGAATGGCCGGCCGCCTCACGCCGCGGCGCACCATCGCATTGGGGTGTGTCGTCATGTTGGTGGCAACGATCGCCAATATCACGCTGAACACCCTGATGGCGCCGCGACTGCCGTGGCCGCTGATTCCTCTTTTCTGCTACGTCACCGGGATGGCCTTGACCATGCCTTGTCTGCAACTGCTGGCAATGGACTTGTTTCCGCAACGACACGGCATGGCCTCCAGCTGCCAGTCGTTTCTCCAGTCAACGCTTTATGCCGTCGTCGCCGGCGTGGTCGCGCCTTTGTTATGGGGTTCTACCCTCAGCCTGGCCCTTGGCATGGGAGGCTTCCTGTGCGTCGGGTTATTGGCTTTCTTTTTTTCGCGCGCCGGAAGAACTGCGTAAAAATATTCCCGGCATTCAGGCAACACCCAGCCAAAGACTTATTTCATCAGCTTCGTTGTGATAAATTTCCAGTCGGCTGGATCAACCGGCGTGATCGACAAGCGGTTGCCGCGCTGGAGCATGCGCATGTTGGCAAGTTGCGGATGGGTGCGCAGTTCGTCGAGGCCAATCAGCCGTATTTTCTTCACGATGCGTATATCCACATTCACCCATCGCGGATTTTCGGACGTCGACTTCGGATCGAAATACGGACTCTTTGGATCGAA
>JANYCD010000064.1 GCA_025360425.1 Sterolibacteriaceae bacterium
GGTATCGGGCGGCAGCAACCTCAAGGCGACGATGCAGATCGAGTACATCGACGAAGTCGAGCGCGCGCGCATGCTGGTGAAGATGAAAGGCATCGAACGCCGCGTCTGGATGAGCGTGGCCGGTTTCGATCCGGTGTTCGCCATCGCCGACGAGGACATGTCGCGCGAGAACGACGAAAAGACCGCCGCGGTCCACTTCCTGCGCTTCGCGTTTTCTGCGCCAATGATCGCCGCGCTGAAAGAAGGCAAATCCCTCGCCGTAGGTGTGGATCACGAGCACTACCACGCTGCAATCGGCGGCCTGCCGGAGCCGGTACGTCTTTCGCTGGTAGCCGATTTGAAGTAGGTCACCGTTCCACCACACACTGAAAAGAAAGAGGTATCGACATGGACATTGGCATCAGCAAAAAGGATCGCGAAAAAATCGCTGGCGGATTGTCGCGCCTGCTCGCCGATACCTACACGCTGTACTTGAAGACGCACAACTTCCACTGGAACGTCACCGGGCCGATGTTCAATACCCTGCACTTGATGTTCATGACGCAATACACCGAATTGTGGAACGCACTGGACATCATCGCCGAGCGCATTCGCGCGCTCGACTTCCCGGCGCCGGGAACCTACCGCGAGTTCGCCAAACTGACCTCGATCAAGGAAAGCGAAGGCGTGCCCAACGCCGAGGAGATGATCCGCCAGCTGGTCGAAGGCCAGGAGATCGTGGCACGCACCGCGCGCGGCCTGTTCCCGGTGGTGGACAAGGCCAACGACGAACCCAGCGCCGACCTGCTGACACAGCGCATGCAGATCCACGAAAAGAACGCGTGGATGCTGCGCAGCCTGCTGCAGAAGTGATTGTTGAAAGCCGCGGCGGCATTGACGATGGCTCTTGCTGACTGCGCCAGCTCGGCAAGTTGGAGTGATACCGTTTTACAACGCCCGCGCCCAGTGCAGATTTTCCGAAGGAAACCCTTTTTCACCGCGCGGAAATTTGCTCAAGCTGATGCAATAGGCTACCATTTGCTACATATGTAGCAAATCGGAGAAATCATGAGCATGCCTGTCCGTATTGATGACGAGCTGTATGAACAAGCGAAGACCGCCTCAAAGGGCGAGTGTCGCACCATCGCAGGTCAACTCGAATTCTGGGCCAAGATCGGCAGGGCTGCACTTGACAATCCCGACCTGCCGATTGAATTCGTCAGAGAATTGCTGATTGCCAGGGCGGAAGATCACCAGCAATTCCCCGCCTTTGAGCCAGGGCAGTTCCGTGACTGAGATTCGCGTTCAACAAACCAACGGATTTCTGCGCGCCTACAAGAAACTGCACAACAATCAGAAGGACGCGGTTGATCAGGCTGTCGCTGATATCGTTCGCGATCCGGCCATCGGCGAGGCCAAAAAAGGCGACCTCTCCGGTGTTTTTGTTCACAAGTTTGATTGCGTCCACCAACTGTTTCTACTCGCTTACGAATACGATCCTGCATCGCGTCTTTTGCTTCTGGTTGGTACGCACGAGAACTTTTACCGCAACCTAAAGCGCGGTTAAACGCGCGCAAGATATAATTGTGTACAACCTTTCTCAATTTCACCATCCCCAACATCGCGACAGTCATTCGATAATCTCACCAGTATCGGAATGCCGATTTGCGGCAATTCTGCTATCCCCGTAAAATCCGCACTGTACGCGGGCGTCGTATAACGGCATTACTCCAGCTTCCCAAGCTGATAACGAGGGTTCGACTCCCTTCGCCCGCTCCAGCCCCGCTCCCCCGCGGCAGCACAAAAGCAATATGCTGCGCGGGTCATCCGGCAAAAAGGGGCGCTCCATGCAGCAGCGACAATACAAGTACTACGACTTCGTCATGGCGGCGTTTGTCTGTGTGCTGCTGTGTTCCAACCTGATCGGCGCAGCCAAGGCGGCGCAGGTGACGCTGCCGTATTTCGGCACGGTGGAGTTCGGCGGCGGCATCCTGTTTTTTCCGATCTCCTATTTCTTCGGCGACATCCTCACCGAGGTCTACGGCTACGGCCGCGACCGGCGCGTGGTGTGGGCCGGCTTTGCGGCGCTGGCGTTCGCCAGCCTGATGTCGGTGGTGGTGCTGGCACTGACCCCGGCCGACAACGATTTCAATCGTGAATACCAGATCCATCTACAAGGCGTATTCGGCAACACGCCGCGCATCATGCTCGGCTCGATGATTGCCTTTTGGTGCGGCAGTTTTTCCAACAGTTACGTGCTGGCCAAAATGAAAATTGCCACCCAGGGCAAATGGCTGTGGTCGCGCACCATCGGCTCGACCATGGTTGGCGAACTGGTCGATTCCTCCTTGTTCTATGTCATCGCTTTCTATGGCATCTGGCCCACCGACCAGTTGATTCGCATCGCCATCATCCAGTACGTACTGAAGACCATTTGGGAAATCCTGGCGACGCCGCTGACCTACAAGGTGGTCAATTTCCTCAAGCGCAAGGAACACGAGGACTATTACGACCGCCA
>JANYCD010000075.1 GCA_025360425.1 Sterolibacteriaceae bacterium
TTATTGCAGCGATGACAAACAAGACTTCTTTTCCGCCCCTCAACCTCCTGATGTTGCAGAAGCGATTTTTTGTCTTGGTTGAAGCAATTGCTACAAAGTTTTTGCATGTTTTTCATTGGGGTCACGTCGCCTTGGCGGGCATGCACAAAAATGCCAGGGGCGATTTCCAACGGAGAATATTGGTCGGCTTCTGCACGCCAGTTTTTAAAGGCGGCGTTCTCTCCTTCCAACTCTCGGTTTCGAGTCGCCAGCGAATTGGCCTCATTGAGCGCTGAGAGGGCGTGGGTTTGAATAACGACAAGCTCGCTGTTCAGTTGCTTAATGTCTGCGGTGATGTCACTCGACTTAGAAAACTTGGCGACAAGCTCACCAAGGAGTTTTGCAGCGGCAATCGCTTCGGCAATGCCGGCATCTATGGGCATAAAAACCTCCAGCAATCTAACGTTAAGTAGACCTCCTATTTGACGGAAAGCATTCCATCAAACAGGCTGTATAAAAAACCAGTACAATGTGAAAATCTAATGTCATCAGTCACTTGATTCGATTTAGTGGAGCCTAAAAAATGGATACCCTACCGGCGCGTTCCGAGTCCTCTTCCGCACCCCGGCTGCTTGACCAGGTTCGAGGAAAAATCCGGCTGAAGCACTACAGTATTCGTACCGAGCAGGCCTATCTGGATTGGATTAAACGATTTATTCGGCATTTTGACAAGAGGCATCCGCGTGAGCTGGGGGCGGACGAGGTGGAGGCCTTCCTCACTCACCTTGCCGTGGCCGGTAAGGTTGCGGCTTCAACGCAGAATCAGGCCAAGAGCGCCTTGCTGTTTCTTTATCGCGAAGTGCTTGAGGTTCAGCTACCCTGGCTCGATAACGTGGCGCAGGCCAAGACGCCCAAGCGTTTGCCGGTGGTGCTCACGCGTGCCGAGACGCAATCGGTGCTGATGCGGCTGAAAGGCACGCATTGGCTGATTGCCAGCCTGCTTTATGGCACTGGGTTGCGCCTGATGGAAGGTTTGCGGCTGCGCGTGAAGGACGTGGATTTTTCGCGCGGCGAAATTCTGGTGCGCGACGGCAAGGGCTTCAAGGACCGGGTCACCATGCTGCCAGCCACGCTGGCGCAACCGCTGAAAGAACACTTGGCGAAGGTCAATGCCTTGCACCAACGTGATTTGGCCGGGGGTGGGGGAGAGGTTTACTTGCCTTACGCACTGGATCGAAAATATCCCACTGCCGGACGCGAGTGGATGTGGCAATACATCTTTCCGTCGGCGACGTTATCGGTCGATCCCCGTTCCGGAAAAACCCGTCGTCATCATCTTCAGGATCAGGCGGTACAACGCGCGCTCAAGCAGGCGGTGCGCGATGCCGGTGTGAACAAGCCAGCCACGCCCCATACCCTGCGCCACTCCTTCGCCACGCATTTGCTCGAAGGCGGTTACGACATTCGCACCGTGCAGGAACTGCTGGGGCATTCCGATGTGTCGACGACCATGATTTACACCCACGTCTTGAACAAAGGCGGGCGAGGAGTGGTCAGTCCTATTGATCAGATGGCGCTGGCGTGAGGCGCCGCTTCCTTTCCAGCAAAACAGCTACTGGAAGGGTTACAGGTTTTTTGGTGTTAAACCGGTGTGCTTGGCGATGCGAGCCAGCATGCGTGGGCCGATTTCTTCACCATCATGAAATGCGAAAACGAAATCGGGGCAGCCTTCACGTGACAAGGTGCGGTGGGAACCGGATTGTCGCTTGAGCTCCATCCAAGGCCAAACAGGGCCGCGAGCAAACGTCTGGCCTTGACCGACGGCCATTGACTCATGCGGCAAGCGGGATGGAAATGCTGATATCGACAGCTTTCGATTCACCATGTTCAAGGCGCTCGGCCATGGTGCGAAGCGCGAGAACCTCCACCTTTGACATCGCTTCTTCCGCAGATTTACCGTAGCTTAAGACGCCGGGAAGCTGAGGAACCTCGGCAAGCCAGCGGCCGTCAGTCTCTTCTTCGCACTCGATGCTGAAATTCATGATTTATTCCCAAGAGTGGATTTTGAGAAATAATTGTAACGCCATTGATGATTGACGCCGAAAAACCATTTGGAGCTGACAGGCAAGAGATGCAACCAAACATGAACGCGGAGAGTGCAAATCTTATGGCCAACCCAAGCCCTGACGTGACAGTCAGACTTGCTCCAATGGCTATGTGATAAAGCCTTCCACCTTGTCCATCATCGTTTTTGTGATCCCGCTGTCTTCGCAGTCGGCGCGCTCAACGTCGTCGAAGCTGTTGAACCAGGTCAGTTGCCGCTTGGCAAATTGACGTGTGGCGTAGATGCCGCGGTCGCGCAGTTCGACTTTCGGCAAATAGCCTTCGAGCATTTCCCACACCTGCCGGTAGCCGACGCAACGCATTGATGGCAGGTTGCCATCGAGCGTGTATTTCTTGCGCAGCGACTCGACTTCATTAACCAGACCTGCGGCCAACATAGCGTCGAAGCGCTGCGCGATGCGCTGGTGCAGCCAATTGCGGTTGGTGGGTACAAGGCCGATGGAGAGCATGCGGTAGGGCAGGGCATGCGCCTTTTGTGCCGCAAAAAAACTGCCCAGCGTTTGCCCGGTGAGGCGCACCACTTCCAGCGCACGCTGGATACGCTGGGCGTCGGTTGGCTTCAATCGCGTCGCAGTTTCCGGGTCATGGCGCGCCAGCTCGGCGTGCAACGCCGGCCAGCCGGTGCGCGCCGCTTCGGCGTCGATGGCGGCGCGAGTGGCGGGGTCGGCCTCGGGCAGGTCGGCGAGGCCCTGGCGCAGCGCCTTGAAGTAGAGCATGGTGCCGCCGGCCAGCAGCGGCACGCGGCCGCGCGCGGTGATGTCGGCCATGGCATTCAGCGCATCGGCGCGAAAGCGTGCGGCGGAGTAACGCTGTTCGGGCGTGATCAGGTCGATCAGGTGATGCGGAAAGCGGGCCAGCGTCGCCGCATCGGGCTTGGCGGTGCCGACGTTCATGTCGATGAAGACTTGTGCCGAGTCGACACTGACAATTTCCAGCGGCAGGCGCGTGGCGAGTTCCATTGCCAGCGCGGTTTTTCCCGATGCGGTGGGGCCGAGCAGAAAGACTGCGGGTGGTAGCGCTTTATCGTCCACGCAAAAACAATTTGTCCAGATCGGCCAGCGAGAACTGCACCCAGGTCGGCCGGCCGTGGTTGCACTGGTCGGCGCGTTCGGTGGCTTCCATATCGCGCAGCAGGGCGTTCATCTCGGGCACGCTGAGCATGCGGTTGGCGCGCACCGCGCCGTGACAGGCCATGGTGGACAGCAGTTCGTTGCGGCGCGCTTCGATGACTCTGCTGGCGGGGAATTCCTTGAGGTCGGCGAGCAGTGCCCGCACCAGTGCCGGCAGGTCGCCGCTGGCCAGCAATGCCGGCACGCTGCGCACCACAAGCTGTTGCGGTCCCATCGGCGCGATGTCGAAGCCGAGCAGCGCGAGGGCTTCGCCGTGTTCGGCGGCGGTGGCGATCTCGCCGCTGCCGGCGTTGAGCAGCAGCGGCACCAGCAGCGCCTGGGCGGGCGCCGGGCCGGCGTCGAGCTGCTGCTTGATGCGTTCGTAGAGGATGCGCTCATGCGCCGCATGCATGTCCACCAGCACCAGCCCGGTCTCGTTCTGCGCCAGGATATAGATGCCTTGCAGTTGCGCCAGCGCATAGCCGAGCGGCGCGTTTCCATCCGCAACCGACGGCATGGATTGTCCTGCATCGGCAAAGGCGCTGCGGGCGAAGTCCAGGTAACTGGTTGCCGCTGCCTGGTTGACCTCAAGCGGCGATTGGCGCGGCAACGATGCAAAATACGATCGTTCGTTCTGCGTGTTCAGAGCGGTTTGCGCCGTCGACATTGCGGTTTGCATACCAGGCGGAACCGCCAGTGCGCGTTGCAGTGCATGGAAAATGAATTGATGGATACCGCGCGAATCGCGGAAGCGCACTTCGGTCTTGGCCGGGTGCACGTTGACGTCGACGCCGGCCGGGTCGAGTTCGAGAAACAGCACGTAGGCCGGATGGCGACTGCCATGCAGGATATCGGCATAGGCTTCGCGTGCGGCGTGGGTAAGCACCTTGTCGCGCACGAAGCGACCATTGACATAGAAATATTGTTCATCGCGGCCGGAGCGCGAATAGGCCGGCAGGGCGGCGAAGCCGTGCAGCCGCAACGGGCCGGCGGGGTCGTCGAGGGCGCGGGCATGGGCGAAAAACTCGTCGCCAAGAATTTCGCGCGCGCGGCGCTGGGCTTCGCCGGCCGCCAGCCTTCGACGCACGCTGCCGTTATGCACGAAGCCGAAGGTGACGCCGGGATTGGCCAGTGCCATGCGTCGCAGTACCTCGTCGCAGTGGGCGTATTCGGTGGCTTCGGTCTTGAGGAATTTGCGTCGCGCCGGGGTGTTGAAATACAGATCGGCGACTTCGACGACAGTGCCTGAAGTCAGCGCGGCGGGCTCCACTTTGGTCGAGTCGCCCTGG
Organism: Sterolibacteriaceae bacterium; assembly: GCA_025360425.1. GTDB lineage: Bacteria > Pseudomonadota > Gammaproteobacteria > Burkholderiales > Rhodocyclaceae > JANYCD01. The sequence goes on from JANYCD010000075.1 coordinate 4,502, forward strand.
ATGCGAAAGCCATGTGCCGCTTGCGCCGTGCGGCTGCCGAGCGTTACGCGCGCGACCGCCGCGATTGACGCCAGCGCCTCGCCGCGAAATCCATAGCTCGCTACTCTTTCCAGGTCGTCGAGACTGGCGATCTTACTGGTGGCGTGACGCGTGAGTGCCAATGCAAGATCATCTGCATCGATGCCGTGGCCGTCGTCGGCAATGCGGATCAGGCGCACGCCGCCCTGTTCCAGTTGCACGTCGATTTTGGTGGCGCCGGCATCGAGGCTGTTCTCGATCAGTTCCTTCAATACCGACGCGGGTCGTTCGACCACTTCGCCGGCGGCGATCTGGCTGACCAACAGGTCGGGCAACGGATGAATGCGGGCCATGCGATGGACTATTGAACTTGACGTGTTGTCATTCGGCCACGGCATGCACTGGCGCAGCGCCGGTCGCCTTGTTGGGCTTGGTGAGCCAGATAAGCGGGATCACCGATAGACACAGATAACCCGATAAGCGGAAAAAATCGTCGATGCCGAGCATTGCCGCCTGTATGGTCAATTGGTGTTCGATGACGCCCAGCGCCTGTTGCGTATTAAGACCGAGCGCGGTGAGCCCATCGACCGCCTGGTGTGCGGGTGCATTGTAGGTTTGGATCGATTCCACCAGGCGGGCGTGGTGCAGGCTGGTGCGGTTGTCCCAGATGGTGGTGGCGAGTGATGCGCCGAACGCGCTGGCGGTGGTGCGCATGAAATTCGACAGTCCTGAAGCCTGCGGCACCATGCTCGGCGGTATTCCCGACAGGAGAATGGTGGTGAGCGGAATGAAGAATGCGCCGACGCCGATGCCCTGCGCGATTTGCGGCCACAGCAGGGCGTCGACATCGAGATTGGTGTTGAAGCCGGAGCGCATCAACGACATGCTGCTCAAGCCGACAAAGCCGATGGTCGCCAGCACGCGCGTGTCTACCTTGCCGATGTATTTGCCGACCACCGGCGAGGCCACGAGGGCGACAAAGGCGGCGGGCGCGGTGACCATCCCCGCCCAGGTCGCGGTGTAGCCCATATACTGCTGCAGCCATAGCGGCAGCAATACCAGATTGCCGAAATACAGACCGTAGCCGATCGAAAGTGCCACGGCGCCCAGCGCGAAATTGCGTCGCTTGAAAAAACGCAAGTCCACTACCGGATGTTTTTCGGTGAGTTCCCACACCAGAAAAGTGCAAAAGCCAATAAATGCGACGGCTGCCAGCAGGGTAATCACGCCCGAATTGAACCAGTCGAGTTCGCGCCCCTTGTCCAGCATGATTTGCAGCGCACCGACCCAGATCACCAGCAGCACCAGTCCGATCTTGTCGATCGGCACAATGCGGGTGGGAGATTCGCGCTTGTGCAACACCGTCCACGCCGACCATGCGGCGATCAGGCCGACCGGAATGTTGATGTAGAAGATCCACGGCCACGACAGGTTGTCGGTCAGCCAGCCGCCGAGGATGGGCCCGGTGACCGGCCCGACCAGTGCGGTCATCGACCAGACGGCAAGCCCCATGCCGGCCTTTTCGCGCGGGAAGGATTGCAGCAACAAGGCCATGGAGATCGGGATCATCGGCCCCGCCACCAGCCCCTGCACGACCCGGAAAAACAGCAGCATCGGCAGGCTGGTCGACAGCCCGCACAGGATCGAGGCGGCGGTAAACAACAACACCGAGGTGACGAACAGGCGCACCGAGCCGAAGCGCTGCGCCAGCCAGCCGGTGAGCGGCACGCCGATGGCATTGGCCACCGCGAACGAGGTGATGATCCAGGTGCCTTGTGTCGGCGAGACGCCAAGGTTGCCGGAGATCGCCGGAATCGAGACGTTGGCGATGGTGACGTCGAGCACGTTCATGAAGGTCGCCAGTGCCAGCGAGACGGCGGCGATGAACAGAGTGCGGCCATGCAGCGGGGGGAGTTCGTTGGCGTGCGTGTCGTCTGCCATCAGGCAACCTTTCGTTATGTCGGCGTTGCGACGGTGCGGCGCATGCGGCGCTGCGTCAGCCATTCGCCGAAGCCGTCCAGATACAGGTATATCACCGGCGTGATGTAGAGCGTGAGAAATTGCGACAGCAGCAGCCCGCCCACCACGACCAGACCGAGGCCCTGACGGCTGGCGCCGCTGGCGCCGACGCCGAGTGCGATGGGCAGGGTCGCCAGCAGCGCCGCCATGGTGGTCATCATGATCGGGCGAAAGCGGACCAGGCAGGCGTCATAGATCGCCTGACGCGCCGGCAGATTGCGGGTGCGACGCGCTTCCAGCGCGAAGTCGATCATCATGATGGCATTTTTCTTGACGATGCCGATCAGCATGATGATGCCGACGTAAGCATAGATATCCATCTCGCGCTGGAACAGCAGCAGCGTGAGCAGCGCGCCGAGTCCGGCGGTGGGCAGCCCGGAAAGAATGGTGAGCGGATGGACCGTGCTTTCGTAAAGGATGCCGAGCACGACATAGATCACGAAGATGGCGATCACCAGCAGCGTGCCCATGCCTGCCAGCGAGGCCTGGAAAGCCTGTGCCGAGCCCTGGAAGCTGCCGGTGAGGGTGGACGGCGCCTTCAAATCGGCCTGCATCTTTTGTATTTTTTCGATGGCGGTTGACAGCGAGACGCCGGGCGCCAGATTGAACGAGATGGTCACCGAAGGCACCTGGCCCTGATGCGTCACGGTGAGCGGTGAGACGCTGTTGCTGAGTTGGGTGACGGCGTTGAGCGGCACCAGCGTGCCCTGTGACGAGCGGATGTAGAGCATGCCCAGCGCCGCCTGGTCGGCTTGGTATTCGGGCGCGGCTTCGAGAATCACCCAATATTCGTTGGTGGGGGTGTAGATGGTCGACACCTGGCGTGAACCGTAGGCGGTATAGAGTGCGGCCTCGATTTGCTGCGCGGTGACGCCGAGCGCCGAGGCTTTGTTGCGATCAATTTCCACCGACAGTTTTGGATTGGAAATTTGCAGATCGCTGGTAACGTCCTGCAAGCCGGGAATCGCGCGCAGTTTTTCTTCCAGCAGCGGCCCCCATTTGAACAGCTCTTTGGTATCGGCATCCTGCAATGTGTATTGGTAGAGGCTCTTGGTGAAGCGGCCACCAATGCGAATGACCGGGATGTTCTGCAGGAACACCTTCATGCCGGGCACCCCGTTCAGCTTGGGTCGCAACCCCTGGATGACCTGCTCCGGCGGCAGGCGCTGGCCGGGCGGCTTGAGGATAACGATCATGCGCCCCAGATTGAGTGTCGAGCTGGAACCGCCAGCGCCGACAAAGGACATTACCGACGCCACGTTGGGGTCGGCGCGAATGATGCGGGCGATCTGCTGCTGTTTGTCGACCATGGCGTCGTAGGAGATGTCCTGTGCCGCTTCGGCGAAGGCGATCATTTGCCCGGTATCGTCACTCGGCAGAAAACCCTTCGGCACCAGCGCGAACAAAGCGGCGCTGGCGGCGACCACGGCAACGAAGACAAGCAGCGTCAGGCGTGGCCGACCCAGCACCCACACCAGAGTTTGGTCATAGCCCCGCTTCCACGCTTCGAAGAAATTCTCGCTCAGTTTGTAGAGTTGGCCATGCTCGGCATGGTGGTCCGTCGTCTTGAGGATGCGTGCAGCCAGCAAGGGCGTCAGCGTCAGCGAGACGAAGCCGGAGACCAGCACCGCGGCCATGATGGTGATGGCGAATTCGTGCATCAGGCGGCCGACGATGCCGCCCATGAACAAGATGGGAATGAACACCGCGACCAGCGAGATGGTCATCGAAATCACCGTGAAACCGATCTCCTGTGCGCCCTCCAGCGCGGCCTGCAGGGGCGCTTTGCCCATCTCCAAATGGCGCGAAATGTTTTCCAGCACCACGATGGCGTCGTCCACCACGAAGCCGACGCACAGCGTCAGCGCCATCAGTGAAAGGTTGTCGAGGTTGAAGCCGGCCAGGTACATGACCGAGAATGTGCCGATGATCGACATCGGCAAGGCCAGGCTGGGAATCAGCGTCGACACGCCATTGCGCAGGAACAGGAAGATCACCAGCACCACCAGCGCCAGCGACAGCAGCAGGGTAAATTTGACGTCGGCCAGCGAACTGCGGATGGTGAGCGAGCGATCAAACACCACCTCCATCTTGATGCCCGGCGGTATCTGCGCGCGAAAAGCCGGCAGCAGTTGCTTGACGGCATCCACCACTTCAACGGTATTGACGCCGGGCTGGCGCATGATGGCCAGCATCACCGCCGGTTCACCGTTGAACCAGGCGCCAGCCTTGTTGTTCTGGATGCTGTCGATGACCTGTCCCACTTCGCCGAGCCGCACCGGCGCGCCGTTGCGATAGGCCACGATCATCGCGCGGTAGGCGGCGGCATCGAGCAGTTGTCCGGTCGCTTCGACGGTCAGCGCCTTGTTCGCCCCATACAGCGTGCCGGTCGGGGTGTTGACATTCTGGCTGGCGATGGCCTGCTGCACTTCGTCGATGCCGATGCCACGGCTGGCCAGCGCGTTGGGATTGACCTGCACCCGCACCGCATATTTGCGCGACCCGTAGACCAGCACCTGGGCGACGCCGTTGATGGTGGAGATGCGCTGCGCCATCAGGGTTTCAGCGTATTCGTCCACGTCCGATGGCTTCATGGTGTCGGAAGTCAGGCCGAGATAAAAGATCGGCGAGTCAGCCGGATTGACCTTGTTGTAGGAGGGTGGCGTGGTCATTTCCGGCGGCAATTGCTTGAGTGCGGCGGCGATGGCCGACTGCACATCCTGCGCCGCGGCGTCGATGTTGCGGCTCAGCGAAAATTGCAGGGTGATCTGGGTCGTTCCCTGGGCGCTGGTCGAGGTCATCGAATCCAGCGCGGCGATGGTGGAAAATTGTTTTTCCAGTGGCGTCGCCACCGCCGCTGCCATGGTCTCGGCGCTGGCACCGGGCAGCGTCGCGCTGACCGAAATGGTGGGGAAGTCTACATTGGGCAAATCGGAAACCGGCAGTTGCTGAAAGGCGATGATCCCGAACACGACAATGGAGAGCATCACCAGGCCCGTCATTACCGGGCGGCGGATAAACGGCGCGGAAATGTTCACGTGCCCTTGTCCGCCTGTTTATCGACCTGCCTGATTTCGACCGTGGCTCCGGGTGCCAGGCGCGACTGGCCGTCAATCACCGCTTTTTCACCGCCGCGGAGCCCCTTGCTGATCACCGTCTCGCGACCTGTGCTGCGCTCCACCTCCACTGCACGCAATGTGGCCTTGTTGGCGGCATCCACCACGAACACATAGTTGCCCCTGGGGCCGATCTGCACCGCATCCGCAGGCACGACGACGACATCCTCCTGCTGGCCCAGACTCATCAATGTGTGTACGAACTGGCCCGGCCACAAGGCTGCGTCCTTGTTGGCGACTGAGGCACGCAGGCGGATGGTGCCGGTGGCGACATCGACACTGTTATCGACAAAACTCAGCTCGCCCCGGGTGCGAATTTCACCACCATCGTTACCACTGGCGATGATGTCCACCGCGCTTTTGCCGGTTTTCATCACCGCATGAATCTGCGCCAGATAGCGCTCGGGTACCGCGAAGCTGACAAAGATCGGGCTGATCTGGTTGATCGTCGCCAGCGCCACGGTGTCATTGGCTTTCACGATGTTGCCCTGCTGTACCAGGATGCGTCCGGCGCGGCCGTTGATCGGTGAGCGCAAGGTGGCGTACTCGACCTGCAAGCGGGCGTTTTCGAGCGCGGCCTTGTCGGCGTCCACGGTGGCCCGTGCGCTGCCCAGATTGGCCTTGATCTGGTTGTAGGCATCGGGCGAAATGAAATTCTTCTGCAGCAGGTCCTGGTAGCGGGTGTCCTGATCCCTGGCGTGCGCGTAATGCGCGTTGTCGCTGGCGAGCTTTGCTTCGGCCTGTTTCATTTGTGCCATTACCGGCCGCGCATCCAGTTCGAACAGCATCTGGCCCCGGGTAACGTCGGCGCCATCATGAAAACCGAGCTTGACGATCTGGCTGTCAATGCGTGATTTGACGGCGACACTGGTGATCGCCTCGACATTGCCGATGCCCTCGACACTGATCGGCATGTTTTTCCTGACGACTTCAGCGACAACGACCGGAACCGTCGCAGCCGGAGCCTTGGCACCGGGGGGAGTGGAGTCGGCGCCACAGGCCGCAAGCAATCCGCCAATGAGTGCCGTCGAGATGGCCGTGACAATGGCGTTTGGTTGCCGCCGGAAGTTGATGTTCGCCATGATTTGTAAAATTCGTTTGCCGTGCCAGGCATGTCCGCGTTGATTCCCCCGCCAGCCCGGCATGTTAACGCAGCCGGCCCCGCTCCAGTCTGACGAATGTAGAGAAGTCATCGGTTAAACTGTGCTTCCTCTGACTTTCCCACCCCCCTGTTGTGGAAATAATCGCGCAATTCATCGACATCATCCTGCATCTGGACGCCCATCTCGAAGTGTTGGTTCAACAATATGGGCTGTGGGTTTATGCCATTTTGTTTGCCATCATTTTTTCTGAAACGGGCTTTGTCGTGCTGCCGTTTCTGCCCGGCGATTCCCTGCTATTTGTGGCCGGGGCACTGGCCGCGATGGGCGGCATGGATATTGACGCGCTGATTGCGGTGCTGACGGTGGCGGCGGTGCTTGGCAACACTGCCAATTACGCGATCGGACGTTATCTTGGCCCCAGGGTTTTTCAGTGGCCGGATTCGCGCTGGTTCAATCGCAGTGCCCTGGAGAAGACCCACGCTTTTTATGAGCTGCACGGTGGCAAGACACTCGTCCTTTCCCGCTTTCTGCCGTTGTTCCGTACTTTTGCGCCATTTGTCGCCGGTATCGGGGCGATGAATGCGGCGCGATTTACCCTCTTCAATCTGACCGGGGCCGTGCTTTGGGTCGGGTCGCTTTCGCTGGCGGGATACTGGCTGGGTAACCTGCCAGTGGTGAAGAACAACCTCTCGATGATGATCGTCGGCATTGTCGTTGTCTCGTTGCTGCCGGCCGCAGTCGGCTGGTGGAAGCACCGACAGGCTCAGGAGACTTGATTCATGCGTCATGGTCGCCGATGATTTTTCGACGTTGCTTCATCGTTGCGATGCTGATGCTGCCGGCGGCCTGCGCAACGCATGGGAGCTCGCCGAAGAGCAAACCCTCTTCGTTTGAAGCCACTCAACTGGGCAAGAACGACATCGATCGGGTTTGCGAAGTGCATCGGCAGGAAGTGTTCGCGAGCCTCAGGCTGGTTGCGGAAAAGATGTATCGGCGCAACCCGCGGGAATGGAAAAAAAGCAACGCGACCGGACCGGAAGAAATTGTGGCGCGGCTGTTCAACCCGGCTGCGGGCTGGCGCTTCGTGGAACTCGATGGGCGCTACGGCGTCGAAGCGATTCAACTGGCGTTTCGCGCCGACTATCAGGGCGACCGCGTATTTGCGCTGATGGCCGGGTTGAGCGGAATGGTCCATGCCGCCTTCGATGGCAAGAGCGAGTTCTACATGACGGATGAACTGGATCCGCAAAAACTTTACAACGCTGCCCGCAATGTGGAAATTGCAATGTGGAAATTGTCCAATGATCGTGGTGTCGACGGCAGTCTGTTTTTGTTGTCCAACGAGGCTGGCCCGCCGGCCAACCTCAGTTATGAGCGCGAGTTTGGAAAAATGATCGGCAATCTCGATACGCTTTCCATCGTCGTCGCCGCGAGATCGGATCGCACCGTGGTCAAGGTACTGCAAGCCATGGCATCCGCCGTTTTTCTGCCGATAGCAATATTCAAATGAACGCCAAACGCTATGTGGTGCTGGCTTCGGGGCGCGGCAGCAACTTGAACAGCCTGCTCGGCGCCGGCCTGCCCGGTCGCTGTGCCATGGTGATCTGCAATCGCCCCGGCGCTGCTGCCTTGAACGTCGCGCAGGCGCACGGTATTGCGACGGTGGTGATCGATCATGCGCAATATTCGTCGCGCGAAGCATTCGATGCCGCATTGGCGGAAGAAATCGAGCGTCATCGACCTGATCTGGTTTTGCTGGCAGGCTTCATGCGAATACTGACCGACGACTTCGCGCGCCGCTTTGCCGGCCGCATGCTCAACATCCACCCGTCGCTGTTGCCCGCTTTTCCCGGCATGACTACGCATGCACTGGCGCTGGCGTCCGGTGTACGCATTCATGGTTGCACCGTCCACTTCGTGACGCCGGATCTCGATTCGGGGCCAATCATTTTGCAGGCGGCGGTACCGGTGCTGGATGATGACACCGAGGAAACGCTGGCGGCACGCGTGCTTGCGCGCGAACATGAGGTCTACCCGATCGCCGCGGCGTGGTTTCTCAAGGGTGAGTTGAAACTTGATGGCCGGCACGTGCGCTATTCGGGGCCGCAGTCGGAATCGGTCTGGCTATGTTCGCCGCCAGCCTGAGCCTAATGGGGCCGCTCCACGTTGTGGACGTGAAGCGCAACAGTGCGCGCAGAAATTTCGTGCTCGGCATTGCATGGGCGCTGGCGATATCGTTGCTGCTGCATGTGCTGCTGATCATGTCACCCGCATGGCAGTTGCCAAATCTTGACGCATTGCTGAGTAACGAAGCGACACCCATCGAAGCGCATCTGGTCAGGCGTAACGTCTCCCATCATATCTCCCACTCGGCGCCAGGACGTACCGCGCATCCAGTGCCGGCACCGCCCTCGTCGCCGGCACTGGATGCGGATGCGGATACGGAGATACCGCAGAGCAAGTCTGTCGATGCGGCGCCAGTGGCCGATCCTGTAATACCGCCGCCGACGAACGAGCAGCAAGCGGCGCCGGAACCGGAGATGCTGCCTGCCGTCATTCCCGATGTCGCTTTTGCTTTGCCGCATCGTGGCCGTATCCGTTTTTCGGTCTCGCAGGGCCAGGATGGCTTCGTGCTGGGAAAGACAACCCATGAGTGGCATCACGATAACCATACCTATTCGATGACCGGTACCACCGAGACCACCGGACTGGCGGCGTTGTTCCGCCCGATCAAGATCGTGCAGACCAGCGAGGGCGGTTTCGCCAAAGGCGAACTGATGCCGCGCGAATTTCGTGATGACCGCGGCGATGGCACGGTCAATACCGCCAGCTTCGATTGGGACAAACTGCAAGTCACCCTCAACGGCCAGCAGCAGGTCTCCATCGCCGGTGGCGCCGAGGATCTGTTGTCGATGTTCTACCAACTCACCCAGGCGGCGACGCGTGGCGAAGGATTCGAAATGGCGATTGCCACTGGCCGCAAGGTGGAGCGCTATGCCTTCGAGTGGCTGGATGAGGAAGACATCAGTGTCAGGGCGGGAAAGTTCCGCACCTGGCATGTGCGGGTGCATGCCGTATCTGGCGCCAAGGACATCACTGAGGTGTGGCTGGGGCAGGAAGTTGCCGGATTGCCGGTGAGAATCCGCCAGACGGATCGCAAGGGCGGCATTGTTGATTTGCAGGCTGAAGAAATTGATTACGAAGGGAAGTAACGTGTCACGTATCACCGCAGAAATGATTTTGTCGGCGACTGAAGCCCTGACTTTGATGCTGGACTTCAGGCAGCCCGCAGACGGGACTTTGTCGGGTTACTTTCGCAACCATCGCGAACTCGGCCAACACGAGCGCGCCTTCGTCGCCGAGACTGCCTACGCCGTATTGCGCCGCAAGCGCTCTCTGGAACGCCTTTGCGGCGAAGGCGCCAAGCCGCGTCAATTGGTGCTGGCGGCACTGGTGTCGATTCAGGGCGTGAGCCAACGGCAATTATCGGATGCGATATCAGAGGCCGATACCGCCTGGCTGACGCAAGTGAGAGCCGCGCCGGAACCCGTGCTGAGTCTGGCCGAACAGATGGACATGCCGGACTGGCTGGTTGAACGTTTGTCTCTCCAGATGGACACTGATTCCCTAGTCGCGCTGTCGCGCGGGCTAAACAGATCTGCACCGCTTGACCTGCGCGTCAATCCGCTCAAGTCGGATCGCGAGCGTGTGCTGGAGCAGTTCAAGGCCAACGATTTTGAGGGTGGTCCGTGTCCTTATTCGCCGCTCGGGATTCGACTCAAAACAAAACCGGTACTGGCGCGTCATCCGCTGTTTCTCGACGGCAGTTTTGAAGTACAGGATGAGGGCAGTCAATTGCTGAGTTATCTGCTGGCGCCCAAGCGCGGTGAAATGGTGGTCGATTTTTGCGCCGGTGCGGGTGGCAAAACGCTATTGCTGGGTGCATTGATGCGCTCCACGGGCCGGCTCTATGCCTTTGATAATTCCGACAAGCGTCTTGCCAAATTCAAGCCGCGCATGGCGCGCTCCGGGCTTTCCAACGTGCATCCGGCGGCGATTTCCGGCGAGAACGATATCCGCATCAAGCGCCTCGCCGGAAAAATCGACCGTGTGCTGGTCGATGCGCCTTGTTCGGGGCTCGGCACCTTGCGCCGCAATCCCGATCTGAAATGGCGGCAGACACCGCACAGCGTGGACGAACTGACGCACAAGCAGACCGCGATTCTCGCCGCTGCGGTGCGGCTGCTCAAGCCCGGCGGGCGGCTGGTGTATGCCACCTGCAGCCTGCTCGCCGAAGAGAACGAAAGTATCGTTGATGCATTCCTTGCTGCGCATGACAACTTCCGTCGCATTTCCTGCGCCGAAATTTTGGCGCAACAGCACATTGCACTCGACACTGGTGATGACCTGCGGCTGCTGCCGCATGTGCACGGCACCGATGGCTTTTATGCGGCGGCGCTGGAGCGCGTGACTTGAAAAAGCGGACGCTGTTCGCTGCGGCCTGGCTCTGCGCGGCTGGCGCGCTGGCAGCCGGGCCGATGCCTGCGGTGGGTACGGTGGAAGTTGCCTTCACGCCTTGGGACGATGCCGAGGGCGCGGTGTTGCGCGCGATCAAGGCGTCACGCAAGACGATCTACGTCCAGGCTTATCTGCTTACCAGCCGGTCGCTGGCCAAGGCGTTGATCGAAGCCAGGCAGCGCGGCGTTGCGGTGGAAATTCTGACGGATCGCGAGATGCTTGCGAAGGGTGACAACTCGCAAATTCCACAGTTGGCGGAAGCCGGCATTCCGGTCCGGCTTGAAGTGCGTTACGCGGCGGCCCACAATAAAATTTTGTTGATTGATCCCGAAGAATCGGATTCTGCGGTGATCACCGGCAGTTACAACTTCACCTGGTCGGCGCAGGCGCGTAATGCCGAGAACCTGCTGATCATGCGCGATAACCCGGCCCTGGCCGCCGCCTACCTGAAAAACTGGCGTCGTCATCACGACGAGGCGCTGCCTTATCCGGAGGGACTGTCCACACCATGAACGAACAAATTTTGCTCAGCGCTTTTTTTAGCGACTTCGATTATCCCGATTATTGGTGGCAGATCGGTGCGCTGCTGTTGTGTCTGATTGGCGCCAAATTGTTTGAGCGCTATGTGCGTGGACGGCAGGACAAAACCTCCCATTCCCTCAGCCAGGGTGGCGTGAAGCGGCTGGCATTCCCGCTTACAGGCCTGTTTCTGGTGGAGGCGGCGCGGGCGCTGTTACATGTTGCGCATCACCCGGTAAACTTGTTGTCCATCGCCATCCCGCTGCTGCTGTCGATGGCGATCATCCGCATGGTGTTCTTCGTGCTGCGGCATACCTTCGTGTCTTCCGCCTGGCTTGCCGGTTTTGAGCGCGGGTTTGCCCTGCTGATATGGAGCGTGGTGGCGATGCACATCGTCGGTGTGCTGCCGCAGATGATCCAGTTCATGGAAGGTATTTCCTTCACCACCGGCAAGCAGCAACTGAATCTGTGGTTGATTGCCCAGGGCGTTGCTATCGTCATTGTGACGCTGCTGCTCGCACTGTGGCTGGGTGGGCTGGTGGAAGCCCGACTGGCGCGGGCCGAGGGGCTCGACCGAAATTTGCGGGTGGTCTTCTCACGCCTGTCCAGGGCGTTGCTGGTGATACTGGCGGTGTTGATCGGGTTGCCGCTGGTGGGCATTGATCTCACCACCTTGTCGATATTCGGTGGCGCAGTGGGCGTAGGTCTCGGTTTCGGTCTGCAAAAAATCGCCAGCAATTACGTGTCGGGCTTTATCATTTTGCTCGATCACTCGATTCAGATCGGCAACGTTATTTCCGTTGGCAGTGAGCGTGGCCAGGTCACGCGGATCACGACGCGCTATACCGTGCTGAAGGGCATGACGGGCGTTGAAGCCATCGTGCCGAATGAAATATTGATAAGTTCGGTGGTCATGAACGAGTCGCTGTCGAGCCCCCAGGTGAGGGTGTCGCAGTCGGTGCAGGTGAGTTACGCCACCGATCTTGAACATGCGATGGCACTCATGGTCGACGCCGCCCGACTGCAGCGTCGAGTATTGGTCGATCCACCGCCACAGGCATTTTTACTTGCCTTTGCCGATTCCGGTATCAACCTGGAGCTTGGATTCTGGATTGCCGATCCGCAGGAGGGGACTTACCAGATTCGTTCCGACATCAACCTCGCCATTTGGAGTGCCTTCAAGGCGGCGGGAATCGAGATTCCATCCCCGCAACGGGAAGTCCGGCTGATTGGGACACAACCCGCCGGATCGGATGTGACTATCGGGGGGGCTGCAAACCGCGTAAAATCCCCAAGCTGAGTACCCTGACGATGAAAGGTTTACGGGCATGATGTTTTCCGGTGTTTTCGATCTTCCCTGGTGGGGTTATGTGTTGACCGTGCTGGCAATGACGCACGTCACCATCGCAGCGGTCACCATCTTCCTGCATCGTCACCAGGCGCATCGCGCGCTGGATCTGGGTCCGGTTCCGTCCCATTTTTTCCGTTTGTGGCTGTGGCTGACGACGGGCATGGTCACCAAGGAGTGGGCGGCGATTCACCGTAAACACCACGCCAAGTGCGAAACCCCCGACGATCCTCACAGTCCGCAACAGGTGGGTTTGCCGCGCGTGTTGTTCGGAGGCGTGTTGTTGTATGTGAAGGAATCGCGCAATAGCGAAACCATGCAGCATTACGGGCGCGGCACGCCCGACGACTGGTTGGAGCGCAAGCTTTATACGCCATGGCAAAAGAGCGGCATTGTCATCATGCTGGCGATTGACATTGCCCTTTTCGGCCTCGCCCCCGGCGTCTTGATGTGGGGCGTGCAAATGCTGTGGATTCCTTTCTGGGCAGCCGGGGTGATCAACGGAGTCGGCCATTTCGTCGGCTATCGCAACTTTGCCTGCGAAGATGCCAGCACCAATCTGATTCCCTGGGGCATCCTGATCGGTGGCGAGGAACTGCATAACAACCATCATGCCTTCCCTACCTCGGCCAAGCTTTCCAACAAGTGGTACGAGTTCGACATCGGCTGGATGTATATCCGCATCCTGGAAATGCTGGGCATGGCGCATGTCAAGAAAGTGGCGCCGCGGCCCAAGTTGGGTGCAGCGCGAACGGCAGTCGATCTGGAAACGCTGCAGGCAGTGATTACTCATCGCTACGATGTGCTGTCGAAATACCTGAAATCGCTGGGTCAGATCGCAGCGGAAGAATTCGAACATCACAAACTGGATGCCCGTCAGAGCAAGGCCATCAAGCGTCTGCTGCATGAGGCCGGCGACGAACTCCAGGACGCTGACAAGACCCGGCTTGAGTCGATGCTCCAGAAAAGCGATCGCTTGTCCAAGGTCTATGCCATGCGTGCCGAGCTGGAGTCGCTGTGGGTTCGCTCCACCGCCACGCACGAGCAATTACTGAAGCAGTTGCAGGAATGGATCCACAACGCCGAACAAAGCGGGATCCACCAACTGGAAGAGTTCTCGCGGCGCTTGCGTAGGTACGCCCTCTGATCGCTCCCTGGTCATGCAACACCAATAAAAAACCCGCCAGTGGCGGGTTTTTTATTGGTGGCCAGGCAATTACTTGAGCTTGGTTTCCTTGTAGGCAACGTGCTTGCGCGCCTTCGGATCGTACTTGGTGATCTCAAGTTTTTCCGGGGTGGTGCGCTTGTTCTTGGTCGTGGTGTAGAAATGGCCGGTGCCGGCCGACGACTCAAGCTTGATTTTTTCGCGGCCGCCTTTAGCCATGGTCGCTCTCCGTAAAAGGGTTAGACGCGTTCGCCGCGACTACGCAGCTCGGCGAGGATGACTTCGATACCCTTTTTGTCGATGGTGCGCAGGGCGGCGTTCGATACGCGCAGACGCACGAAGCGATTTTCGGATTCGACCCAAAAGCGGCGGCTCTGCAGGTTCGGCAGAAAGCGGCGCTTGGTCTTGTTGTTGGCGTGGGAAACATTGTTTCCCACCATCGGGGCCTTGCCCGTCACTTGGCAAACGCGGGACATGTGATTGCTCCAGGAAGCTGATTCAGTAAAGCCGGGCATTGTACCCGAGAATTTGGCCGAAATTCAAGCCTCTTTCCCGGATTGGAAGAGGGCAGCCCTACAACAGGCCGCGTTCGGCGAAAGACAGCGGATTGCCCAGCCCCGCCACCACAATGTGATCGACGACTTTCACGTCCACCATTGCCAGGGCTTCGCGCAGCGAACGGGTCAACAATTCGTCAGCGCGCGACGGCTCGGCAACGCCGGAGGGGTGGTTGTGCACCAGCACCACGGCCGCCGCGTTGCGCAGCAGTGCCTGTTTGACCACCTCACGCGGATAGACGCTGGTCTGGCTCAACGTGCCGCGAAACAGTTCGTCGTATTCGATCAGGCGGTTTTGGGTGTCCAGCCACAGCGCGCCAAAAACCTCATAAGGCAGGGACGCCAGCTTGAGGCGCAGCCAGTCACGCACCGCAGCGGGTGAGCCGAGCAGGTCGCGACCACGCAGGTCTTCGCGCATGGCGCGTCGCGCCAGTTCCAGCACAGCCATCAACTGGGTCGCTTTCGCCGGCCCCATGCCGGGCAGTTTCGACAATTCTTTTGCCGTGGCATTGGCGAGTTGTGAAAGTTGTCCATCGAAATGCGTCAGTAGTTCGCGCGCCAGATCGACTGCGCTCTTGCCGCGCACGCCAACGCGCAAAAAAATCGCCAGCAGTTCTGCATCGGACAGCGCAGCCGCCCCATGCGCCAGCAAACGTTCGCGCGGCCGCTCGGCCGCAGGCCAGTTGGTGATTGCCATAAAGAGTTAAAATCCTCGCTCGCTTTTATCTGAATTCTACCTGTCATGGCTTCACTTTCCGGCAAGCGCATTGTGCTGGGTGTCACCGGCGGCATCGCGGCATACAAGAGCGCAGAATTGACGCGTCTGCTGGTGAAAGCCGGGGCTATGGTGGATGTGGTGCTCACCGAGGCGGGTGCGCGCTTCGTTGGCGCCACCACCTTTCAGGCGTTGTCGGGGCGGCCGGTGTGGACTTCATTGTGGGACGAGCGTATGCCCAACGCCATGGCGCATATCGATCTCACGCGTGGTGCAGACTTGTTGCTGGTTGTGCCGGCGACCGCTAATTTCCTCGTCAAACTGGTTCATGGAATGGCCGACGATCTGCTGTCCACGCTGTGCCTTGCCCGCCCCCGCGCTGGTGTTGATGGCGCGTTGCGCGATTGTCCTCTGTTCGTGGCGCCCGCCATGAACCGGCAGATGTGGGAAAGCCCGGCCACGCAACGCAACGTGACACAACTGCGCGATGACGGTTTGCACATTCTCGGCCCAGGCAGCGGCGACCAGGCCTGCGGTGAAATGGGCGATGGCCGCATGCTTGAGGCTGCGGAAATATTCGCGGCGCTGGAAGCGTCATTGTGCCCGAAACTGCTTGCGCGCAAACGCGTGTTGCTCACCGCCGGGCCGACCTTCGAAGCGCTCGATCCGGTGCGCGGCCTGACCAATTCAAGTTCCGGCAAGATGGGTTTCGCGCTGGCGCGCGCCTGTGCTGAAGCCGGCGCCGAAGTCACGTTGGTGGCGGGACCGGTCACCCAAACCACGCCCGCCGGTGTGACGCGCATCGACGTCACCAGCGCACTGCAAATGCGTGACGCGGTGCTGGCGAATCTGGGTGGCCAAAACGTATTCATCGCCGTGGCCGCCGTGGCCGACTACCGGCCTGCCGCGCCGGCCGATCACAAGATCAAGAAGTCGGGGCAGCCGCTCAGTATCGAGCTGGTGCCGAATCCGGACATCCTTGCCGAGGTGGCGAGTCGGTCCGATGCACCTTTCTGCGTTGGTTTTGCCGCCGAGAGCCGCAATCTGGCCGAATATGCCGAGGGCAAGCGCAAAGCCAAGAACCTCGCATTGGTGGTCGGCAATCTGGTGCAGGACGGATTAGGTGGCGACATCAATGCAGTGACATTATTTGACGCGGCCGGAGCTCACCCTTTGCCGGCGGCAGAAAAACTTGAAGTCGCGCGTGGCATCGTGGCGCACATCGCCAGCATGCTGGCGACGCGGTAGAAATTTTTGAGGATATGACATGCCCCGTATTGACATAAAACTCCTTGACCCGCGCCTCAAGAATGCGCCTCCGCAATACGCGACTCCCGGCGCGGCGGGCCTCGATCTGCGTGCCTGCATCGATACGGCGATCAAGCTGCATCCGGGCGAGACCCAACTGATCCCCGCCGGCATCGCCATCCATCTCGCCGATCCGGGCCTCGCCGCCATGATTCTGCCGCGCTCGGGACTCGGTCACAAGCACGGTATCGTGCTGGGCAATCTGGTGGGGCTGATCGACTCGGATTACCAGGGCGAGATATTCGTCTCGACCTGGAATCGTGGTCACGAAACATTCACCATCAATCCCATGGACAGGCTGGCGCAATTGGTGGTGGTGCCGGTGGTGCAGGTGGCGTTCAACGTGGTTGATGACTTCACCCAAAGCGAGCGCGGTGCGGGCGGGTTTGGCAGCACCGGGCACGCCTGAACACTGATCCCCTGCAGACTTGAACGTGCTAGCAAATGCCTTGGCATATGCTTCAATTCAGGAGGCCCCATGGATACCCAACGCCACGCCCGCTTGTTCCGGAATGGCCGCAGCCAGGCGGTGCGCATTCCGCGCGAATTTGAGTTTGAAGGGAAAGAAGTCTTTATTCGCAAGGATGGTGACCGCTTGATTCTGGAGCCGGTAAAAAAACACAAAAATCTGCTCGCCTTGTTGGCGACGGGAACCTATCGAAGAAGAGTTTCCTGACATCAACGACTTGCTACCGCTCGATGACATCAAGTTCTGTTGTCATCCCGGCGCTATCTGCTGGACACCAACATACTCTCCGATCTGGTTCGTCGACCGCAAGGCGCCGCCGAGCGTCATATCGACCGTGTCGGTTTTCGCAACGTCTGCATTAGCGTCATTGTCGCGTGTGAAGCCCGCTTTGGTATTCTGAAAAATGGTTCGGAGCGGCTTTCACAGCAGATCGAACTCATTCTCTCCAAGCTCGACGTATTACCGCTGATTGTGCAGGAGCCCTGATGCAAGGCCAACTCTTTACCCAGGACTTCCTGCACCGCATCCTGGAGTTCCCGAACGACGAGAGCGTGCATTTTTCAGTCCGTCAGGAAGTCGATGCATTGGGGTAATGGTGGAAATGAAATAGGGTAATGGCGATATCAATTACCCCATTTTTCGCGATGGCTTCCCCCATTCAGGCTGTGGATATTGGGCTAACGCAATACCGCTGCTGGCGTGTGCTGGAGCGTTCGGCCGGCCGCATGGCAGGAATTGGTTTAGAATAAAACAAATGATCGTTTTTCAACCGTTTCAAGCGAAAATTTGCTCGACTTGGCAGGGTTCGATCAGAATCCGGTGACGACCAAAAATAACCAGCAGGACTAACCATCAGGAGAAGAGACATGGCCGGACGATTGAGTGGAAAAGTAGCGGTGATCACGGGTGCCGGTTCCGGCATGGGTGCGGCGATGGTCGCGGCGTTTTGTGCCGAAGGCGCCAAGGTGATCGCAGCCGATATTTCGGGCAAGCAGAACGAGGTTGCCAAGGGGGCCGGCAGCGCCTGCGTGGCGGTGCAGGTGGATGTTGCCGACAGCGACAGCATCCAGGCAATGCTCGCAACGGCGATCAAGCAGTTCGGCCGGCTCGACATCATTTGCAACAACGCCGGGGTTCAGGGCGATAACGCCCGGACCGCGGACTACAGTCTTGCCGAGTTTGATCGCATCATGGCGATCAACTGCCGTGGCGTATTCATGGGAATGAAATACGCCATTCCGCTGATGCTCAGAACCGGTGGTGGGTCGATCGTGAACACCTCGTCGATGGCTTCGCTGGTGGCATTCCCTGGCATGCCGGCCTATTGCGCATCGAAGGGTGCGGTGTCGATGCTGACGAAATTGACGGCTGCGGAATATGCCGCCGATAATATTCGCGTCAATGCCATCCTGCCGGGTGCCATCGATACCGCGATGGTCAAGGCGCTGCCTCCTGACGTTCGCGCTGGCGCGATCAAGGGCACCCTGATGGGACGCCTTGGCCACCCGTCCGAAATCGCCAACCTGGCACTGTTTTTCGCCAGCGACGAATCGTCGTTCATCACCGGCACCCTAGTGCCCGTCGATGGCGGATACACCCTGCTGTAAGGAAAAGACAGGCCAGTGTGATGCGTGCCCTCGTCTGCAACGGCCCCGGCGATTTTCGTTTCGAAGATCGGCCTGTTCCGACGCCCGGTGCGGGCGAGGTGCTGGTGCGCCCGCTGTTCAACGGTATCTGTTTTACCGACAAGCATGTCTACGACGGCCACATCGGACGCAAGCCGGGCTGGGTGCTGGGCCATGAGTTCAGTGGCCGGGTCGAGGCACTTGGGTCCGACGTCAGCGAGTGCAATGTGGGCGATCTCGTTTCAGTCGATCCGCGCCTGCGCTGCGGCGAATGTCTGCCGTGTCGGGCTGGTCTGGAGACGCTATGCACGAAGGCAGGATTCATGGGCGTCGACGGCGGTGACGGTGGACTTGCCGAGTTTGCCGTCGTGCCAGCCTACAGCCTCTATCGCCTGCCGGAAAAATGTTCGCCGCTGGAAGCGGCCTGTGTCGAAGCGGCTTGCTGCGCCACGCGGGCAACGCGCTCCGGCAATGTGGTGGTTGGCGACAACGTCGTCTTGCTTGGATTGGAGGATTACAACCTCTACATGGCGCAGTGGCTGAAAAGCCAGGGTGCCGTCGTGATTGGTGTCGATCCGCTGGAGATACGGCGTCGGGCTGCACTGGATTTTGGCGCGCATCATGCCTTTGATCCGACCGAGGGCAAGGCCTCCGCACGCATTCGTGCCCTCATGCCGTTCGGCGCTGATGTAGTGGTGGTGGCGCTGGAAGATTACATCCCGCAAGCGAACGAGTATGTGGCACTGGCGCATCGCATCGCGCGCATTCAGGGCAAGGTCATCATGATGCGCTCCTACGGCAGTGCGCCGTTTTTGAAAGTGCAACCCAACCATGCGTGGCTCAAGGAACTGACCATTCACCACTTCGGCAATTTTTTTGGCAACGAGCCGGCGCGCGGCGGACGCGCGCGCGGCGACTGGCAGGTAACGTTGGATGCGATGGCGCGTGGCACATTGTCAGCGCCGCCGCCAGGCGCGCTGGTGAAGCCGTTTTCGAGTTTGGCCGGCAAGGCCGATATCGATGCCTTGTTTGGAGCGATGCCGGGACAGGCCAGCAAGGTCATCATCGACATGTCAGTGTAAATGAATGACGACCGGGCCGATTTCCTGGCCCCACATTTTTAGGAGAAGCAGATGAACGCAGTATCAGACGAAGATAAGATAGAGGCCGCGCATCTCGCGAAAGAGGCGGCACGCGCCTATCCGACCGAGGCCGAGAAGCAGTATCCGCTGCCACCCAGCGTGATTGATGTCAGCCGCTACACAGACGAGCGCTTGTTCGAGCGCGAGATGGAACAGATTTTTTACAAGACATGGTTTCCTGCCTGCCCATCGATCGACCTCAAAAATCCGCGGGACTATGTGGTCTTTGACCAGTTGCGTCAGTCGGTGATCATTTCGCGGCTCGATGACGGCAGCGTGTCGGCGTGGCACAACGTCTGCCAGCATCGCGGCACGCGTCTCGTCATGGAATCGGGCAATTGCAAACCGGGGCGTTTCTCCTGCCCGTGGCATGGTTTCCAATATGACCTGACCGGAAAAGTGCGTCTGGTTCCGTTGAAGGATTCCTTCGATCCCAAAAGACTGGAGAATCTGCGCGCTCCGGCGGTGCGGGTCAAGGAGTGGGGAGGTTTCGTCTGGATCTGTTTCTCCGACGAGGGGCCCGATCTCAAGACTTATCTTGGCACCATCGGCGAGGAACTGGACTTTTTCGGGCTCGATAAATTCGAGACCAAATACCGCTTCCGGCTGGAACTCGATGCCAACTGGAAGATGGTGGTCGATGCGTTCAACGAGACTTGGCACGTGCCATGGACGCATACCAAGACGTTGTCCAAGCTGGTGCTGTGGCGTGATGCACGGCTGCGGATCACCACGCCCCATAGTTGGATGACGATTCCGTTGGAAGGCTTTACCGACAAGTTGGGCGATGTCGACCATCGTCTCAAGCATATCTGTCACTACCTCGCGTTTCCCAACACGATCTTCAGTTGCTTCCCCACGCATTTGCAAACCTGGAACATCTGGCCGGTATCGGTGGACAAGACGATTTTCACCGCGTGGGGCGTGGTCGGGCCGAAACCGGAAGGCTTGACCGATGAGCAGTGGACCAAGCAGAACGATCGCGACTGGAAGCATTTCTGCGCGATTTCTGCGGAGGATGCCGAGGTGCTTAATAGTTGGAAGAGCGTCTCGCATTCGCTGGGGACGCGTCAATACATGTTCAACACGGCGGAGAGTCGCCTGACCGCGTTCCACGCCGAAGTGGCGCGCAGAATCAGGCTTTAAGTTGCAGGTTGAATGACGGCGATCAAATTCTGCCCGGCAGAAAGATCGCCGCACCATCGGGAATGACAAGCATGTCGAAACAAAAAATAGGCGTCGGCATCATCGGCGCAAACCCCGCGCGCGGCTGGGCTTTGAATGCGCACATACCGGCATTACGATCGCTGCCGCAATTTGAACTTGCCGCGGTCAGCACCAGCCGCAAGGAGACCGCTGCCGAAGCCGCAAAAGTTTATGGCGTGTCGCTGGCGTTCGACAACCATCAGGATCTGCTGAGCCGTCCGGAAGTTGATCTGGCCGTCATCTCGGTCAAGGTGCCTTTTCATCTGGAGCTGGCCAGTGCCGCGTTGAAGGCACGCAAAGCGGTGTATTGCGAATGGCCATTGGGCAATGGCCTGGCCGAGGCCGAGCAACTGGCTGCGATGGCGCGCGAGTTTGGTGTGGTGGCGCGGGTCGGCTTGCAGGCACGTTCATCGCCGGTGGTGAATCATGTACGTCAACTGCTTGCCGAAGGCTACGTCGGCGAAGTGCTTTCCTCATCCATCGTGGCCTCGGTATCGAACTTCGGCCCGGAGGTGATTCCTTCTTCCGTTTATCTGTTGGACCGAAAGAACGGCGCGTCCATGCTCACCATTCCCTTCGGACATGCGGTTGACGCGTTTTGCTGGTGCCTGGGCGAATTTGTCGAACTCAAGGCGACGTTTGCCACGCGTTACCCCGAGGTGAGAGTCGCTGACGGCACCAATGTGAATAGCAATATCGCGGACCAGATCAGCGTCAGCGGCACCTTGCAGAACGGCGCCGTGGCATCGATCCATTTTCACGGCAGCAAGTCGCGTGGCCCAGGCTTCCAGTGGGAAATCAATGGCACGGACGGCGATCTGCTGATCGAGGGCGTCAGCGGCCACATCCAGATGACGCCGATAAAATTAAAGGGTGCGCGCGGCGCGGAGAAAAAAGTCGCGGATCTACCGACCCCGACTTCCTGCCTCTGGGCGCCCAAGGAAACGCCCGAGGGCTCTCCATTCAACGTTGCTCAGGCGTATGTCCACGTCGCCGAAGATATGCTGACCGGCAGCAAAAAAGCGCCGACCTTCGACGATGCGGTGTTGCGGCATCGCATGATTGAAGCGATCGTCACAGCAGCGAAGACCGGTCGTCAGCAGAGTTACGATCTGAGCAGGCCTGCATAGGCCTTTCCATCCGCTATGGAAATCGCATTTCTATCCTGTTCGCCGACAGGCTTGTCCTCGCCTCAGATGAGTACGCCATCGCTTATCAGCGAAGCATTAGAACCATTTGCGAGGAGACTGAGCCATGAACACTGCAGATGACAATGCCAATTTAGAGGTTGGGCCGACAGCGGGAGAACTCAAGGCACGTTTTGGCCGCGACATTTTTCGCGATTTCGATTTTGAAGACCCCAATTTCAACGATCACTTTTTCGACATTCTCGACGCGCAACTGGCGCACTGTCCGGTCGCGCGCAGCAACGTCGGCCACGGCTACTGGTGGGTCACCCGCAATGACGACGTGCGACGGATCGCGCAGGACTGGAAAACGTTTTCCAATGCCCTGGGCTACCACCCCAATCGCCCGGAGGGGGTTCCCTATCTGTATCCGGAAGAGTGCGACCCGCCGATCCATACCGCATGGCGCAACCTGCTCAGTCCCTTCCTCAGCCCCAAAGCCTGCGCTGCGCTGGAGGCCATGGCGCGCGAAGACGTCAATACGCTGATCGACCGCTTCATCGGCCGCGGCGAATGCGAATTGATCAGCGAGTTCGCCGGGCTGGTGCCGGGCTGGGCGTTTTTCAAGAACGTTTGCGGCGTTCCGGTTGACGACATGCAGATGCTGATTGAAGACCTTGAATTCGCCAATTTCGGACCTGTTTCCGAGTCGGAAAAAAAAGCCAAGTGTTACGAAAAGGTATTCACTTATCTCGGGAATTTCCTCAAGCTGCGATCGCAGCAGCCTCCCAAAGGCGACATGGTGGACGGTATCGCCAAGGGGGTTATCTACAAGGACGGCAGCGCTTCGACATGGGACGAAAACCTGAGCGTATTGGTGGACCTGGTGCAGGGCGCCATCGCCACCACAACCTATGTGATGGGCTCCTCGATTCATCATCTGGCGACGCACCCGGAAGACGCAAAGCTGTTGCGGGAAAACCCGGAATTGATTCCGCAGGCCGTCGAAGAGTTCATCCGTGTTTTTCCGCCCATCGTCGGCCTCGGCCGCACCTGCATGCAGGACACCGAGATTTCCGGAACAAAGATCACGGAGGGCGATTTCGTCATGGTGGTGTATTCCGCCGCATCGCGTGACCCGCGCGTTGTGGAAAACCCGGCGAAAGTCGACATCACGCGCAAGAACATCGTCCATTCCACCTTCGGCGTCGGCCCGCACCGCTGCGTCGGTTCGAATCTGGCGCGCATGCAATTGAAGGCCACCCTGGAAGAATGGCTGAAACGGATCCCCGAGTTTTCAGTGAAGCCCGGTACCAGCCCGGTCTATAGCACGGCGTTCATGCGTTCCATGCACAAGCTGGAGTTGGTGTTTTGAAACGCGGCCACGGAAAAAGCTGAACGAGGTAACCGGGAGAAATTTGTGGTCTTCGTCCCTTTGCAAGTTCAACTCTTTCCGGCCAGGCGCGCGGCACGATCCCGAAATGCCTGGACACGCTCCGCGGGGATGATCAAGGGCCTCTGATACGAGATGTCGTTGCGGTCGCGCGACGGCTGCGGGCCACCGCGCATGATCGCGCGGAGTGCCT
Organism: Sterolibacteriaceae bacterium; assembly: GCA_025360425.1. Taxonomy (GTDB): domain Bacteria; phylum Pseudomonadota; class Gammaproteobacteria; order Burkholderiales; family Rhodocyclaceae; genus JANYCD01. The sequence goes on from JANYCD010000075.1 coordinate 28,043, forward strand.
CATCCTGAATCTTGACTATCGTCATTTTGCTTTGGTCGAGGGAATCGGGTATCTCGGTGAGTGGGGCCCAGTCGCGGATGCAGACCCGCGCCGCGATGGCCCATCGCCCGTTGCGCTTTTCCATCCGATCGATATATCGCCCGCTGGAGTTGGCTGTCGGTGCCCCGGCGCGGTTCATCGCCAGGAACATGTAGTAAGTCTCGGTATGTGCGACATCGCCATCGAGGTCGCAGGTATGGTTTAGCACGCAGTGTTGGTGCGACAGGTGCGTCGCCGTGTGCATGGCGATTGCCCAGTCGACGAACTCCTCCGGCGTGCCGATGAACACACCATGATCATCGATGGCATCGGGGTGATAGACGGACAGCAACAGCGCCCGGTCGAGGCGGTCGACACCGCGCGAGTACGTTGCCAGCAGATCCTGAATCGCCTGCCGATCACGCAACTCTTCGACGATCTTTTCCAGATTTTCGTTGCTCAAAGTTTTCTCCTCTCGCTGTCGCACCTTGTTGGAGGGCGCATATGCATTTCACCTAAATCAAGATCTTTTCATGAGGCCCACCGGTTTGTATTCGCGAATGAGCCCGAAGAATCAGCTTAGCCGGAAACCTTCGTAGTCTTTTTTCGCGCTGTTCCAGCATTCCTCAAGGAACATGGGCATGCCGCCGACGAAATAAAGCGATTCGAGTTCCCGTCCTGGGATGTTGCCGCCGAACCACCAGCTACGGGTGCGTGACAACAGTGAGGGACTGGAGACGGTTTTGACCTTCTCCAACCAGTACGCCTCCGCCTCCGGCGTCGCGTTGATGCGGTTGAGCTTCTTGTCGCGCATGTACTTGATGCAAGCGACGACCCATTTGCCCTGGTGTTCTGCGAGGGAAGGGCCATTGGCCACCGCTGCGGGGGATTGCGGACCATAGACGAAGAACAGATTCGGGAATCCGGCGGATGCCGTGCCATACGCTGTTCGGAAGCCCTGGCTCCAGTACTGGGCCAGCGTCTTTCCTTCGATGCCGTGGATATCGATGCTGGGGACGCCGCCAGTCACTGCGTCGAAGCCGGTGCCGAGCAGGATGATGTCCAGTTCATGGAATTTATTTTTGGTCTGGATGCCCTTCGGCGTGACGCGCACGACGGGGTCAGCCTTCATGTCGGCCAGCTCGACATTGTCCTGGTTGAACATGTCGAAATACCACTGCTCCAGGCCCATGCGCTTGGTGCCGTAGAAGATCGGCTTTTCTGCGGGCGCGAGTTTTTCAGCGACCTCGGGATTTTTCAGGCGGGCGTGCACCTTGTCGCGCCAGAACACGTAGGCCGCCTCGTTGACTTCCTCGTCGACCAGCGTTTCCCTGAAGGTGCCGAGCCACGGGTGGAAGGCACCTTCCTGCCAGACTTTCTCAAACGTGGCCTGGCGTTCTTCGGGCGTGCAGTCGTACCAGGATTTGGCCAGGAACTCGTAGTCAAAGCCAGCGAAGGAGGTGCCGCGCAGCTTCATGATTTCCGGATAATCCTTTTTCATTTCCTTCTGCGCTTCCTTGTCGAGTTTTACCTGGCGCAGCGGCAGCGCCAGCGCCGGCGTGCGCTGGAAGACCGTCAAGTGTTTCGCCTTCAGACTGGCCTGTTCGGCGAGCTGCACACCGCTGGAGCCAGTGCCGATCACGGCAATGCGCTTGTCGGTGAAGTCGATGCCCTCCTGCGGCCAGCGCCCGGCGTGTGCCATTTGGCCGGCAAAGCTGTCGAGCCCCTCGATCTCGGGGATGTAGGGCTTGGAGGCGAAGCCGGTGCAGATGACGAAATAGCGGGCGCGGACCGTATCACCCTTATCCGTCTTGATGACCCACTGGTTTTTGTCCTGATCGAACATTGCCGATTCGATGCGCGTACTGAGCTGTACATCCTTGCTCAAGTCGAGCTTCTTGTCGACGTACTTGAAGTACTCGCGGATTTCGGTCCAGGCCGGGAACAGCTCGGTGTACTCCCAATCTTTCCAAAGATCTTCGCGTGAGAACTGATAGAGCGGGCAGGTGGAATCGACGCGCGCGCCCGGATAGCAGTTCCAGTACCAGATACCGCCGATCTGCGCGGCGTTGTCATAGACCCTGACCTTGAAGCCGAGGTCGCGCAATTGCATCAGTTGGTACAGGCCGGCAAAGCCGGCGCCGACGATGAGTACATCGAGATCTTCCACTGCGTCGACCTTCGGCGCAGTCCCATTGCTGGTTGTGTTCATGGTGCTCAATCTCCTGTTGCTGATTCTCGTGTTTGTTGATCAGAGGCCAAGAATGGGCTTGACCCAGCTCGCCATTCTTTGCACGGCATCGTCCGCTTCCGGCGCGGTGCCGGCCATCAGCTCGAAGCAGTGCTGCATCTCCGGAAAGATGTCGATCTTCACGTTCACGCCGGCGCGTTTTGCGCTTTCGGCGGCACGCGTGCTGTCATCCATCACGGCTTCGTAACCACCGACCTGAATGTAAATCGGCGGGAAACCTTTGTAGTCGATACACAGTGGATTGGCCAGTGGATCCTTCGGATCACCGTTCGGCCCAAGGAACAACTGGCCGATGATTTCCGACATGCCGCGTGTGACCAATACATCCGTTTTGCTATTGGTGTCGTAGCTTGCCCCCGATGTATCTGCGCCTGCCCACGGAGACATCGGCATGGTGGCCGCCGGTATCGGCAGCTTCTGCGCACGGATGGCGGCGACCGTGGTGAGCGACAGCGCGCCACCTGCAGAGTCTCCAACCAGTGCAATGTCGTTCGATTTGAATCCCTGCTCCAGCAACCAGCGGTATGCATTGACCATGTCGTTGACCGGTGCGGGATGCGGAGATTCCGGCGCCAGACCGTAGTTGACGCTCAATGCCTTGCAGCCCACCGCCTTAGCGATGTGCCCGAAGAGTTTGCGGTGCGTGTACATCGAGCCGGCCACATAGCCGCCACCATGGGCGCACAGCAAAACCTTTTTTGCGTTGCAGCCTTTGGGAACGACCCACATCGCGGCTATCGATCCGGCATCGACCTCGATGTAGTCAACGCCGCCCGGTTCGGCCGTCACGTCGCCCCAGTGATCGAACATGCGTCGCATCTCCGGCATCGACATGTTCGGGTTCGCTGTCTGCGCTGCCGCCCAGGTCTTGTACAGCGTGGTGAGCTCCATCGATTCCGGACTGGCCATTTTGCTTTTGCTCCTCTTTGTTGGATGGGGCAGTCTGCGCTGCCCACTCATGTGATAATCACAACAAACGATTGTTTGGCCACTATAAATGAGCCCAATGGCATGTCAACCGGAATCAATCAAAATGTTCCTGTGGGCAAGGGAGGCAGCGCGTTTTGCTCAACAGGGCCACTAATAAAACTGGGGGAGACTCGCTTCATGGGCGAAAGATTGAAAGGAAAAACTGCGGTGGTCACCGGTGCCGCAACAGGCATTGGGCGAGCCATCACCGAACGCTTTTGTCAGGAGGGCGCACGGGTGTTGGCGGTGGACTTGTCGGGCCGGCAAAACGCATTGGCGGAAAGCCTGGGGTCGGTCTGCATTCCCTTTCAGGCCGACGTATCCAGGGGTGAAGAGATGCAGGCGCTGTTCGAAGCGGCACGCACGCACTTCGGCAAACTGGACATCCTGTGCAACAACGCCGGGATCAAAGGACACCTTGCGCTGACCGAGGATTACAGCGAGGAACATTTCGATCAGGTCTGGAACGTCAACGGCCGCAGCATTTTTCTGGGCATGCACTACGGGTTGTCCCTGTTGCGAGCAAACGGTGGCGGTTCGATCATCAACATGGGCTCCATGGCCAGCGTGGTGGCGGCGTCGCATATGATCGCCTACTGTGCCGCCAAAGGCGCCATTCGCATGATGACCAAGGTGACCGCCGTCGAATATGCCAGCCAGGGCATCCGTGCAAACTGCATTTGCCCTGGTACCATCGACAGCGAATTGCTCTCCCGTTTGCCGCGCAGCACGATACAGAACATGGTGGACAACAGCCCGATGAAACGCCTCGGCCAGCCGGAGGAAGTGGCGGCACTCGCCGTGTTCCTGGGCAGCGACGAATCGCGTTTCATTACCGGAACGGAGATAATGATCGACGGTGGTATCACCGCAATTTAGCCAAGAAACTGGTGCGCTACGAAATGAAAACTTTTGCGACGTTGTATATTCATTAACTTAAAACCAAGGAGAAAGATGATGTCGACCAGATCGATAGTTCAGGCTTACATGGACAAAATGTGCAGTGGCGATTTTGCCGGCGCCTTTGAGTTGTTCGATCCCGAGGGCAAATACACCATCATTGGTGACACGCCCGCATCAAAGACCTACATTGGCATCAAGGGGGTGCAGGAAGGATTATTTCCGTTGCTGTCTGAAGGATTCACGGGCCCTCCCACGATTAAACTACTCGAACTGATTATCGATGGTAATCGCGGCGTCGCCCTTGCGACCGGTTCGGCACCGGCAAAATACGGCACATACACCCAGAAGCACTATGCCTTCGTGTTCAAGGTCGAGAATGACAAGGTGACGGAGTTGATCGAGTTCATGGATCCGACCCAACTTCATACCAAGGTGTTTGGCCAGCAGCTTTCTCCGATTCCGGCCTAGACTTTCATCTATCGTTTCGGTTTCAGGAAAGTAAAAAACGGCACCCAGCAGGGTGCCGTTTTTATTTGCGGAAATTTATGCGCCTATTCCATCGCTTCGTACAGTGGCAGCGTGAGAAACTCCGGATACTCTGGTGACAGCGACATCTTGTCGAAGATGACAGCGGCTTGTTCATAAGTCGCCGTGGCTTCACCGGCAGCACTGACGGTGGCTTTTACCTTGGCCAGTTCTTCGGCAATCATCGCACGCACCATGTCGGCGGTGACTTTGCGGCCGTCATCGAGTTTGCCTTTTGGAGAGACTACCCATTGCCATACTTGCGAGCGGCTGATTTCGGCGGTGGCGGCGTCTTCCATCAGATTGTGGATGGGTACGCAGCCGTTGCCGGTGAGCCATGAGCCAAGATAGTGGATGCCGACGTTGATGTTGTTGCGCAGACCGGTTTCGGTAATGGGTTGCTCGGGAACGAAGTTCAGCCAATCCTTGGGGCCGAAGCTGCCGCTGACCTGCTTGCCCCACTGGTTGGGCTTGTCGCCGAGTACCTTCTGAAACTCTTCGGCGGCGATGGAGACGAGGCCGGGATGGGCCACCCAGCCACCGTCGAAGCCGTCGTTGGCGTCGCGGGTCTTGTCATGGCGAATGCCGGCCAGGGCCTTTTCATTGGCGACGGGGTCGCCCTTGATCGGGATCAACGCGCTCATGCCACCCATGGCGGGAGCGCCGCGCTTGTGACAAGCCTGTACCAGGGCCAAGGCGTAGCCGCGCATGAACGGCACTTCCATGGTGATGGCGCTGCGCTGGGCCAGGCAGAAATCCTTGTTCTTCTTGAATTTCTTGATGCAGGAAAAGATGTAATCCCAGCGGCCGGCGTTGAGGCCCGCGCTGTGGTTGCGCAGTTCGTAAAGAATTTCTTCCATCTCGAAAGTGGCGAGGATGGTTTCCACCAGCACGGTCGCCTTGATGGTGCCTTGAGGCACGCTGATGTGATCCTGCGCCAAGACGAAGATGTCGTTCCATAGACGGGCTTCGAGATGGCTTTCCATCTTCGGCAGGTAGAAGAAGGGGCCGGCGCCGCGCGCGACTTGTTCCTTCGCATTGTGGAAGAACACCAGGGCGAAGTCGAAGATGCCGCCGCCAACGCGCTGACCATCTACCGTCACATGCTTTTCATCCAGATGCCAGCCGCGCGGGCGAATTTGCAGAGTGGCAATCTTGTCGTTGAGCTTGTATTCCTTGCCGGCTTCATTCTTGAAGCTCAGCTCACGGCGAATGGCCTTGTAGAGGTTGAGCTGACCCTGGATCTGGTTGTCCCACTTCGGGCTGTTGGAGTCCTCGAAGTCGCTCATGTAACTGTCAGCGCCGGAGTTGTAGGCGTTGATGATCATCTTGGCTTCGACGGGACCAGTGATCTCGACGCGGCGGTTTTCCAGTGCCTTCGGTAACGGCGCTATCTTCCAGTCGCCTTCGCGGATATTCTTTGTTTCGGGCAGAAAGTCAGGCATTTCACCAGCATCGATCCGCGCCTGACGTTCGATGCGTTTTTTCAGCAATTCCTGGCGGCGTGTTTCAAAAGCGCGATGAAGTTTTGCAACCAGCGCCAGGGCGTCGTGCGTCAGGATTTGTTCGTAATCGGGTTTGATGGGCGCGTTGATTTGCACGCCGGCGGGCAGCTTGAGACTCATGGGATTCCTCGGGAAAGAGCGGCGGAAAGTGTAATTTTATAACGGAAGGGATTCGGGGATGGGCGAGTGCGGATTCAAGTGAGCGCTGTGCCATCCCAATAGCGGAATTTCCACTGATCGGCGTCGCAGGCCAGGCAGTTGCCTGCCGTGTCCGACCAATCGCCTAGCACCCAGCGCTGACAGATTTGGCCATCGACGCTGTGTTCGTGGTGCGCGAGCCGGTGGGTATGACCGTGGATCATCCGGGTCACACCATGTTCACTAAAGGCGGCGGCCACGGCATCGTTATTGGTATCCATCAACGCCATGGACTTGCGCTGTTTTTCCACCGTGCTGCGCTCGCGCAAACCTTCAATCACCGAAATGCGTTCGGCGAGAGGACGGGACAGGAAATCGCTGCGCCACTGCGGCGCGCGAACCATGGTTCGAAAGTTCTGGTAGTCGATATCATCGGTACACAGCGTATCGCCATGCAGGAGCAGGGTGGGTTTGCCGGCGATGTCACGGATCAAGGGTTCTGTCAGCAGGCTCGTACCGCAGGCACGGGCAAAATCTTCACCGACCAGGAAATCACGATTGCCGGCGAGAAAGAAAACAGGTATTCCGTGAGTGGCGACGGCCTTGATCGCAGTGCAGACACGGGCGTTGAATGGATCGCCCAGATGGTCGTCGCCCGCCCAGTATTCAAACAGGTCGCCGAGGATGTATAACGCGCCGGCCCGTGCCGCCGGGCCGGCGAGAAAGCTCAGCAACAGCGCCGTCGCGCCGGGGCGCGACGGACAGAGGTGCAGGTCGGAGATGAGGTAAGTCGTCAATCCTGCTCAGACAAGTTCGGCGCGTTCGATGACGACGTCTTCCACCGGCACGTCGGCGTGGAAACCGGATTTACCGGTCTTGACCGCCTTGATCTTGTCGACCACATCCATGCCGTCAACGACACGGCCGAACACGCAGTAGCCCCAACCGTTGCCGGAGGGCGCGGTGAAGTCGAGAAAGGCACTGTCGGCGACGTTGATGAAGAACTGGGCGGTGGCAGAGTGCGGGTCGGAAGTGCGGGCCATGGCTAGCGTGCCGCGCTTGTTTTTAAGGCCTGTCTTGTGGCCGAGTTCGGCTTCATTGTCGATCGGTGCGCCGACGGATTTCTGTTTCATGCCGGATTCGAAGCCGCCGCCCTGGATCATGAAGCCATCGATGACGCGATGGAAAATCGTGTTGTCGTAGTGGCCGGCTTTTACATAGTCGATGAAGTTCTGCGCGGTCTTGGGCGTCTCAGCCGAGTTCAGTTCGATGGCGATGACACCGTGGTTGGTATGCAGCTTGATCATGTCGCGTTTCCTTGAAGATTTACTTTTTTGGAGAAAGAAGTTTTACCGATTCAATCGTCACCGGTGTGGTCGGAATGTCCTGGTAGCCGGTGGGCGTGCCACCGATTTTCTGGACGATATCGAAACCCTGCGTGACCTTGCCGAACACCGCGTAACCGGCCCCCTGATCAAGAAATGCGTTATCAGCCAGGTTAATGAAAAACTGTGCCGTCGCAGAGTTTGGGTCGCTGGTGCGGGCCATGGCGATGCTGCCGGCGACGTTCTTCAAACCATTGCCGGATTCATTAATGATGGGATCGCGGGTGTCTTTATGTTTCATTCCGGCTTCAAAGCCACCGCCTTGAATCATGAAGTTGTTGATGACGCGGTGAAACAGGGTGGCGTTGTAAAAGCCAGCCTTGACATATTGCAGGAAATTGTCGACCGACTTCGGCGCTTTCGCCGGATCAAGCTCAATCAGGATGGTGCCTTGACTGGTTTTCATTTCCACCACCGGGTTGGCGGCGACTGCCGAGAGTGAGATGAGAAAAATGCCGAAGGCGCAAATGAATTTTTTCATGAGAGTTCCGGTTGTTCTGTTGAATGGGGAGGGTTCAAACGGCACCTTCGAAAAGGATCTTCCAGTTGCCATCCTGCTTGATCCAGTATTGACGCTTCTTCATGCGGTTGGAAAGGTTGTTGCTTTTGTAGTCTTGTTCGAATGTCACCACAACGTATTCTTCCTTGCCGGGATTGCGGAACATGCTGATGTTGTCGATCCTGACCTTGATCCAGCTTTTGCCGGCATTCACTTTCTGCTTTTGCTGAACCCACTGCTGGTAGTTTTGTCCATCGCTGCTAAATGATGGCGAGTAATGGCTGGCGTAACGTGCGACATCCCGCGTTTCCCAGTCGCTGCGCCACTCGTTGATTTTCGTCAGCAGTGAAGAGCGTTCGCTCTGCCAGTCGTCAAGCGACAGCCACTCGATGTTGTTGCTGATGATGACCGGCGTCAAGCCGATCTGGAAATCTTTGGAGATCGCGTCGAGATCGCGATTGGCCAGCACCACGCAGCCATCGGAGGCCCGCGGTGGACGCGAAAATGTGTCGGAAGGCGTGCCGTGCAGCCAGATGCCATGGCCGTTGCGCCCCATGCGCTTGTCCCATTCGTTGGGATAATTGAGCGGGAATGCGCCGCTGCCATACAGATCGCTGAGTTTCTGTTTGGGCAGGCTGGAAGTGACGCGATAAACACCGATCGGCGTACGCTGGTCGCCTTCCTTGATCTTGTCGGCGCCGAGCTTGCCTTGTGTCACATAGTAATCGGCGACGAAGTGAGGCATTCCCTTGTCGTTCTGGTACAGATAGAGCCGCGATTTTTCAGTGTCGACCACCAGCGCGTACTTCTGATCCGGCCCCATTTGCATGAGATAGCGCGGTATATAGTTTTTCGGCGGCCTGGTCTTGTAGGCGGTGAGTCGGGCAATGGCTTCAGCGCGCAGATCTGCGATCTTGCCAGCCGATGCCTTGCCGCCGCCCTCGCCAAAGCTGGTTAGCGGCCGGGTGCGTGCCAGCAGCAGGTCACCGCGAATCAGGTGGGCCAAGCGAAAATTGGGATAGGCCTTGATCAGCGCTTCGACGCGATTAAGCGCCTCGTCATACTGGTTTTGCTCAATCGCGCTGAACGCATCAGCTAGCAAAGGCTCCGGTCCGGCATCGCTGTAGCGCGCGGTGACCGCGTCGGCAACCGAACAAACGGCAAACGCGAATATCGCCAGCAGCAGTCGGAAGCGAACCGGCTTCTTCATCAACTGCCGATCCGCTCCTGTTGAATCAGCCATTTTCCGTTTTGCTTGACCATCACCAGCACCTTGTTGCTGGACGATTTGAGCGACGCGGAAATATAGTGTTGGCGGAATTTGACGGTGGCCTGATCGGGCCGGCTGGCGGTGACTTTAAGATTCTCGACGGTGACCTGAATGGCGCCGGGTTTTCCTACGCGACTGCCACGCTCGGCTTCCCACTTTGCACGCGATACACCGCCTGGTGTCTTGAAGCTTGCTGCGTAGTGCGACAGATAGCCTTTGACGTCCTTGGATGACCATGCCGACGCCCAGCTGTCGATGGCCTTGGCTATCTCGTCAGCATCGGCTGAAACGGCTACTGCTTTCTCCGGTTCGGGTGGAGTTGGTGTTACGACGTGCTTGACCTCGGGTACCGCCGCCACCTGAATCGGTTTCGAAGGTTCTGCAACGACTGGCGCTGCCGCCGTGCGCGTTCCGCGTGGGGTGACACTCATCAGTTCGCGAATCATCGCCAGCTTGGTTTGTGCGCTGGAATTGGAAGAGTCGAGTTGCAACGCCTTGTCGTAGGCCTGGCTCGCCATGCGGGCATAAATATCGCCCAGGTTCTCGTGGGCGGTGGCATAGGAAGGATGGGTGCGAATAGCCATTTCCAGCGCCTGCCTGGCCTTGTCGTACTGCTTCTGCTGGGCGTAAATCACGGCCAAATTGTTATAGGGCTCCGGCAGTTCCGGGTAGTCCTCGGTCAGTTTGGTGAAAACACCGACAGCATCCTGCGTTCGGTTCATCTCGGTCAGAATCACGCCCTTCAGAAAACGTCCCTGAGCGTCGTTCGGATTTCCCGAAAGATATTTGTCGACTTGATCAAGTGCTTGGGCATTTTGTCCCTGCTTCAGCGATTTCGTCGCATCCTGCAGCGAGTCAGCATGGACCGGCAACGCCATCAAGGCGACGGAGAATGCCAAGGCGGCAGCAAGGGCGTAGGGAAGGGCAGCGCGGCGTGCGGTCATGTTATATTGTCGACACGGATGGATGTTCAATCTGAGATTCTAACAAAGAAGCCAAGGCTGATTCCAACCACAACGCCCGATTGGAAGAAAACCGACTCTCCTTGGGCTTTGCTCAAACCCCAGGGTGCGTTTCCATGCTGAAGCTCTTCAATTCCCTCGCCCGCGAAAAGCAGGACTTTGTGCCGATCGAACCGGGCAAGGTGCGCATGTATGTCTGCGGCATGACCGTGTACGACTTCTGTCACCTCGGCCATGCCCGGGTCATGGTGGTGTTCGACATGGTGACGCGCTGGCTGCGGGCCAGCAGATATGCGGTGACCTATGTGCGCAACATCACCGACATCGACGACAAGATCATCAAGCGCGCCGCCGAGAATGGCGAGACCATCCGCGCCTTGACCGACCGTTTCATTGCCGCCATGAACGAGGACGCCGCGGCACTGGGTGTGATCAAGCCCGACCATGAGCCGCGCGCCACCGAATATGTGCCGCAGATGCTGGACATGATCGGCGCCCTGGAAAAGAACCGTTATGCCTACGTCGCCGGCAATGGCGACGTCTGCTACCACGTGCGCCGCTTCAAGGGCTACGGCAAGCTGTCGGGCAAGTCGCTGGAAGACCTGCGCGCGGGTGAACGGGTTGATGTGATGGAAGGCAAGCAGGATCCGCTCGATTTTGTGCTTTGGAAACACGCCAAGGCCGACGAACCGGCCGAGGCGCGCTGGGCGTCGCACTGGGGTGAGGGCCGTCCCGGTTGGCACCTCGAATGTTCGGCGATGAGTTCGCAATTGCTCGGCAGGCATTTCGACATTCATGGCGGCGGCATGGACCTTCAGTTTCCCCATCATGAAAACGAGATTGCCCAGTCCGAAGGTGCGCACAACGAAGTTTCGGTGAACTACTGGATGCACAATGGTTTCGTCCGCGTCGATGAAGAAAAAATGTCGAAATCACTCGGCAACTTTTTCACCATTCGCGAGGTATTGAAGAAATATGACGCCGAGGTGGTGCGCTTCTTCATCCTGCGCGCGCATTATCGCAGCGGGCTCAACTATTCCGATGCCCATCTTGACGATGCGCGCCAGTCGCTGGCACGGCTATACACGGCACTGAAGGACTGCAAGGGCGTGGCTGTCGTCGATTGGCAGGAGGCGCACGCACAGCGTTTCCGTGCCGCGATGGACGACGACTTCGGCACGCCGGAAGCAATGGCGGTGCTGTTCGATCTTGCAGCCGAAATTAACCGTAACGCTGATCCAACGCTTGTATCGCAGCTCAAGGCGTTGGGCGGAGTTCTCGGTTTGCTGGAACGGGAGTCGGCACAATTTCTTCAAGCCGCACCGAAATCGGAAAGCGGTTTGAACAACGCGGACATCGAAGCGAGTATCGCGGCGCGTAATGCTGCCAAAAAAGCAAAGAACTATGCCGAGTCCGACCGGATTCGTGATGAACTCAAAGCGGCGGGTGTTGTGCTGGAGGATTCGGCAGCAGGCACGACATGGCGGCGCGCCTGATCTGTCTTCGGGAGATCGCATGACCTTCATTTCTCGCCTCAACGAAGCTTGGCGCAGCCGCAACTCGTTGCTCTGTGTCGGCCTTGATCCCGATCCGCGCCGGTTTCCGACGCACCTCGCGAATCACCCCGATGCCATCTTCGAATTCTGCCGGGACATCGTCGATGCCACGGCTGA
>JANYCD010000001.1 GCA_025360425.1 Sterolibacteriaceae bacterium
ATGCAATAACACCGGCAAGCCGAATTCGCGCGCCATCTTGAGCTGCTCGACGAAAAAAAATTCCTGGCGCGCATCATCACGATCTTCGACGAACCGATCCAGCCCGATCTCGCCCACTGCCATGGGCTGTTCGCGTATCAATGTTTCGCGCAAGGCAGCGAGGTCATCCTCATGGGCGCGATCCACGTACATCGGATGGATGCCGTAAGCGGGGCGACATTCGGAATAGTCGCGGCACAGGCTGGCGACGGCGCCAAAGTTGGCCCGGCCTACTGACGGAACAATGATGCGGCTCACGCCTGCCAACCTTGCCCGCGCCACGACCTGATCGCGATCAGCGTCGAACTCCGCCGCATCGAGATGGCAATGGGTGTCGGTTAACACCCGGAATCCCTACTCGACCTCTTCGATCCAGGCCATCTGGACCGCTTCAAGAATTTTTTCCCCACAGTGCTTGTCGCTGTCATCGAAGCCTGGCAGCGCCATGACCCAGCGCATCAGATCGACAAAATTGATCTTTGTCGGATCCACTTCGGGGTAGGTTTCCGCCAGCTCAATGGCGATATCGAGCGTATCGGTCCATTTCATTTCTTGCCTTCCTTGGCCATGTTGATGGTGTACTTGGGAATCTCGATCACCAGCGGTGTATCGCCAACAATCGCCTGACATGACAAGCGTGACAGGGGTTCGAGACCCCACGCCTTGTCGAGCATGTCCTCTTCAAGCTCCTCCGCCTCATTGAGCGAGCCGTAGCCTTCACGCACCACGACGTGGCAGGTGGTGCATGCACACGACTTCTCGCAGGCGTGTTCAATTTCGATATCGTTCGACAACAGCACATCGCAGATCGACTGGCCCGGCGCCGCGTCGATGACCGCACCGTCCGGACACAGTTCCTGATGCGGTAAAACAATAAGCTGGGTCACGCGTCGAGCTCCTCAATTCTTCGGCCGGAAAGCGCCTGTTTGACGCTGTCGTTCATGCGCCGTGCTGCGAACTCTGCGGTGGCATGGCCAAGCGCCTCCATTGCTGCGTCAATGGCGCCGCGATCTTCCCCGGGCATCACCTCGTTCAGTTTTTTCATGCAAGTTTCGATATCGTTGAGTTCCTGTGTAGAAAGCAGGCGTACATCCTGATTGAGGGCCGATTGCGTGGCCTGGATCAACCGTTGCGCATCTACCTGTACTTCCCGCAAAGCGCGGCGCTGTGCGTCATCTGATGCGTAATCGATGCTGTCTTTCAGCATCGTGGCAATTTCATTGTCGCTCAGTCCGTATGCCGGTTTGACTTCGATGCGCGTCTCGCGGCCGGTTGTCAGTTCCTGGGCGGTCACCGACAACAGGCCATCCGCGTCAACCTGAAAACTGACGCGAATGCGCGCTGCGCCGGCTACCATCGGTGGAATGCCGCGCAGTTCGAATTTCGCGAGAGAGCGACAATCGGAAACCAGTTCGCGTTCGCCCTGCACCACCTGGATCGCCATCGCGGTCTGTCCATCCTTGTAGGTCGTGAATTCCTGCGCGCGCGAAATCGGCAATGTGGAGTTGCGCGGGATGACTTTTTCCACCAAGCCACCCATGGTTTCGATGCCCAAGCTCAGCGGGATCACGTCGAGCAACAACCAGTCGTCGCCCGCAGCACGATTGCCCGCCAGCAGATTGGCTTGCGTGGCGGCGCCCAGGGCAACCACCTTGTCCGGATCAAGATTGTTCAGCGGCTCCTGTTTGAACAACTGTCCCACTGCGTGCTGAATTTGCGGCATGCGCGTTGCACCACCCACCATGACCACACCTTTGATTTCGTCGACCGCCAATCCGGCATCACGCAAGGCTTTTTTGGTCGGCGCCAATGTCTTCTGCACCAACGTGCGAGTGATTTCAGTAAATATTTCGGTGGTCAATTTCAAATCCACGTACTCACCACTGCCAATCTTCACCGTGATCGGTGCCTCACCATGCGCGGTCAAATGCTCCTTGGCTTCGCGCGCCCGCGTCAGCAGCACCCGCGCGTCCTTGTGCGACAGCGGTGCGAGTCTGGCTTCCTCGATGATCCAGCAAAATACGCGCTGGTCGAAATCGTCGCCACCCAGTTCCGAGTCGCCGCCCGTCGCCAGAACTTCGAATACACCCTTGGTGAGTTTGAGTATCGAGATATCGAAGGTGCCACCGCCCAGATCGAACACCGCATAGATGCCTTCGATCCCGTTGTCGAGACCGTAGGCAATGGCGGCGGCAGTAGGTTCATTGAGTAGACGCAGCACGTTGAGACCGGCCAGGCGCGCCGCATCCTTGGTGGCCTGGCGCTGGGCGTCGTCGAAATACGCGGGAACCGTGATCACTGCGCCGGTCAGCGGCCCACCCAGGGATCGCTCTGAGTGCTCACGCAGTTTGCGCAGGATCTCCGCAGAGATCTCGACCGGACTTTTAATGCCCTGCACGGTGCGAAGTTTGACCATGCCTTCGGCATCGACAAAATCGTAGGGCATCGACTCGATATGGGCGATGTCCTTGCGACCGCGACCCATGAAGCGCTTGACCGAAACGATGGTGTTCTTCGGATCGTCACCCTCGCCCACCTGGGCATCGTAGCCGATGCTGATCGTACCGTCGGGTCGGTAACGCACCACGGAAGGCAGCAACGCGTGGCCGTGATCATCGTTGAGTACCACGGCCATGCCGCTGCGCACCGTGGCAACCAGCGAATTGGTGGTGCCGAGGTCGATCCCGACCGCGAGACGATGTTCGTGCGGGGCCGCGGACTCACCCGGTTCTGCGATTTGTAATAGCGCCATTTTATGGAATCCAGCGCGTGCCGCAGGGGCACCGGTCAGTTGTAAGAGTCCCTAAGCCTCTATGGCTTCGAGCGCGTCGTGAATTTCCTGCAACAGCTTTTCCTGAAACATCAGCCGACGCACCAGACCGGCAGCGGCCTCGTAGTCATGGCTCTCGTCCAATAGCTGTTGCAGCGTCCGAAACTGATTGTTGATTTCGCGCCTGATCCGATCACTCAACTCTTCCAGCACTTCGCTGGCGCCGCCGCTGCGCGCTTCGACGACCGCTTCGCGCAACTCCATCTGCTCCACCAGAAATTCAGTCGGCATCGCGGTGTTGTGTTCGACCTGCGGATCATGCCCCGCCAGTTCAAGCAGATAGCGCCCGCGCGCAAGCGGATTCTTCAGCGTCTGATAGGCCGCATTCACCTGCGTTGCCCACTGCATCGCCTGGCGCCGATCGGCATCGCCGAGATGGGCATGCTTGTCGGGATGCACGCGCGACTGCACATCACGATAGCGACGCTCCAGGTCTGTACCGTCCAGCGTATAGCGACGGGGCAGACCAAGCAGCGCAAAGTGATCCTGAAGAATGCTCATCTATTTAGACGTTGAAGCTTTCACCGCAGCCACATTCGTCCTTGACGTTCGGATTGATGAACTTGAATCCTTCGTTCAATCCTTCCTTGGTGTAGTCGAGTTGCGTACCTTCAAGGTAGGGCAGGCTCTTCGGGTCGACCAGGACCTTCACGCCATGGCTCTCAAACACAAGATCTTCCGGGTTGCTCGCGTCGGCGAATTCCAGTTTGTAGGCCATGCCGGAGCACCCGGAAGTACGCACGCCAAGACGCAAACCAAAGCCCTTGCCGCGTTTGGTCAGATAATTGGCGACGTGCTCCGCCGCTTTTTCGCTCAAGGTCACCGCCATTTCACGCTCCCTGTTCGGCGTGCTTCTTCTTGTAATCGGCCACCGCTGCCTTGATGGCATCCTCGGCAAGAATCGAGCAATGGATCTTGACCGGGGGCAGCGCCAACTCTTCGGCGATGTGCGTGTTACGGATTTCCATGGCCTGATCAACCGTCTTCCCCTTGACCCACTCGGTTACCAGCGAACTGGAAGCGATGGCCGAACCGCAACCATAGGTCTTGAACTTGGCATCCTCGATGATGCCGTCCTTGCCGACCTTGATCTGCAACTTCATCACATCGCCGCAAGCCGGAGCGCCGACCATGCCGGTACCGATATCGTCTTCGTCCTTGCCAAAGGAGCCGACGTTGCGCGGGTTTTCGTAGTGATCAATAACTTTTTCGCTGTAAGCCATTTTTTTCTCCTATCTAACAATTACTCTAACTTCGTCACCCCCGCCCACGGGGCGGGGGTCGGGGGGTGGGCAGTACCACTTGCCCACCGGGCAGCGCATTAGGCGGCATGCCGCC
>JANYCD010000003.1 GCA_025360425.1 Sterolibacteriaceae bacterium
ACCGGGTCGGCGCTTTTTTCGCCGAATTTGAAAGCGACCGAAGGCGATGCGGGTCCCATGATCACATCACATTTCTTGAATGCTTCAGCGAAGTCGTGTGCGATCAGGCGGCGGATCTTCTGCGCTTTGAGATAGTAGGCATCGTAGTAACCGTGCGACAAAACATACGTGCCGATGAGGATGCGGCGTTTCACCTCGGCGCCAAAACCTTCGGCCCGCGTCTTGCAATACATGTCGGCAAGATCCGTGTACTCCGCTGCGCGGTGGCCGTAGCGCACACCGTCAAAGCGCGACAGATTGCTTGACGCCTCGGCCGGCGCAATCACGTAATAGGCGGGAACCGAAAGCCCTGAGTTTGGTAAATGGACTTCAACCGTCGTCGCGCCAAGTTTGCGATATTCGGCCAGGGCTTTTTCCACAGCGGCGCGCACATCGGCGTCCATGCCGTCGCCAAAGAACTCCCTGGGCAAGCCGATACGCAGACCGTTCAAGGGTTTTTCGAGATCGGCGCTGTAGTCCTCGGCGGGCCGTTCGAGCGAAGTCGAATCCCGCGCATCAAAACCAGCCATGACGTTGAGCAGCAGCGCGCAATCCTCGGCACTTTTCGCCATGGGCCCAGCCTGATCCAACGACGAGGCAAAGGCGATCATGCCATAGCGGGAGACCACGCCGTAGGTCGGCTTGAGGCCGGTTAGGCCGCACAGACTGGCCGGTTGACGAATCGAGCCACCGGTGTCGGTGCCGGTCGCCGCTGGCGCCAGACGCGCTGCAATGGCGGCGGCAGATCCACCGGAAGAACCGCCAGGCACACGACTCACATCCCAGGGATTCTTCACCGGGCCGAAAAACGAAGTCTCGTTGGACGAACCCATGGCAAATTCATCCATGTTGAGTTTGCCCAAGGTCACCATGCCAGCCGTCCTGAACTTTTCCACCACCGTGGCATCGTAAGGTGAAATAAAGTTGGACAACATTTTCGAACCACAGGTGGTGCGCCAACCGTCGGTGCAAAAGATGTCCTTATGGGCGAGGGGAATGCCGGTGAGCCGGTTCGCGTTGCCGGCGGCACGCACCGCATCGGCGTCCTTGGCCATGGCCAGTGTTTTGTGACGGTCGACCGTGACAAAAGCGTTGAGCGCGGGGTTGAGCCTGTCGATCCGATCCAGAAACACTGCTGCCAACTCGACTGCGGAGATCTTCTTTTCAGCGAGAGCCGCCGATAGTTCCTTGAGCGAAGCGTTAATCATTCGATTACCTTGGGTACCAAGTACAGGCCAGCCTCTACATCGGGGGCGATTTTCTGGAAGTCGGCGCGGCGATCGAACTCGGTCACCTTATCCTCACGCAGGCGTTGCACGACATCGACCGCATGCGACATCGGTTCTATTCCGGTGGTATCGACAGTCTGTAACTGTTCGATGAACGCGAAAATGCCGTTGAGCTGATCGCGGGTGGTTTCGGTCTCGCTGGGGGAAAGTTCGATACGGGCCAGCCGGGCGATACGGCGGACCTCGTCAAGGCTCAGTGACATGCGGAATCTGGCTTAAATTGGCGAGCGCGATAGGGTATCATAAGCCCCTTCCCGCCGCCCGGAGTCTGCATTGCGGGCGGCTGCAACACCCCGATCGGAATCACGATGTTCAGTTCCCTGCGTTCCTATTTTTCCAATGACCTGGCAATCGATCTTGGCACCGCGAACACATTGATCTATGTGCGCGGCAAGGGCATCGTATTGAACGAGCCCTCGGTCGTGGCGATCCGCACCGAAGGCGGTCCCAACGCCAAGAAAACCATCCAGGCGGTCGGCATGGCAGCCAAGCAGATGCTGGGCAAAACGCCCGGCAACATCACCGCCATCCGGCCGATGAAAGACGGCGTCATCGCCGACTTCACCGTCACCGAGCAAATGCTCAAGCAGTTCATCAAGAAGGTACATGACTCGCGTCTGTTTTCGCCAAGTCCACGCATCATCATTTGCGTACCGTGCGGCTCGACCCAAGTGGAGCGCCGCGCCATCCGTGAATCGGCGCTCGGCGCCGGCGCCAGCCAGGTGTACTTGATCGAGGAGCCGATGGCCGCTGCCATCGGTGCTGATATGCCGGTATCTGACGCGACCGGTTCGATGGTGGTCGACATCGGCGGCGGCACCACCGAGGTCGGCGTGATCTCGCTGGGCGGCATGGTGTATGCTGGTTCGGTGCGCGTCGGCGGCGACAAGTTCGACGAGGCCATCATCAACTACATTCGCCGCAACTACGGCATGCTGATCGGCGAAACCACGGCCGAGGCGATCAAGAAACAAATCGGTTCGGCCTTCCCTGGCTCCGAGGTAAAGGAGATGGAGGTCAAGGGCCGCAATCTGGCGGAAGGTATTCCGCGCAGTTTCACCATCTCCTCCAACGAAATTCTCGAGGCGTTGACCGACCCGCTGAACCAGATTGTTGGCGCAGTCAAAATCGCCCTTGAGCAAACGCCACCCGAACTCGGCGCCGACATCGCCGAAAAGGGCATGGTGCTGACGGGCGGCGGAGCACTGCTGCGCGACATCGACCGGCTGTTGATGGAAGAAACCGGCCTGCCAGTGCTGGTAGCGGACGATCCGCTCACCTGTGTGGTACGCGGTTCGGGCCTGGCACTGGAAAAGATGGACAAACTCGGCAGTATTTTCGCCAACGAGTAGTGCTCTCACCGTGTAGCTTGCAAGTCGGCGTCGGCATGGCGCCGGTTTCAGCCTGTATTCGTCGCGGGGGAGAAGAGCAGCCTTGATGTCCGTTGTTGGCCATTTGCCACCCCCATTTTTCAAGCGGGGTCCGGCGCCGCTAGCTCGGCTGGCCTTCTTCATGGTTCTGTCGGTGCTGCTGCTGGCAGCCGATCTGCGCTTCCATACGCTGGATTGGGTGCGTTTCGCTGCCTCGATTGCCGCCTGGCCGTTACAGCGGGTGGCCTATCTGCCGGTCGAGGCCGGCGGTGACCTTGGCAAATACTTCTCCGCGCTGACGACCCTGCATCAGGAAAACGACGAGCTGCGCAAAAAGCAGGTTGCCATTGCCAATCTGTTGCTGCGCCAGCAGCACCTCGAAGATGAAAACAAGCACTTGCGGGCACTGCTCGACATGCGGGCACGGCAGCCAGTGGAGGGCCGGATCGCGGACATCCTTTACGCGGCGCGTGATCCTTTTTCGCGCAAGATCATGATCGACAAGGGCATGCAGCAGGGCATCGCAGCAGGCCAGGCGGTGATCGACGACATCGGCGTGATTGGCCAGGTCACCCGGGTGTTTCCGCTAACCGCCGAAGTGACCCTGCTCACGGACAAGGAACAGGCGATCCCGGTTCAGGTCCAGCGCAATGGGTTGCGTGCCATCCTGGCTGGTGCCGGCGCCGGAATGCTGGAGTTGCGCTACATGGCGGCGAATGCCGAGATACAGCCCGGCGACATCCTGGTCACTTCCGGTCTTGACGGTATTTATCTGCCCGGCCTGCCAGTGGCCAAGGTGATTCACATTGATCACACCAGCTCCTTCTCTTTCGCCCGCATCCAGTGCGTACCGTTGGCCGGGGTAGAACGACGCGGCCAGGTACTGGTGCTGGGCAACCGCGAAACATTGCCGGCACCTCCGGAACAGCCAGTGCCGCAAGAGGAAAAATCCAATCGGGGCAAACGCGTGAAAAAAGGGCACTGACATGGCCGTGCAACCGACCCACTCTTCGAATCGCATCCTCCTGCCCGCCCGCAGCTGGTTCATCACGCTGTCGATAGCCGTGGCACTGCTGCTGAATCTAATTCCCTTCGGCCGTCTTCCCGGTGTCCCCGACTGGGTCGCGCTGGTGCTCACTTTCTGGTGCATTCATCAATCACTCAAAGTCGGCATGGGGTCAGCCTTCTTCCTCGGTTTGGCGATGGATGTCGCTGATGGGAGCGTCATGGGGCAACACGCGCTTGCTTATGTATTGCTCGCTTTCGCAGCAGGTGGATTATCGCGTCGCATCCTTTGGTTCCCGCTTGGTCTGCAAGCCTTGCATGTGCTGCCGATGCTGCTCGGCATGCAAATCGTGATGCTGATAACACGGCTGATCAGCGGCGGCGAATTTCCCGGCCTGTTGTGGTTCCTGTCCAGCTTCATTGCCACGGCGCTCTGGCATCCACTGACTTACATGCTGCTGCTGCCTCAGTATCGTCCGACGGATCGTGACGACAACCGCCCCATTTAGTGAGGAGTGAGGAGTGAGAAGTGAGGAGCTGAAGGCAATACAGGTGCGGGGAACGGTGTTGCTCCTCACTCATCACTCATCACTCCTCACTGTCCGTTAAATGGAATTTACCAATCCACAGGAGAGTCTTGAGCACTTTCGCCGACGTCTCGGTATCGCCGGCGGTTTTGTATTGTTCTGCTTTGGCTTGCTGATACTCCGCTTTCTTTGGTTACAGGTTGTCCAGCACAGCTATTACCAGACGCGCGCCGAAGACAATCGCATTTCGCTGGTTCCGGTCGTACCCAATCGCGGATTGATCCTTGATCGCAACGGCGTCGTGCTGGCCCACAATTACTCGGCCTATACCCTGGAAATCATGCCGTCCAGGGCAGGCAATCTTGAATCCGTCATCGACCAGCTGGCCGAGATCATCGAGATACAACCCAAGGATCGCAAGCGCTTCAGAAAGCTGCTCGACGAATCGAAGAATTTCGAGTCGCTGCCGATTCGCACCCGACTCAGCGACGAGGAGGTGGCGAAATTCACCGCACACCGTTACCGCTTTCCAGGTGTGGATATCAAGGCCCGCCTGTTCCGCCAGTACCCGATGGGTGCTTTAGCCTCGCATCTGCTCGGCTATATCGGTCGCGTGACGGACCAGGATAACGACAAGATCGAAGACCAGAATCAGGAGGACAACTATCGCGGTACTGACCACTTCGGCAAGAGTGGCCTGGAGCAGCACTACGAGTTCGACCTGCACGGACGCACCGGCTTCGAACAGGTGGAAGTGGATGCTGGCGGCCGCGCCGTGCGTACCCTGGCGAGTACGCCACCAACACCCGGCAACAATCTCACGTTAACCATTGACGCCAAATTGCAGGAGATTGCCGAAAAGGCTTTCGGCGATCGCAAGGGCGCACTGGTGGCGATAGAACCCTCCACCGGCGGTGTGCTCGCCCTGGTCTCGGTGCCCAACTACGATCCCAATCTTTTTGTCGACGGTATTGACTCCAGCAACTGGGACCAACTCAATACTTCGCCTGACAAACCGATGATCAATCGCGCGCTTAACGGCGCCTATCCGCCGGGTTCCACCTTCAAACCATACATGGCGCTGGCCGCGCTTCAGTACGGCAAGCGGCGGCCCGAACAAACGATTTTCGATCCGGGCTATTTCATGTTTGGCGGCCATCAGTTTCATGATGACAAAAAAGGTGGCCACGGCACGGTGGACATGTACAAATCTCTTGTCGTTTCCTGCGACACCTACTACTACATGCTGGCCAACGACCTGGGGATCGACAATATCTCCAACTTCATGCGCCAGTTCGGTTTCGGTCAGCGCAGTGGCATCGACATTGAGGGCGAATCGGAAGGTACCCTGCCTTCACAGGAATGGAAGCGCAAGCGTTTCAAAAATTCCGGACAGCAAAAATGGTATGCCGGTGAAACCATCTCGGTCGGCATCGGTCAAGGCTACAACGCCTACACACCGATGCAACTTGCTATCGCTGTTACCGCTCTGGCCAACAACGGCGTCAGAGTTCGCCCGCACCTGGTCAAGAGCATCGCCGACGGCCGGACCGGCCAAAGTGTTCCGGTCGAACTACAACCGTTCAACTCCATTCCCTTGAAACCCGAAAACCTCGAAGTGATCAGGAATGCAATGATCGGCGTGAACAAGGAAGGTACCGGCGCACGTGCATTTGCCGGCGCCGAATATGTGTCTGCCGGCAAGACCGGTACAGCGCAGGTGTATTCGCTCAAGGGCGAAAAATATACCGAAGGCAGTGTCAAGCAACACTTGCGCGATCACGCCCTGTTCATCGCGTTCGCACCCGCCGACAAGCCAACCATCGCCCTTGCGGTGCTGGTGGAAAATGGCGGCTTCGGCGCGCAGGCTGCGGCACCTATCGCACGCCAGGTGTTCGACTATTACCTGCTCGGCAAACTGCCCAAGGAACCGGCACCGACTGATGAACAGGCAGTGGAGGACGACCAGTGATCAACACCCTGCGCCATCTGCTGCGGCGACTTACCGACCCGATCGATCCGCCGCTGATGGCTCTTGCGGCAATCCTCCTCGGCATTTCCGTGCTGGTGCTGGGAAGCGCATCTCCCGATCGGCTCGGGGCGCAATGCATCAACGTTCTTGCCGCGCTGGTAGTCATGCGCATGGCGGCACAGATACCACCTCAACGTTTGATGCGCCTGGCACTGCCCATCTACATCGTCGGCCTCACGCTGTTGTTGGCAGTGATGGAATTTGGCGAAGTGTCCAAAGGTGCGCGGCGCTGGCTGAACCTTGGCGTGATGCGCATTCAGCCATCGGAAGTCATGAAAATTGCCATGCCATTGATGCTGGCGTGGTACTTCCACAAGCGGGAACCGCTGATACGGTTGCGCGACTACTGCATCGCCGTCTTGTTGCTGCTCGCTCCAGTAGTACTGATTGCCAAACAACCTGATCTGGGCACTGCAATTCTTGTTCTGGCGGCCGGCTTTTTCGTGATCTTCTTTGCCGGACTGCCGTGGAAAATCATCCTCGGTCTGGTTGCTGCCGTTGCCGCTGCAGCGCCAATGGCATGGACTGTGATGCACGACTATCAGCGCGCCCGCATTCTCACCTTGCTCGATCCTGAGGCCGACCCGCTGGGAAAAGGTTTTCACATCATCCAGTCCACCATCGCCATCGGCTCCGGCGGTATCTTCGGCAAGGGCTGGGGGCAAGGCACGCAGGCCCAACTGGACTTCCTTCCGGAGCGACATACCGATTTTATCTTCGCGGTGATCTCGGAAGAATTCGGACTGCTCGGCAATCTGGTGCTGCTGACCGTCTATGCATTGCTCATCGGCCGCGGCCTGATGATCGCCGCCAACGCACCGACACTGTTCACCCGCCTGCTGGCCGGATCGATCACGCTGATCTTCTTCACCTATGCTTTCGTCAACATGGGCATGGTCAGCGGCATCCTGCCGGTGGTCGGCGTGCCGCTGCCCTTCATCAGCTACGGCGGTACCGCGCTGGTCACGCTGTTTCTTGGCATTGGAATATTGATGAGCATTCACAAGCATCGCATGCTGGTTCAAAAGTGAGGGCAAAAAAAGTGATGCGTAAAACTCCGGGTTGGTGTTTGCCCATGCTTTTCGCGTTGCTGCTATCGGCATGCGCCAGTGCGCCGCCCACGCCCATCATCGACCGATCGTCGACACCGGCGGTGACAGTACCTCCGGTAAAAGCTCCATCAGCGAAGTCTCCTTCCTATTCCCTCAAACGTGGCGGCGGCTTTTATCAGGACGACGGTCCCGGCGATAATCCGCCGGAAAATCTCGACGCCATCCCGGACGCGATCCCCAGAGCCGAACCACTCAACAAGTTCGCCAACAATCCATACTCGGTGCTGGGCCGCGACTATGTGCCGATGCGTGAACTGGCGCCCTACAAGGCGCACGGGCTGGCAAGCTGGTACGGAAAGAAATTTCATGGTCAGAAGACGTCCTCGGGCGAGCCCTACGACATGTATGGCATGACCGCAGCCCATGCCACGTTGCCTATTCCATCGTATGTCCGTGTCACCAATCCCGCGAATGGCAAGTCAGTGGTGGTGCGCGTCAATGATCGCGGTCCGTTCCATTCGGATCGCATCATCGATCTTTCCTACACCGCGTCCTGGAAACTGGGACTGGTCGGCAACGGCCGCGGACTGGTGGCAGTGGAAAGCGTGCTGCCCGATCAGCAAACATTGATCGCGCGCGCTTTGCCGCAAAACGAACCCGTCAAGGAAATTCCCAACCCACCAAAAACTACCGGTGACGAAGCCCTGCCTGAAGTCACCGACACGCACGGCACATGGCTGCAACTCGGTGCATTCGGTAATCGCGACAATGCTGAAGCTTTGAAGTCGAAAATGGAAAGGGAACTGGGCAGTCTCGGCGAAAAGCTGGTGGTGCAGGCCGCAGGCAAAATCTATCGTCTGCAATTGGGTCCGTGGACCAATGCCGACGAAGCCCGGCGCATTGCGGAGAACATCGCCGAGACACTGGAAATAAAACCTGTCGTGGTGCAACGCTGAAGTCCCGTTACACGCGTACCTCTATAATTCGTCTTTGCACCTTCGCTCTACCCCCGCCCTATGCGTCTTCCTGCCATTCTCGTCGTCTGGCTGCTGGTTCTGATCTCCGCTTCAGCCCACGCACAACTCTCTCTCCAGCTCCCATCCGTCGCCGCCCGCGCCTGGCTGTTGCTTGACTATGGCTCGGGCCAGGAATTGGCCTCTGCGAAAGCCGATGACCGCGTCGAGCCTGCATCGCTGACCAAGCTGATGACAGCCTACCTGACCTTCAGTGCATTGCGACAAGGCGCGCTGAAACTCGACCAGGTGATTCCGGTATCGCAGCGTGCATGGAAGGCACAAGGTTCGCGCATGTTCATTGAACCGAACCGGCCAGTAACAGTCGCCGAACTGATTCGCGGCATGATCGTGCAATCGGGAAACGACGCCTGCATCGCACTGGCCGAAACCATCGCCGGCTCGGAAGATGCGTTCGCGCAGATGATGAATCGTGAGGCGCAGCGCCTGGGGTTGAGCAACACCCATTTCGTGAACGCCACTGGCCTGCCGGATCCCCAGCACTACGCGACCGCCCGAGATCTGGCACGACTGACCCGTGCCTTGATCCGCGACTTTCCCGACTACTACCCGATCTATTCGACCAGGGAATACAGTTACAACAAAATCACGCAGCCCAATCGCAATCGGTTGCTGTGGCTGGATTCGACCGTGGATGGTGTCAAGACCGGCCACACCGAGACGGCAGGTTTCTGCCTGATCGCATCAAGCAAACGCGGAGCCCAGCGTTTGATTTCAGTAGTGCTTGGCACCGACTCCGAAACTGCACGTGCAGAAGAATCGCTGAAGCTGCTCAATTTCGGTTTTCAATTTTTTGATGCGGCCAAACTCTATGACAAGAACCAGACTGTCTCGCAACTCAAGGTTTTCAAGGGCGCACTGAACACTGTGAAGGCCGGATTCACAGAGGACTTTGTCATCTCGCTGCCGAAAGGCGCCGCCAGTCGGCTCAAGGTGCAACTGGCAAGCCGGCAACCATTGCTCGCTCCTGTTCAGAAAGGGATGCCAGTCGCCACCCTGAAACTGTTCCTCGACAACAAACCCTGGGGCGAATATCCGGTAGCGGCACTTGAAGATGTGCCTGTCGCTAACATTTTTGGTCGGGCGTGGGACACGCTGCGCCTGTGGTTTGAATAATCCGGACATTTGATGCTGCCATGACCACTGTCTACCTGAACGGCGAATTCATGCCGATCGAGGACGCAAAAGTGCCGGTGATGGATCGGGGTTTTCTGTTCGGCGATGGCATTTACGAAGTCATTCCGGTTTACTCGCGACAGCCGTTTCGTTTGCGTGAACATCTGCGTCGCATGCAGGCAAACCTCGACGCGATCCGTCTGCCGAACCCGCATGACGAAACGCAGTGGACAATCCTGATTGGAAAAATCATCGCCGCGACAATGTTCGAAGATCAATCAGTTTATGTCCAGATCACGCGTGGCGTTGATAGCAGGCGCAGTCACGCTTTTCCAAAGCAGCCCAAGCCAACTGTATTTCTGATGACGGAGCACCTGACCGTTCCATCGCAGCAACAGCGCGCGCAAGGTATCACCGCCATATCCGCAATCGACAATCGCTGGCTGCGCTGCGACATCAAGTCGATCTCGCTGCTGGCCAATGTTTTGTTGCGGCAACTGGCGGTGGATACCGGCAGCATCGAGACTGTGCTATTCCGCGATGGCATCCTGACCGAAGGCGCAGCGTCCAACATATTTGCGATAAAGGATGGCGTGCTTCTGGCGCCGAAAAAAAGTCATTTGATGCTGCCCGGCATCACCTACGACGTGATCCTGGAGCTGGCCGCTACTCACGGGCTGGCACGGCAGCTGCGTGACGTGAGCGAAACGGAAGTGCGCAATGTCGACGAACTGTGGATGACATCATCGACCAAAGAAGTGCTGCCCATCGTCAGCCTTGATGGCCGACCCGTTGGCGGCGGCAAACCCGGCCCGGCATATACTGCCATGTATGGCTGGTATCAGGTTTTCAAACAGGCGGTGATGCGCAATGAATGAAGACTCCCTGATTGAATTTCCCTGCGACTTCCCGATCAAGATCATGGGCGCGACGCGCGACGGCTTTGCCCAGGCAGTACTCGACGTGGTGGCGAAATATGCACCGGATTTCGACGCCGCCTCCATGGAGATGCGGCCTTCGAGTGGCGGCAAGTATCTGTCGCTGACTTGTACCATCCGCGCTGTTTCCAAAGCACAACTCGATGCGCTCTACATGGAGCTGACCGCGCATCCCTTCGTCAAGATTGTGCTGTGAGCGAAACGCTAGTCAAGCACCTTGGTCTCGTTGACTACGAACCGGTTTGGCGTGCAATGCAGGGATTCACTGCGGCACGCGCGGAAAATGCGCCGGATGAAATCTGGCTGCTGCAACACCCGCCGGTTTTTACGCTCGGACAAGCCGGCAAGCCCGAACATCTGTTGCGCGACATCGGCATCCCGATCGTGAAGATTGATCGCGGCGGCCAGATTACTTATCACGGCCCGGGGCAAATCGTCGCGTATCTGTTGATCGACCTGCGGCGACAGACATATAAAGTAAAAGAAATGGTCACGCGCATTGAGCAAGCCGTGATCGCCCTGCTTGCGGATGGCGGCATCCACGGCGAACGCTTGAGCGGTGCACCAGGTGTTTACGTCAATGGTGCGAAGATCGCGGCGCTGGGGTTGCGAATCAAGAACGGTTGCAGCTATCACGGTGTTTCGCTCAACGTCGATATGGACCTCGCACCCTATGCCGCGATCAATCCCTGCGGCCTCGAGAACATGGCGGTCACCCAACTGCGCGACCTCGGCGGCGAGTATGATTTACATATCGTGGGTGAAAAACTACTCGCCCATCTTCACCAACAACTCGGAAGCACCCATGTCTGAAACCGGCATCAAGCAACGCGGCGAAGCCAAGACCGCCCGCATTCCCATCAAGATAGTGCCGCTGCAAACCACGCTGAAAAAACCCGACTGGATCCGCGTCAAAGCCGGCGGCAACGCTTTGCGTTTTGCCGAGGTCAAGCAAATCCTGCGCGAACACAATCTACATACCGTGTGTGAGGAAGCTACCTGTCCCAATATCGGCGAGTGCTTTGGCAAAGGCACTGCGACCTTCATGATCCTCGGCGATTTGTGCACCCGGCGTTGCCCGTTCTGCGATGTGGGCCACGGCAAACCGCTGCCGCCTGACACCGAGGAGCCGGAAAAGCTGGCGCGCACCATCGCCGCGATGAAACTCAAGTACGTGGTCGTGACCAGTGTCGATCGCGACGATCTGCGCGACGGAGGCGCCCGCCACTTCGCCGACTGCATCGCAAAAATTCGCGCGCATTCGCCGGCTACCCGGATCGAAGTGTTGGTGCCCGATTTCCGTGGCCGGCTCGATATCGCGCTGGAGATATTGGGCGGCCATCCCCCCGATGTGATGAACCACAATCTGGAAACCGTGCCCCGCCTCTACAAACAGGCGCGGCCCGGCGCCGACTACGCCCATTCGCTCAAGCTGCTCAAGCAATTCAAGGCGCATCACCCCGACGTCCCGACCAAGTCGGGCTTGATGCTGGGTCTGGGCGAAACTGACGACGAAATCCTCACCGTCATGCGCGACCTGCGCGACCACGATGTGGAAATGCTGACCCTCGGTCAGTACCTGGCGCCCTCCGGCCACCACCTGCCGGTAACCCGCTACGTGCATCCCGATATGTTCAAGGTCTTTGAGCAGGAGGCCGCAGCAATGGGTTTCCATCATGCTGCCTGCGGTCCGATGGTACGTTCTTCGTACCACGCCGATGAGCAAGCGCACGCGGCTGGTGTTTGACGATCAACGTAGAAGCAATTCCGCCATGGAGCGTGACGAATGGATGGTGACACCACCGAACACCTTGCCGTAACCTACGCCGAAGTGCGTCTTGTCGCCGGTGACCAGCGCGTCGCAGCGCAGTCGCATTGCGGCGGCCAGCACAGGCCTGTCCTTCTCCGGTAGCCAGTCGGCGTCCTGTAGTGTGGGGTCGTGCGCCTGCACCGAACCGACATGCAGGTGCGCCAGCAACGACTCAAACAGCGCCAACGCCTCCTGACCTTTGGCGCCAAGATTGCGGCGCGCCTCTGTCACCACATAGCCGTCAACCCAGCACTCGTGGCCGGCATCCAGCAGCAGGTGCAGCAACTGACGCACGGCGCCATCTGACTTGGCGGCGGAAAACAGCACGTTCGCGTCCAAAAAGACCCGCATGGCCTTAGCCGGCGACGTGCTCAACGAACAGCTTTTCGTGTCGGCTTGGAGATCCGCTTTGCGCCCGGTGATTTGGCAACAAGGACAGCGGCCAAATCAGCTTCAGCCTTGTCGAACTCGCGTTCACGTTCAGGCGAGTACATCTCCAAGGGCAGCGTCACGGCGGGGCGCAGCAACAGCCCCTCTGGAGTGGTCTCAGCAATCAGATGGTCGTCTGTCTTCAGACCCAGAGCCTGACGCAGCTTGGCCGGCAGAGTGACCACGCCGCGGTTGGTAATGGTGAGAGTCGCTTTCATAGTTTGCAGAATAGCAGAAATACAGTATCACTGCATTCGTGTGCCAAGGATGGGATCACTCATGGTGATCTTTAAGAGTGACGCAGCTAAGCCAAAGCTCTGACTGCATCGCAATGGGTGCGGGGCGAGAAGGTCCCACGATTAGAGCAAACAGGCTCCGGGGGCTCATACTGGACGAAAATGAACGATGGGACGTCCGTAGGACTTCAGTGGTCGCTACGCGGGAATGAACTTCTCATCCTTGAGCCGTCGCGACAATACTATATCGATGATCCGATCCTAGTTGAGTGATTGCCAGGCTTTCTGAATCTTTATGATGGAAAAAACCTAGCACAATTTCGCCAGCACTGGTTGTATCCGAAGAATGTCGAATCTGCGACGCCTCCCCTAATAAGTCCAGAAAGCAAAGTACAACCAACGGACGAGCTAATGAAGTCGGGATATGGGAATGAAACTCCAACCTCTATCCCTGGGGGCAAGGTAATTACCCCAGTTGCTTCCTGGCAGGCCATCTTGCAAGGTCTTCAATCTCCTAGCAAGAAAGTATTGGTGCTGTCCGCGATTGAAGAAAAGCTAGGTTTGCCGACTGCACTTAGTGCAAATTTCGCTGCTCCAGGAACCAGTCTCAGAGCCGGCCCCGTTTGATTGGACAGTATTTCCACGGAGATAAGTGGAGCCTTGCGGTGTAGCGTTATCCACGGCGCCGCCGCCCGCTCTCTATAGCGGGAGGCGAGCGGCGCGGTGGATAACGCGGTCATCATGCCGCG
>JANYCD010000033.1 GCA_025360425.1 Sterolibacteriaceae bacterium
GCAGAACCCTTTACCTATTTCAGGTCGGCCACCAGCGAAAGCCGCACTGGCTCTGCCAAGCCACCGATCGCAGCGTGGTAGTCCTCGTGATCGACACCCACGGCGAGTGACTTGCCGTCTTTGAGCGCGGCGATCATCGGCGCAGAAAATGCGAAGCGCAGGAAGTGAACCGCAGCGGTTTTTTCATCGTTCTCGCGCGACATGTCCTCGTCGGCGATGGCGAACACCGGATCGAAACCGGCCACGCTCATCCACACGCGTCGTTCGATGCCTTTCATCTTCACCAGCATGCGCGCGCGCTCGACTTCGTCGATGTACTCGATCTGCATCGTCGCCTTGAGGTTGCTGCCGCCCGATACCAGCGGGTTGTAGGCTTCCAGTTCGGCCTGGATGCCTTCTTCCTCGTAGGTTTTTTCGACGCGCAGCATTTCCTGAATCTGATAGCGGATCAGCAATTCGTTCTCGAACAGCAGCAATATGTGCTCGCCGAGAAAGACGCGGCGCAACTGTTTTTCTTCCAGCACCTTGGTGCGCATCGCAGGGCGCGCCTTGGCATAGGCCTCCAGGCTCAGCAAGCTGTCGCGGGTGATGACGTCATTCATGTGATTACTCCAATCCATAGGCAATGCGCAGCAATGCCAAAGGATGCTGTTTTTCCTTGCGGCCGGCGGCGCCGGCTTCGGTCATGCCTTGCTCGATGTGACGGCCGGCGATGGCGCAATCAGAACTGATGTAGTCCGGTTCGTTCTTGGCCATCGCGGTGAACACCGGTTTGCCGATCTTCATCGACATCGCGTAGTACTCTTCCTTCACTCCCCAGGTGCCGTCATGGCCGGAACAGCGCTCGACGGTATTGACCTCGGCGCCGGCCAGCTTGAGCATTTCCTCGGTCTTGCGACCGACATTCTGCACCCGCGAGTGACAGGGGATGTGATACGAAACCTTGCCCAGCGATTGCTTGAAATCGGTCTTGAGCAGGCCATCCTTGTTGCGCTGGACGAAATATTCGAAGGGATCGAACATTGCTGCCGATACCGTCTTGACGTCGGCGTCCTCGGGGAACAGCAGCGGCATTTCGCTCTTGAACATCAAGGTACAGGAAGGTACCGGCGTCACGATGGCATAGCCCTCGCGCGCCAGCGCCAGCAGCGGCGGAATGTTGATGTCCTTGTATTTGGCCACGGTATCCAGATCGCCCAGTTCCAGTTTGGGCATGCCACAGCAGACTTCCTTCTGCACCAGCACGTACGGAACCTCGTTGTGGTCGAGCAGCTTGAGCAGATCATGGCCGATGCCGGGCTCGTTGTAGTTGATGTAGCAGGTTGAATACACCGCCACCTTGCCCGGCGTGCGCTGACCAACCTTGACCGGGTGAGCGGCGCTGGGCTTGGCCTTGTCGCGAAAGTGGCGGCTATCGTATTCTGGCAGCCAGCGCTCTTTCTTTACACCAAGCACTGTTTCCATTGCGCTGCGCGCTACACCATTTTTGTTGGCGGCATTCACCACATGCACCACCACCGGGATCGACGCCAGCTTGCCGACCGCGTCGGTCGACGACAGCAGCTTGTCGCGGAATTTGGTTTTGCCCTGCTTGTACTGGATCGCCTTGGCACGCAGCATGGTGTGGGGAAAGTCCAGGTTCCACGGATGCGGCGGCACATAAGGACATTTGGTCATGTAGCAGACGTCGCACAAATAGCACTGGTCTACCACCAGCGAATATTTTGCTTTGGGTACGCCGTCCAGTTCCAGCGTCGGACTTGCGTCGATCAGGTCGAACAGCGTGGGAAAGGCATTGCACAGCGAAACGCAGCGACGGCAGCCATGGCAGATGTCGAAGATCCGCTCCAGCTCATTGGTGCAGGCGGTCTCGTCGTAGAACTCGGGATTCTTCCAGTCGATCGGATGGCGGGTGGGCGCTTCAAGGTTGCCTTCGCGCATGGTCGTTCCTTCGATGGGTGGGTGATGCAGGATTAAAACAGGGCAGGCGGGGCGCAAACCTCGCCTGCTCCTTTACCGCTTTACTTTATTACAGTGCCGCCAGACCGTCGAGGGTCTTCTGGAACTTGTTGGCGTGTGAACGCTCGGCCTTGCCCAGCGTTTCAAACCAGTCCGCGATTTCTTCGAAACCTTCTTCGCGAGCGGCTTTCGCCATGCCCGGGTACATGTCGGTGTACTCGTGGGTTTCGCCGGCAACAGCCGCCTTAAGGTTGTCGGCGGTCGGGCCGATCGGCAGGCCGGTGGCCGGATCGCCAACAGTCTCCAGATGCTCAAGGTGGCCATGGGCATGGCCCGTTTCACCCTCGGCGGTGGAACGGAATACCGCTGCCACGTCGTTGTAGCCCTCAATGTCGGCCTTGTTTGCGAAATACAGGTAGCGGCGATTGGCCTGGGACTCGCCAGCAAAGGCGGCCTTCAGGTTCGCTTCGGTTTTGGATCCTTTGAGTTGCATGATCAGACTCCTATGGTTGAGCTCAACTAAGATGTTCGCGGCGTCCCGTTCTTGATCAACTGAACGCCATCAGGCCGTGAGCGGCAGCTTTTATTTCTCGCGCGGGCTGCCGCCGCCTCTATGCCTGAGCGCAGATTAGAGCAAGCGCACGGATCAATCAAATTGATTCTGCAAGAGACCCTGATAGGGGCTGCCTATCGGGCGACCGGCTTGGTTCCGGGCAGGCGGCAGTCGAGCAGGGCCTTGCGCAGCGCGTCCACCGCACGGTGGCGGGGAAAGCTGGAACGCCATACCAGGCCGACGGTGCGAGTTGGTTGCGGGTCGGCGAAGGGCCGCACGCGCAGCAGTGGATCCTTGGCCGGTATGTCGTCTACCGCTGACGCCGGCATCACCGTCACCCCCACGCCACTCGCCACCATCAGGCGGATGGTTTCCAGCGAGCTGCCTTCGAGCACCTGCGGCGAATTGCCGACGTTGCGGCTGGCGCCGGAACACAGGTCAAGTACCTGGTCGCGAAAACAGTTGCCCGGCCCGAGCATCAGCAGCGGCGCGTCAAGCAACCACTCGGCATCAATGACCCTGGTTTTGTTCCATGCATACGCGGCGGGAAACAGCACACGAAACACCTCGCCATACACCGCCTGCGCCACCAGTCCCGGCTCGTCGATCGGCAGCGCCACGATCGCCACATCCAGCTCGCCATGCTTCACTTTTTCGAGCAGGCGCGTAGTGAAGTTTTCTTCGATGAACAGCGGCATGGAGGGCGCCCTGTGCTTCAACAATGGCACCAGCTTGGGCAACAGGTAAGGCGCGACGGTATAGATGCAACCCAGGCGCAGCGGCCCGTTGAGCGGATCCTTGCCGGCTGCCGCGATCTCGGTGACCCGTGCCGCTTCGGCCAGCACCCGTTCGGCCTGCGCCACCAGTTGGCTGCCGATCTCGGTGACGCGTACCTCGTTGGAGGCGCGCTCGAACAAGGCGACGCCCAGTTCTTCTTCGAGTTTTTTGACCGCCACCGACAGTGTGGGTTGGGAAACAAAACACTTCTCTGCCGCACGGCCGAAATGACATTCGCGGGCCAGGGTAACGATATATCGCAGTTCAGTCAGAGTCATGGCCGGATGATAGCAAGCGCACTCCCGTTAAAGGTCCGGCATGAAGCCGTTCCATGCAACGCAAAGCCGTCAAGCAGATCCTGGCGTCGGTGCGTAGTCCGGCAGCGCGAAGCGCGCGGTGAAATAAAACCGGCTGCCCCGGCCCAGTTTGCTCTCCACCCAGATCTTGCCCTGCATCATTTCAACCAGTCGGCTACAGATCGAGAGACCCAGTCCGGTACCACTGTAGTTGCGGGTTGTTGACTGGTCGACCTGGGTAAAGGCTTCGAAGATGATCTGGCACATTTCACTCGGGATGCCGATCCCGGTGTCGGCCACCGTAAATTTTAGTTCGACCATGTCTGCTTCAACCAGCAGCGGCGCGATCTCGACACGAATGCTGCCTGCGGCGGTGAACTTCACCGCATTCGCGACGAGGTTGATCAACACCTGCCGCAAACGTCCGGGATCCCCCACCACGGTGAGCGGCGTGTCGGGGTGAATATGGATGCTCAGCATGAGTCCTTTGGCAGCGGCCTCTACGACCAGTGCGCTGGTGGATTCAGTCAGGGTCTCGTCCAGCCGGAAAAGCGTTTTCTCCATGCGCAACTTGCCCGACTCGATGCGCGAATAATCCAGGATGTCATTGAGGATGACCAACAAGGATTTCCCCGCATCCTGCAAAATGCCCAAATAGCGTTTCTGCGTCTCGTCGAGTTTTGTTTCGCCCAGTAGTTGCGCCATGCCCAGCACCGCGTTCATGGGCGTACGAATTTCATGGCTTGTATTGGTCAGAAACTGGCTTTTGGCGCGGACGGCGCTTTCGGCCTCCTTGCTTGTCCGCTCCAGATCCTCGATCAAGTATCGTTGTTTCAGCGACATCAGAATCGATTCATGCACCGTCTCATGCAGATAAGCGGCGGCGCGCAGCATGGCAAACAGGAAGACTACCGAAGTGAACGCCAGGGCCCACTCCAGTCGGCTTTCTGCGCGAAACACGGCTACGCCGGTGACGGCCAGGAAAACCGGAATGCTATAGCCGCGAAACGCCGCAGGCATGGACGCCAGGATGGCCAGGGCGCCTGCCACCATACCGGCCATCATCATCGCACCGAAAAACAGTTCCGCCTCGGGTGCGTCGCAACCCATCAGCAGATAACCCATACCCCAGGTGACGCCGGACAGGGTTGCGCCGACAATGAAACGACGGCACCAGAGCACCACATCGTAGTCCTGACCTGCTGCGTTGAAGCGGCGGACCATCACCATGCGGCCGAAAACCAGCGCGCAGGTCACCACCCACCAGATCTTCATCGCCGTTGTCGGCCACACCACAAATGCCAGCACACCGGCATTGACGACGATGACTGCCTGACCCAGCCAAGCCTGCCGGAACAGCAGCTGTGTTTTGAGCTTGAGGATTTCGAGTTCGAGCGAATTCATCGGATAGGCGGATTTGGATGGCGCGGCCTTGTCATGAGAGCTGCTGATGGGTGCCATCCATCACTGAATTATTTTGCGACTGATCATACAGCACCGTCTAATGCCTTGCTCCCTGGAATCCATTCTTGATCAGACGTCGGCTGGACGAGAACAGACCTTACTCGACAGGCGCGGTACCATCGGCGAACACATCGTTAACTCTGCCAACGCCCCATGTCCCAATTTGCAATCCCACCGAATTCCAGTAATCGTTCAACAGCCCGTCTGATTCGGGATCTGCTGCGCCCCTACCATGCACGTATCGCCATCGCTGCCGTCGCACTGATCGTGGCTGCCGCCAGCCAGTTGCTGATGGGGCAGGGGCTGCGCATGGTTATCGATCGCGGCTTTGTCGCCAGCAATCCTTCGATGCTCGACAACGCGTTGCTGGGCCTGTTCGTCATCATCGCCATCATGGCGGCTGCGGCATACACCCGCTACTATCACGTGTCGTGGCTGGGTGAGCGTGTCACTGCCGATTTGCGCGCGCGCGTGTTCGACCACCTGATGAACTTGCCACCCTCGTTTTTCGAGGCCGGCCGCACCGGTGACGTAATCTCGCGCCTCACCAACGACACCACGCAACTCGAAACCGTGATCGGCTCCAGTGCCTCGATGGCGATCCGCAACGTGCTGCTGCTGATCGGCGGGCTGGGCCTGCTGCTCGCCACCAGCCTCAAGCTCACCCTGCTGGTGCTGCTGTGCGTGCCGCTGGTGGTGGTGCCGATCCTGCTGTTCGGGCGCCGCGTGCGCAAGCTGGCGCGCGCCAGTCAGGATCGCGTCGCCGACATCGGCGCCTTCATCGACGAAACGGTGCACGAAATTCGCATGGTGCAGGCCTACGGCCACGAAGATCAGAATCGCGCCAGCTTCGCCACAACCGTCGAGCAGGCCTTTGCCACCGGCCGCCTGCGCATCCAGCAGCGCGCTTCGCTGATCGCCGCGGTGATGATCCTGGTGTTCAGCGCCATCGCACTGATTCTCTGGATCGGTGGCCACGACGTGCTGGCCGGAAAAATTTCCGCCGGGCAACTCTCGGCCTTCGTGTTCTACGCCGCGATCGTCGCCACTGCCGTCGCCACCCTCTCCGAGGTGACCGGTGATCTGCAACGCGCCGCCGGTGCCACCGAGCGCCTGCTCGAACTGCTGCGTGCCGAGCCTGAAATCCACAGCCCGCAAAATCCCCTCACCCTGCCGGTGCCGGCGCGCGGCGAACTCGATCTGCGCGACGTGACTTTCCATTACCCCAGCCAGCCCGATCATGCCGCACTGGAACATTTTTCACTGCATGTCAAAGGCGGCGAAAAAGTGGCGTTGGTCGGTTCTTCCGGCGCCGGCAAGACCACTTTGTTCCAGATGTTGCTGCGCTTCTACGATCCGCAGCAGGGCGAGATTGCCTTCGACGGCGTGCCCCTTTCGCGGCTGGACCCGCGCGCCCTGCGCCGTCACATCGCGCTGGTGCCGCAGGAGCCAGTCATCTTTGCCACCAGCGTGATCGAGAACGTGCGCTATGCGCGGCCTGAGGCCACGCTCGATGAAGTCAAGGCTGCGTGCGTCGCTGCCTTCGCCGACGAATTCGTCGAGCGCCTGCCTGGAGGTTACGAGAGCTATCTCGGCGAACGCGGCGTGCGCCTTTCCGGCGGACAACGCCAGCGCGTCGCCATCGCCCGCGCCATCCTCGCCGATCGTCCCCTGCTGCTGCTTGACGAAGCCACCAGCGCGCTCGACGCCGAAAGCGAACGCCAGGTGCAGCACGCGTTGGAGCG
This sequence comes from Sterolibacteriaceae bacterium, assembly GCA_025360425.1. Classification (GTDB taxonomy): domain Bacteria; phylum Pseudomonadota; class Gammaproteobacteria; order Burkholderiales; family Rhodocyclaceae; genus JANYCD01. Next base: position 6,795 of record JANYCD010000033.1, read on the forward strand.
GTTGATGCAGAACCGCACCACCCTGATCATCGCCCACCGCCTCGCCACGGTGGTACACGCCGACCGCATTGTGGTGATGGATCAGGGCCGCGTCGCCGCCATTGGCAGCCATGAAGAATTGATGCGGACGAATGATCTTTATCAGCACTTCGCGAGCTTGCAGTTGATGCGATGACTGATACCCTGCGCGCGCGGTCTTTGCAGCAGTGTTGCGCGACAATCCCCGAAGGAACGCCTCTTGCTCTGTAAGGTCCCATGCGCATCCGTTATCCCAAATCCTTCTTCAAATTGCTGTTTGCCGGCTTTCTGCTGGCGGTATTGCCTTTGGTGGTGGGCCTGCTGGCAAACACTGTCGCCATACAACGACTGGCGAGTCAGAGCCAGCGCGCGGTGTATGACGCGGCCCGGGTTGCGCATGCCACGCGCGACCTGAGCGAAACCGCCACCTCGCTCGAACGCACTGCGCAGCAAAGCGCGGTGCTGCACGACGCAACCCTGTGGCAGGGTTACCTCACGCTGCATGGCCGTTTTGTCGAGGCTGGTGGGCGGCTGGCGGCGTTGCCGCTGGAAATTCCGATGCGGACCGAACTTGACACGATGTTGCAAAAGGAACAACACCTCAGCGACGATCTCATCAAGATGGGTTCTGCTGCGCCGCGGGCCGTTGTGTTGTCCAAACGCTATGGCGAGATCGCGGCGGGCGCGCGGAGTTTGCTGTTGAGCTCCAGTACGGTCATTGATCGTGAAGCCGAGTCGCTGCGTGATCGGGCGGCGGAAATGGAAGCACAGGCGCGTGGCCAATTGTTTCTGCTGTTGCCCGTCGCGCTGTTTGTGGTGGCCGGCTTCACCTACCTGCTAGCCAAACCTATCGCGCAGATCGAACAGGGGATACGTGACTTGGGCGAGCGTCGCCTTGATGTCAAAATAGAGGTTAGCGGGCCGGACGATCTGGAGCAGGTGGGGCGGCAACTGGACTGGTTGCGCCTGCGCTTGATCGCGTTGGAAGAACAGAAAAGTCGTTTCCTGCGCCATATTTCGCATGAGCTGAAGACACCATTGACTGCGCTGCGCGAAGGCTCGGATCTGCTTGCCGAGGAAGTCCCAGGTCCGCTGACGGATCATCAGAAAGAGATCGTGCGCATCCTCAGGCAGCACAGCCTCGACCTGCAGCGCCTGATCGAAGCGTTGTTGCGCCACGGTGAGACCGAGTTCCAGCAAACACCGATCAAGTTGCAGCCGGTGAAGCCGGCAGAAGTCATCGCCCACGTGCTGGGCAAGCAAACCCTGGCGATGGCAGCCCGCGATATCCATCAGGTCAGGAAGCTGGAAGACTTTGTGATGCGCACCGACACAGAACGGCTGCGTGTGGTGCTGGATAATCTGTTGTCGAACGCGGTCAAATTCTCTCCCAGCGGCGGCACCATTACCATCGTCATGCGCAAGGAAAACGGCAGCGCCGTGCTGGATGTCATCGACGAAGGGCCGGGGATCGCGGTGGAAGACAGTGAGCATATTTTCGATCCGTTCTATCAGGGCCGCGCCATGGCCAGCGCCGCCGTAAAGGGTACCGGTCTTGGGCTTTCCATCACCAGGGAGCACGTGCTGGCGCTGGGCGGGCAGATTGATGCAGCAGTTGGCAAAGGACATTTCACTGTGAAGTTACCGTTGAACCCATGATGAACGTGACGACAATCATCGCCCGGCAAACCCACCGCGCATGGCTGACGCTGCTGCTCGCCGCGTTGGCCGGCTGTGCCCAATTGAAGGCGCCGCAGAATGAATACCGCATCGGCGTCGGGGTGACACAGCCAGCCAGTGAGGCGGTCTCGCTGCTGTATTACTTTGACTATGCCCGTGGCCTTTCGGCTGCCGACCTGGCCAAGGAAACCGAGCGCATGCGCCTGCTCCACGTCCGCAACAAATCGGATTTTCATGCTCTCCAATACGCCATGCTGCTCTCCGTTCCCGGCGGCGATGTGCATCGCGCCCAGCAACTGCTGGAACCGCTGACGCGCGAGGGCGGTGGGCAAAGCCGTGAATTGCGGGCACTGGCGCTGCTACTGACCACTGATCTGGCGGAGCGCCGTCGTCTTGAAGACGGTGTGCGCAAGGCCGATGACCTGGAGAAGAAATTGGAAGCCCTGAAAAACATTGAAAAGAGCCTGATCCAGCGTGACACCAATGATGCCGGAGAAAAAAAATGAGCGCCGAGTCACGTTCGCTGTTGTTGGTTGATGACGATGCCGATCTGTTGCGGCTGCTGACCATGCGTCTGGAAGCCGCGGGCTATGCGATCACCACCGCAGGTAGCGGCGCGCAGGCACTGGCGCGCATCGCGGCGGAACGCCCGCAACTGGTGATTACCGACATGCGCATGCCGGGCATGGATGGCTCGGCGCTGTTCGAGGCGATTCGCGTCGAACACCCTGCCCTGCCCGTCATCATCCTCACCGCCCACGGCACGATTCCCGACGCGGTGGCTGCGACCAATCGTGGCGTATTCAGTTATCTCACCAAACCGTATGACGCCAAGGAGTTGCTGGAACATGTCACGCGCGCGCTCAAGCAGTCGGGGCCCAATCCCGGTCAGCACTCGACCAGCGATGTGTGGCGCACCGAGATCGTCACGCAGAACGCAGCGATGGAGGATTTGCTGGCGCAGGCGCGCCTCGTTGCCGCCAACGACGCCAGCGTGATGCTGATGGGCGCTTCGGGCGCCGGCAAGGAAATGCTGGCGCGGGCGATTCATCACGCCAGCCCGCGCAGTGGCGGGCCATTCGTCGCCGTGAACTGCGGCGCGATTCCGGACAATCTGCTCGAAGCGGAACTGTTTGGCTACACCAAGGGTGCATTCACCGGCGCCACGCGCGATCACGTTGGCCTGATCCGCGAGTCCAACAGCGGCACGTTGTTCCTCGACGAAATCGGCGACATGCCGCTGCCCATGCAGGTCAAGCTATTGCGTGTGCTCGAAGAGCGTGAGGTGCGCCCGGTCGGCGCTACCCGCTCCTATGCGATCGACATTCGCGTGATCAGTGCCACGCACCGCAATCTGGAAGAAGAGATGGCCGCCGGCCGCTTCCGCAATGACCTGTTCTACCGCCTCAACGTTGTTGCCCTCACCATTCCTGCATTGGCTGAGCGCCGCGACGACATCCCGCTGCTCGCCAATCATTTCCTGCGCAAGATTGCCGAGCGTTACCGCAAGAAGGTGAACGGTTTCTCGCCGGAAGCGATGGAGTTGCTGGTGCGCGCCAGTTGGCCTGGCAACGTGCGTCAGTTGCTCAACGTTGTGGAGCAGGCGGTGGCCTTGTCCACCGCGCCCATCGTTCCACCGACCCTGGTACAGAACGCGATTCGAGAACTGGAAGACATCGTTTCTTTCGACGAAGCTCGCCGCCGCTTCGAATGCGATTACCTGACACGGTTGCTCAAGATGACCGGTGGCAATGTTGCGCAGGCCGCAAAGCTGGCCCATCGCAATCGCACCGACTTTTACAAGCTGCTGCAGCGGCACGCGATGGACGCTGCGCTGTTCAAATAAAAGTCGCAAATCTGCGACTGCCGAAAGCCTCATGGTTTCAGGGTTTTAAGGCACATCGCTGACCCCCTGTCGCCAACCGGCGACGGATCAATCGTCCGTGGAATTTCCTCCTGTTGCTAACCCCCTGATTCTTCTCTGCAAGAAGCAGTGGCACGGCCGTTGCAATTTAGCACTTGAGCACTGCAATGCCAGGACCAACGTCGTCTGGTCGCCTGGCCTTCGCAAGCGGGTAAAAAACGCGGTGCTCAATGCAACTGCAGTCAACCAGAAAAGGAGAACCCAAATGGAAAATCGCCCAAAACTTTTGTACCCATCGATGGTGATTGCCGCAATCACCGTCACTGTATTCAGCTTGCTGGGTATCGCGACGTTAACCGGAACGCTGCCGCTCGCCCACTCCGAAGCAGGTACGCCGGTAGCCATGGTGGATGGTCTTGCAGCAAAAGCTGCTTCCGACAACGGCAAGCGTGGTGTGGCAATGGCCGCGGCCTGCCACAGTTGCGGCATTGTTGAATCGGTGCGCGTGGTCGAAGTGAAAGGGCAGGGTAGTGGCGTCGGCGCAGTGGCCGGTGGCATTGCTGGTGCCTTGCTTGGCAATGGTGTCGGCCAGGGCAATGGGCGCACCGCCATGACGTTGCTGGGTGCCGGTGGCGGCGCCTACGCCGGCAACGAAATTGAAAAAAATACGCACAAGAGCGCCTCGTACCGCATCAAGGTGCGCATGGCGGATGGCTCGATGCGCACCCTTTATCAGCGCGAACAACCTTCAGTGGCGGATGGTGACCATGTGAAGATCGTCGACGGCTGCGCCGTGCAACAATCATGAAGGAGCCTGGAAAATGACAGTCCTGAACCAGATTGCAGAATCGCGACGTCCGCTGCTTCGACTGCTGGCCAGTGCGCATACCGTAAATGGTTATGCCTACCGGATCTGCGCCGCGCCGATGGCCAAGACGCTACATGCGGTGGTATCGGCCCTTAACCTGATGCGCATCAAGGTTGCATCGATCCGGCGCGGTACGCAGCGTGATGTCGTTCGCGCCATCAGCGGCGAACGTGATGTTGAGGTTGAGGTGGAAGCAATCAGCCCAACTACCACCCGCGTGCGCACCGTTGCCCGGCAGGGGGCGAGTTATGACACCGCCACGGCCGTCGAGATCATTGTTCAAACCGAAAAAATTCTCGTCGCCGCCTGATGAGAACGAAATGAAACAGCGCCGCTTGCGACAACTGTTGTTGCTGGGTACCGTTTCTCTCATGCCTGCGGCTGCGATGGCGTTGAACCGTCAATGACGGTGACGGCGTCGCGGCCGTGGCCGCAGTATCAGCCGAAGACAGCGTTGACGGTGATGAAGACGCTGACATATTTGCCGCCAGTCATCTTGCCAATCGCTTCAAACTTTTTTCGGGGTCGCGCCAGCCTGAGCGCGACGTCGTTCAGGCATTTCGGGGGGGTGTAGATATCGCGCAGGTGTGGACGGCATTGAAACCACCGATCTGAAGGTCAACGCCAGCTAGTCTCTATTTTCTGTTCTGGCGAAAAGCATTTGAAGTCCGCCTCTTTCTCATGCGGTCGGGCCTTGCGGGGGGAGAGTGAAGAAGCTGGCAGAAGACGCGTAACATCGGGCCGCGTCCGTCATCGCGCGGGCCAAGTCGTGCGTTAACTCAAAAACACAATTGATAAAAGGAGTCGCACCATGAAGCGCTTTCTATTCGCGGCAATATTAGCTGCGGCAACTGCCCCGGTGTTTGCAGCCGATGTTGGCGTATCGCTCAGTGTTGGGCAGCCCGGCTTTTATGGCCAGATCGACATCGGCAACTTTCCGCAACCACAATTGATCTACCCGACGCCAGTTTATATCCAGCGGGTGCCGGTGGGCGTGGCGCTCGAGCCGCTCTATTTGCACGTACCTCCCGGGCATGCAAAGCACTGGAGTAAGCACTGCCGCGAATACAACGCCTGCGGCCAGCCGGTCTACTTTGTGCAGGATAGCTGGTACAACAACGTGTACGTTCCGCAGTACCGCGAACGCGGGGGTGACCGTCATGGAGAAGACCAGGAGCGGGACGATGATGGCGACCATGAACACGGTCATGGCAAGGGGCACAAAAAAGACAAGGGACACAAAAAGGACTGAGTCGCGATTGTTCAGTGCGGAGCCGGGATGATGCGATCCCGGCGACTCAGGACTCAGGAACCGATCCGGTCAAGTAGTGAGAGGAAGCTGTCGGGCGCCTCGTAGCCGATGACGCGAGAGTCCGGTATTTCGGTTCCGTGCGCATCGAAGAACAGGATGCCCGGCGGCCCAAACAGACCGAAGCGTTGCAGCAGTGCCTTGTCTTGTTCGGTATTGGCGGTGACATCGACTTGCAACAACAAAAGCTTGTCGAGCTTTTTCGAGACGCGCGCATCGCTGAAGGTATCGCGTTCCATTTCCTTGCAGGAAACACACCAGTCGGCGTAGAAATCCAGCAGCACCGGTTTGCCGGCGTGCTCCAGCCGTGCGTTAAGTTCTGCCAGCGTGCGCACCGCCACAAAACGCGCTGCGTGGAAATCGGAAGTTGCCGTCCGCTTGAGAAAATCCAGCGGCTGCAATGGATCGCGTGCGCCGCCCAGGATGCCCAGCAACATCGCGGCGCCGGCCAGCAACATCGCCACGCCGATGCCCTTCCAGAAACGCAGCCAGCCATGCGCATGCGGCGGCAGCGGGTCGAGCGCGTGCAGGTATATCGCCGGCACAATCAACAGCGCCGCCCAGCCGAGCATCAATGCCCACGCCGGGATCACCGGACTTACCAACCACAGCGCGGTAGCCAGCAGCAGCACGCCGAAGAATTTTTTCACCGCCTCCATCCATGGCCCTGGCTTGGGCAGCAGCGAACGCGAGAACATGCCTACCGCAAGCAGAGGCACACCCATGCCGAAAGCCAGCGCAAACAAGGCCGTGCCGCCGAGTACTGCATTGCCGGTTTGCGCGATGTAAAGCAGTGCGCCGGCCAGCGGCGCGGCAACGCAGGGACCGACAATCAGCGCCGACAGTGCCCCCATCATTGCGATGGCGTGTAGTGATCCGCCTTGCCGGTTGGCGGTTGACGAGAGCCGTGTTTGCAGCACGCCCGGCAGTTGCAGCTCATAGAAGCCGAACATCGACAGTGACATCACCACGAACACCAGTGCAAAGCCGCCCAACACCCAAGCATTCTGCAATGCGCTGGACAACAACGTGCCGGAATAGCCTGCGGCAACGCCCGCGGCACTGTAGGTGATTGCCATCCCCAGCACATAGGCCAGCGAGAGCAGGAACGCGCGCGCGTGCGTGACGGCATGACCGTGGTTGACGATGATGCCGGAAAGAATCGGCACCATCGGCAGCACGCAGGGCGTGAAGCACAGCAGCAGGCCAAAGCCGAAGAAGCTGGTGAGAATCAGCCAGCTATTGCCTTGCTTGAGCAGGCCTGCGATGCGTGAATTCTCGTTGTTAGCGGCGACATCCGTCAGTGGCAGCAGCGGTGCCTGCGGCACGCTGATCCCAAGAACCGTGGGCAGTTGCAGGCTGACCTGCTGCGGTTGCGGCGGATAGCAGACCCCGATATCGGCACAGCCTTGCGACACGACCGTGAGGGTCAGGTGATCCCCGGCATGCGTGAGTGGGATGACGATGGAAACTTCGTCGCGATAGGTTTCCACCTTGCCGAAGTTTTCGTCGTCGTGAATTTTTCCGGCGGGGAATTTCGCTTGGCCAAGTTTGACCGTCGCCGGTTCGGCGCTGAATTGAAACTTGTTGCGGTAGAGGTAATAGCCCTTGGCGATATCCCAGTGTGCCTCGATGGTGTTGGCATCGATGGCGCGTGCGGAAAAGCGGAACGCCTGTTCCGGCGGCAGCGGTTGTTCGGCGCGCACGGCGCCTGCCGTCAGGCACAGCAGAATCAGGATCAGGCGTCTCAGCATGAGATATTTGTATCTTTGGTTTCGGCCGTCACCCAGGCCAGATAGTCCGGCAAGCCGCATGCAACTGGGACAGCAATGATCTCCGGGAGTTCGTACGGATGCCCGGCGCGAATCGCCGCTTCTAGCGCGTTGTAGCGCGCGGCGGTAGTCTTGATCAGCAGCGGGACTTCTTCAGTGTCTTCGATCTTGCCCTGCCAGCGATACACCGAGCGGCAAGGAGCGAGGATGTTCACGCAGGCGGCGACGCGTTGTTCGAGCAGACGGTGGGCCAAGGTCCGGGCCGAGTCGACATTGGGCAGATGAGTCAGGACGAGCAGGGTTTCCATGGGCCTATTCTACCTTTGGCGTCGCCGCGGCTTGGGCTACGCTGCGAAAATCCGGAGCCGGAAAATTGTGGGGAAGATGTATGAACAGCAAAGACGCCTACGCACCAAGGGCACCAACGGCACCAACGCTCGCAGAACGTCATGCCAGTGAAGTCGCTGCCGGGTGGGATCGGCTCGACAGCGGCCGCAAGCTGCTGGCCCAACACAAAGCGCGCGAGCTGGACGAAACCGAAGCTCGCTCGTTGGCGCAGATGCGCGCCGAGACTGAGCGCTCCCTGGCCAACCAGACCGTCGCATTGCGGGATGCCGAACGCGCTGCCGAACTGGCCGCAATCGAGCGCCGCAATGCCGACATGGAGGCGGCGCGCGAAGCCCGCAATCGTCAGGCACAGGACATCATGGCGTGTGACGCCGCGAATGCGCGCAAGCATGCCGACCGCCATGCCGAGGTGACGGCGCTGGAAAAAAAGAATGCAACCGAACAGGCGTTGGAGACGAGACAGGCGCGGTTGATGGCGGAACGTGAGGCGCGTGCCGCACATGCTGATAGTCGTCGAGCAGGTATCAGCGCGGCCTGGGCCACGCTGCGCGCCGCATCGCCGATCAAGGCGGGAATTGTGGCGCTGGTGTTGGGTTGTGCTGCCGGATTCGTGATTGCGGAGTTCAATGGGGCGACACTAGAGTGGTCCAAGGCTACCGATGTTGAACCACACTTGAAACTCGATACGGAGCTATCAGCTTTCTCCCTAAAGCGGTAATCCATGACTGAATCTGGATGTGCGATGCACAACGATATTGCCCAACGCCAGAAATCAATTCCGCTCGTCCGCTAACGGCCCAGACCGTGTAAAAACGTATTGCATAATTTCAGCCAAGTTACGTGCTAACTGGGACATTTGAGTTAGGAAGTGCGAATTATCGAAACAGGCGAAATAGATTCTTCAATAATGCCTATTTCACGCTCTCATTGCCTC
>JANYCD010000034.1 GCA_025360425.1 Sterolibacteriaceae bacterium
GAGGCAATGAGAGCGTGAAATAGGCATTATTGAAGAATCTATTTCGCCTGTTTCGATAATTCGCACTTCCTAACTCAAATGTCCCAGTTAGCACGTAACTTGGCTGAAATTATGCAATACGTTTTTACACGGTCTGGGCCGACAGCAGACGGTCTGCTCGCTTGCCAATACAGTCATGCATGCTGCCGCAAGGCGCATGGGAAATCAAACGGCCTCGATCTCCGCCACCACGCGATAAGCGGCCACCTGCTCGCCCATCGCCACGTTGAGCGCGGTGACTTTGCCTGCCACTGGTGCCGCATGGACGTGCTCCATTTTCATGGCTTCGAGCGTGAGTATCGGCTGTCCGGCGGCGACCATGGCGCCTACCGCCACCTGAACTGCGACCACGCGGCCGTTCATGCTGGCGCGGACCTTTCCGTCACCGGCGGTGGCGCCGCCTTTTAAGGCGGCGGCGTGGGTGTTGTCTTGCAGGCTGAACGGCAGTCCGCGGTAATGCATCTTCAGTGACGTGCGGTCGCGCACCACGGCGACGCTTTCGATCAGGCCGTCGCACGCGAGCCGTACCGAATGGACGTTGAGATCGATGATGGCAACATCGAAGGTCCGGTCATCCACATTGACCGAATAACGGTCGCTGCCGCAATTGGTCAAGTCGGCTTGGCGGGCACTGGCATCGGCGTCGAAGCGCAGCGAGATTGGCAGACGATGGCCGAGTTGAGCCCCGTGGCCGCTGGCACGGGATGTATTGCCCGCCGTAACGTAGAGCAGCACCGCGGCGATGGCATGGGCGCGGGCTTCCGTGTCGGCATCGCTTTGCAACAGCGCATCGAGATGGTTGCCGATGAAGGCGGTGGTCGCGCCGCCTTCTGCGAACACCGGGTGCGTCAGGCAGCGGCCGAGGAATACCTGGTTGGTGTCGATACCCAATGCCACGGTGTCCTCAAGGGCGCGCACCAGCTTGCGTCGTGCGTCCTCGCGCGAACTGCCGCGGGTGATGATCTTGGCGATCATCGAATCGTAATAGGGAGAAATTTCCGCGCCCGAATCCAGCGCATGCTCGACCCGAACCCCCGCCGGAATTTGCCACAGATCGATGCGTCCACTTTGCGGCATGAAACCCGCCCGTGGACTTTCCGCGCACAAGCGCACTTCGATGGCATGGCCGGAGAAGCGCACGTCATCCTGTGTCAATGGCAGTGGCTCGCCGGCAGCGACGCGGAGTTGCAACTCGACCAGATCGAGTCCGGTGATGGCTTCGGTGACGGGATGCTCCACCTGCAGGCGGGTGTTCATCTCCATGAAGTAATAGTTGCCGTCGCGGTCGAGCAGGAATTCCAGGGTGCCGGCGCCTTCATAGGCGATGGCCTTGACCGCCGCCACGGCTGTTGCGCCCATGCGTGCGCGCAACTCGGCGTTCACCGCCGGTGACGGCGCTTCCTCGATCACTTTCTGGTGGCGGCGCTGCACCGAGCAGTCGCGCTCGCCGAGGTGGATGGCATTGCCATGTCGGTCGGCGAAGATCTGGATTTCGATGTGGCGCGGTTCTACGATCGCGCGTTCGAGGATTACCTCGTCGCTGCCGAAGGCGCTGCGCGCCTCGGACTTGGCGCTGCGCAACGCATCGCCGAATTGCGCTGCTTCAGTGACGAGGCGCATGCCGCGCCCACCACCACCAGCCGTGGCCTTGATCATGACGGGGAAACCAACCTTGGTCGCTTCTGCGGCCAAGATGTCCTCGCTCTGGTCATCGCCCTGATACCCGGGAATGCAGGGTACGCCGGCGGCGATCATCAGCTTCTTTGCGCCGGCCTTGTTGCCCATGGCGATGATGGCCGCCGAAGAAGGACCGATGAACACCAGCCCGGCATCGCTGCACGCTTGCGCGAAGGCTTCGTTCTCGGCAAGAAAACCGTAGCCCGGATGCACCGCATCGGCACCCGCGCACTTCGCCGCCGCGATGATCGCCGCGATGTTGAGATACGACTGCGCCGGCAGTGCGCCGCCGACATGCACCGCCTGATCGGCTTCGCGCACATGCCGCGCCTGACGGTCGGCATCGGAAAAAATGGCGACGGTGCGGTAGCCCAATGCCTTGGCAGTGCGCATGACACGCAGCGCGATCTCGCCGCGATTGGCGATCAGTATCTTGGTGAAAGGTGTCTTGTTCATCATTTTGTAGTGGGCTGATCCATGGTTTCAGGCGTCCTGCGGATGAATGCCCATGCGCTTGGCGATGATCTGTAACATGACTTCATCGGCGCCGCCGCCGATCGACATCAGGCGGCCATCGCGGAACATGCGCGACACCGGATTCTCCAGCGTGTAACCCATGCCACCCCAGAATTGCAGGCAGCCATCGGTGACTTCACGCATCAGCCGACCGGCCTTGAGTTTGGCCATCGACGCCAGCTCGGTGGCGTCCTTCCCGGCCACGACCAGAGCCACGGCGCGCCAGGCGAGAGAACGCAGCGCTTCGACTTCGGTCTTGTATTCGGCGAGCTTGAAGTGCACCCATTGGTTGTCGAGGATGGATTTGCCGAAGGCCTTGCGCTGCCGGGTGTAATCCACCGTCGCGGCGATGGCGCGATCCAGATTGCCGGCCGCATTCAGTGCCGCCCAAAGACGTTCGATCTGGAATTGCTCCATCTGGTAGATGAAGCCGCGCCCTTCTTCACCGATGCGGTAACGCTGCGGCACACGTACCGCATCGAAAAACAGTTGTGCCGTGTCCGAGGCATGCATGCCGATCTTGCGGATCTTCGCCGCAACCTGCACGCCGGGCGTTTTCATCGGCACCACGATGAGCGATTTGTTCTTGTGCACCGGGCCGTCGGAAGTGTTGGCCAGCACCACGCAGAAATCGGCCTGCGTGCCACTGGTGGTCCACATCTTGCCGCCGTCAATGATGTAGTCGTCGCCGTCGCGGCGCGCGCCGGTGCGTATCGAGGCCACGTCGGAGCCGCCGCCAACTTCGGATACGCCGAGGCAGGCCACCTGCTCGCCACTGATCGCCGGCGCGAGAAATTCATTGCGCAGCGCGTCGGAACCGTGGCGCGCCAGGGCCGGCGTCGCCATGTCGGTGTGAACACCGATGGCCATCGGCACACCGCCGCAATCGATGTCGGCCAAGGTTTCGGCAAGTACCGCGTTGTAGGAAAAATCGAGGCCGAGACCGCCGAACTCGACCGGCTTGTCGAGGCCGAGCAGACCGAGTTCGCCCATCTCGCGGAACACTTGATGCGCGGGAAAGCATTCTTCGGCCTCCCATTTTTCCACATGGGGATTGATCCGCTCGGTGATGAAACGCTTGACGGTACGCCGCAGTTCCTCATGTTCCGAAGTCAGAAGCATGGCCTGTTGCCGCCGCTCAGGGGCGCGCCACCGAGAACTGCATCTTGTGCGGTTCGCGCTGCTCGGCCTCGCGACATACCGACAACACATAGGCGAGGACGACGCGGGTGTCGCGCGGATCGATGACACCATCGTCGAGCAGATGGGCACTGGTGGTGAACACGTCCATCTGACGCTCGAAGTTGTCCACGATCTTCTGTTTCAGCGTGTCGAGCTTGGCCTGGTCGACTGCGCCCTTGCGCTTCATCGAGGCCTCGGTGACATTCACCATGGTGTTGGCGGCTTGTTCTGCGCCCATCACCGCGGTGCGCGCGCTGGGCCACGAGAAACAGAAGCGTGGATGAAAGCCGCGGCCGCACATGCCGTAGTTGCCGGCGCCGAACGAGGCGCCGCAGTAGAGGGTGATCTGCGGCACGGTGGCATTGGTGACGGCCTGGATCATTTTCGCGCCGTGCTTGATCATGCCGGCCTCCTCGTAGGCCTTGCCGACCATGAAACCGGTCGTATTGTTGAGGTAGAGGATCGGAATGCGCGACTGGCAGCAAGCCTGGATGAAATGCGTCGCCTTGTTCGCGCCCTGGGTATCGATGGGGCCGTTGTTGGTGATGATGCCGATCGGCATGCCTTCGATATGCGCATTGCCGCACACCGTGGCCGAACCATAGAGCGGGCTGAATTCGAGGAAGTCGGAATCATCCACGATGCGGGCGATGATTTCCTTCATGTTCACCGGCCGCTTGTAGTCCACCGGCATCACGCCCAGCAGTTCTTCGGCGTCGTAGCGCGGCATGCAGAAGCTGCGCGCCGCTTCGGCCGGTGCACCGCGATTCCATTCCAGCTTGCTGACCAGATCGCGGGCGATGCGCAACGCATCGCGGTCGTCTTCCGCCAGATAATCGCCGAGGCCGGAGACCGTGGTGTGCATCTCGGCGCCGCCAAGTTCCTCCTCGGTGGCGATCTCGCCCGTGGCGGCCTTGAGCAGCGGCGGTCCGGCGAGGAAGGCGCGCGAACGGCCGCGCACCATGATGATGTAGTCCGACAAGCCGGTCTGGTAGGCACCGCCGGCAGTGGACGAGCCGTGGGTGATGGTGACTACCGGCAGCCCGGCGGCAGAGAGGCGCGCAAGATTGCGAAACAGATTGCCGCCGCGGATGAATTCCTCGACGCGATACGTCATCAGGTTGGCGCCGGCGCTCTCCACCAACTGGATGTAGGGCAGCTTGTTTTCCAGCGCCAGTTCCTGTATCCGCAACTGCTTGTCGAGTCCTTTGGGCTGCAGTGCGCCGGCGTCGATACCCGAATCCGAAGCAATGACCATGCAGCGCACGCCGGAGACATAGCCGATGCCCGCGACGACACCGCCGCCCGGAATGCTGGTTTCGGGATCGGGCTTGTCGAGGCAATAGCCTGCCAGAGTGGACAGTTCGAGAAAGGGCGCGCCATGGTCGAGCAGGAGGGAGATGCGTTCACGCGGCAACAACTGACCGCGCTTTTCGAAGCGCTCCTTCGAGGTGGCCGAGGCCTTGCGCGTGCGCTCCTCGATGGCGCGGATGCGGTCGAGGATGGCGAGCATGCCTTCGCGATTGGCGCGGAAGGCCTCACTGCCGGGAGAAATGTCGGATTCGATGACGGGCATGGCAAATATTCGATCTGGCGTTAGGTCGCGGACACGGTAAAGCCGTGCCGGGAAAGTTTGCAAAATAAGCGCAAGTAGTCATTCGGTCTTGCGTAAATTGGCTGGTTCATGGCGCTTGACCAGCCGGAGTGCGGAGATGGACGCGGAATTTCTCCAGCAGGCGTTCTGGCTGGAACGAGAGTTTGGTGCGGCGGAAATTCACGTTGCCAAGGTCCTGCTCGAAATTGAGCCACGCCACCGCATCACCCCAATACCGGCAGCAGGCCTGGAACATGTGGGGGTAGATGCCGGAGTAAGCATCCAGTCCCTTGGCAAAGCGCATCGCCATGGTATCCGGCGCGAGGCGTTGCGCCAGGACAAAGCCGGCGGGTTCGCCGTCGGCGCGAAACAGCCAACCTTCCAGGCCGAAGCGGTCGGCATTGGCCAGTGCTTGCGTGCAGGCCGATTCGTCGGCCTCGCCCGGCTGCTTGCCCTTGTCGCGCATCCAGCCTTGCAGAATTTTCAGCGCCTCGTCGTGCGTCGCTGTGGAAAGAGACTCGTTCGTCAGCGAATGTTTTGTCTGCAATTGGGCAACGCCCTGACGCTTCTTGCGCAACGCGATGCCGGCGTACTCGCGAAAGCTGTGCGATGCGTAAAGGTAGTCGGCATCGTCGCGCGCGCTGCTCCAGACGAAGCGTTGCGGATCGAGCAGCGCCACTTCCGCGGCGGCCAGCGGATAGAGGCAATCGCATCCCGCCAGCAGTTCGGCGAGTACCTCCGCCGGTGCGGTGGCCGGATCGAACAACGGCGTGACGTGGCGCGCACCGTCATACGTTTGCCCAGCGATATGTGGCCAGTCGCCGGGGAAGTAACGGTAGCGATGCGCCGCGCGAAATAAATAAAAGTTGGAAAACGACAGTTCGGAAATGCAGTCCTTGCCAAGCCGCGCACGGCGCGCCGCCAGTTTCGGTTCGATCCTGGCCATCAAGTCAGGTGACAGCGGCACACCCGGCATTCCGGCTTGAGCCATCCTCTGTTCGGCGACGGTGATGTTAGCCGACAACACGCACACCCTTTTCTGGCGGGTCGGCGGGTGGTCCGGCGAAACACTGCGCGATCGGCAACCATTGCGCGGCGGCACCACCAAAGCGCAACGTTGTATCGGCAACATTACGACGCTGGGTTACCACGAGGCAGAAGTCCTCGGCGTCGCCGCTGACGAAATGGGTAGACGACGGCTCGCCCCAGTTCCACGTGCTGCCATCCGGTCCCTTCAATGCCAGGTGCGGCACAACGGCCGGTACCGGCAGTTTGCGATTGACGAAGGTCCAGCCGAAGGTGGTGAAGCCGATATGGGCGATGTGCTTGAGCCGCGTCGTGGGTGTACGGCGCTTGCCCAGCACGTCGTAGATGTCCTGGCCATGGGCCCAGACTTCCATCATCCGCGCCGTGGCGAAGGAACGCGCGCTCATCTGCGGGCCATACCAGGGCAGGCGCGCCTTGGGATCGAGCGTCGCCAACACTGCGACCAATTTTTCGAAGCAAGTGCGCCATTGTGTCGCCAGTGCTGCACCGGCCAGCGTGCCGTAGCAATCGCGCGCGATGGCGCTGATCTCGCGCCCCTTGATCAGTTGTTTGGTGATTTGCGACGTATCGGCGACGAAAGCATCGGCGTCGGTGGCAGCGAGCAGGCCGCGTTCGTCGAAAAACAGCAGATGGGAAATCTCATCGAACGGCGTCCAGCCGTAGAACTTCGATATCAGCCGCCACTCGGCCGCCGACATGCCTTCGACCAGATTCGCCAGTTCGACATATTCGTCGCGTAATTCTGCGCACAGTGCTTTCATGCTCTCCGCCTCATCTTTGTTGTAAGTGCTCAGCCGGCCTCCAGCGTAAAGCGGTAACGCTAACCAATCGTGCTGCCATGATCCTGCCAGTAAGGCTCGCGCAATATGCGCTTGAGCAATTTTCCCGAGGGATTGCGCGGCAGCGTAGCGACGAAATCCACCGACTTCGGGCACTTGTAGTGGGCAAGCTGCTTGCGGGTGAAGGCAATGATTTCGTCGGCACCGGCAGTGGCGCCCGACTTCAGTACTACACAAGCCTTGACCGCCTCGCCCCACTTCGGATCAGGCACGCCGATCACGGCGACATCGGCGACGGCGGGATGCGAGGCGATAACGTTTTCCACTTCGGCCGGGTAGATGTTCTCGCCGCCGGAAATGATCATCTCCTTGAGCCGGTCGCGGATGTAGAGGTAACCATCCTTGATGCAGCCGATGTCGCCGCTGCGCAGCCAGCGGCCTTCGCCGGCCGGCTCGGGCAGGGCTTCGCGCGAGGCTTGCGGATTGCGGAAGTAGCCCTTCATCACCGAGCCGGATTGTACCCAGAGTTCGCCCACTTCGCCCTCGGCGCACACGCTGCCGTCGGCAAGATTGACGATGCGCAGCTTGACGTCGCCGAGTGGCTTGCCGGCCGAGCGCAGCAACTCGGCATTGTCATGGTCTTGCGGGTCGAGGCAGGTGGCCATGCCGCCCAGCTCGGTCATGCCGAAGACCTGGATCAGACCGCAACCGAGCGCGCTCCTGACTTCGTTGAGCACGGTTTCGCTCACCGGCGAACCGCCATAACCCACGGCGCGCAGGCTCGGCAGCTTGATATGCTTTTCTGTCACCGCCTGGGCCAGCATGCGCATCATCACTGGGACGAGGAATGTGTTGGTGACGCCATGACGATTGATGGTCTCGACGATATCCTGCGGCACGAACTCCGGGCGAGCCACGGTCACTGCGGCTTCATGCAGGATGGCAATCAGGTTCACGATTCCCGACACATGAAAGTTGGGCAGCGCATCGAGCAGAACGACCGGCTTGCCGCGTCGATAACCGAAGTAATCGGCAATGACATTGCATTGGAACATCAGGTTGGCGTGGCTCAACTCGACGCCTTTGGGTTTGCCGGTGGTGCCGGAGGAATAGAGTTGTAGCGCGGTTTCGTCCGGCGTCGGCAGATAGCCCGGGTCAATGGCATCGAACGCCGCAGCCCAGGCGAGGAAGCCTTGCGCAACTTCGGCGCCGTTCGCGCTGTTCGCGCTGTTCCCTTCGGTCACCACAATCCGCGGGACCTTTGCCAGCTTGAGTTGCCCGACATTGGCCATGAAGGCCTTGTCCACCATGATGAAGCGCGCTTCGCTGTGGTTGACCACGTAGTCCAGCTCGGCCGGCGCCAGCCGCCAATTAAGGGGCGCCATGACCGCACCGATCTTGTTGGCGCCCAGGCACAGGGCCAGGCACTCCGCCGCATTGCGGGTCAGCGCCGCCACCCGGTCACCGGGAACGATGCCCTGCGCGCGCAGGCCCTGCGCCACGCGGTTCGACTCGCGTTCGAGATCGCCATAGGTCCAATCCCGCACCGGGGCGGATACGGCAAGCGCATCCGGCTTCTGCGGGCCCCACTTGCGGATGATCTGCGGCACCGACTGAAAATTCATTGGTTCCCCTGACGCTTGGCTTGTTATGTGAAACAGCTTACAAGGCCTGCCGAGTGGGTCTTGCGGAAATTGGCTAGAGCGTTGGCAGCAGCGACTTCGGTACCGCGACTTCCATGTCGAGCAGCATTTGCCCCATGCCTTTACCCAAGGGGTCAAGACGCATGGATGCGGTTCCGCCGCCATCCAGCGCGTTGAACAAAACAAAGTTGCAGGCCGATACGCCCGGCAACAGGTAGCAAACAACTTCGCCCTTTACCATGTGAGAGAAATAGGCCTTGACCGCCGCTGGCGTGACTTGCTCAAGAATGACGGGCAGGTACTCCGGCCGGCGGGCAATAACGCCAATGTTCGAGATATCGCCCTTGTCGCCACTGCGCGCATAGGCCAGTTTTATCAATGGAACCTTGACGCATTCACCTCTTGTTGCAGGCGTGGGAGGTAGTGGCGAATCTGTGCAGGGCTCGGGCTTGTAGCCTCCATCCAGCGGCACCGCTACCGTCTCGGTCTTGTCTTGTACCGTCACCTGAATCGACACCTGGTCCTTGGGCAAGGTGAATGCAATCTGTTTGATCAGTGGCGATGGCGAGGGACGGACAAAACCCGGCGCCGTGGTACCCGGCGCCCACGAAGTACCGGATGGTGCGATTTCCCTGGCAAAGACGTCGAGCGCTTCTTTCATGGTGTGATTGACCGTCACCCGCATGGTGACTTCACGTGCATGCAGGGCGCGCGAATTGGGGCCGTAAATGCTTTCGCCGCCGATGGCTTCGATATGGGTGGCGGTGTAATCCGGAATGCCCAGTGCCTTGAATAGGCTGCGGGTACGTTTGAGAATGGCTTCACCGGTGCGCCGGGCTTTGGCCACGGCGTCACGACCGATGATGATCATGGTGCCGGCGGCCCGATAGCCATCCATGTAGGTCGTCGACACCTTGTAGGAAGCCGTTGGCGGCAGGCCCCGCGCGCCCTTGACAGAAACGCGGTTGTCGCCGACCTGCTCGATGCGCACATCGCGGAAATCGCACACCACGTCCGGAAGAAAATAAGCGGACGGATCGCCGATTTCGTACACCAGTTGTTCGGTCACGCCGGCAGCAACCACAAGACCGCCGGTGCCGGCAGGCTTGCTGACCACAAAACTTCCATCGGCACTGCACTCGACAATCGGGTAACCGATGTTGTCCCAGTCGGGCACCAGTTCCCAATCGGTGAACAAGCCGCCGGTTGCCTGACAGCCGCATTCGATGATGTGCCCGGCCAGACTGCCGGCGGCGAGCTTGTCGTAGTCGTTCACCAACCAGCCGAATTCATGCATCAGCGGACCGAGGGTAACCGCACTGTCAACGCAGCGGCCGGTAATCACGACATCCGCACCGCGGCCCAGCGCGTTGGCAATCGGCAGCGCACCGAGATAGGCATTGGCGCTGAGCACTTTCTCGGGCAAGGGAACAGCGGAGAACATGTCGGTCTGACCGGCCGCTCTCAGTGATGGAATCCGGCTGCTGACATCGTCACCTTCGACGATGGCGATGGTGAGTTCCACACCCAACTCCGCGGCGAGTTTGGCAAGTGCATCGGCACATCCGCGCGGATTGATGCCGCCGGCATTGGTCACCACTTTGATGCCGCGTTTCTTCAGTTCCGGCAGGACACCCCGCATGGCCACATCGACGAAATCCGTGGCATAACCCAGGTCGGCCTTTTTGCGCTTGGCAGAAGCCAGCAGCGCCATGGTCAACTCCGCCAGGTAATCGAACACGAGGTAGTCGATCTGACCACTCATGACCAATTGCGGCGCACCAACAGAACTGTCGCCCCAGAAACCCGAGGCGCCGCCGATGCGTACGGTTTTGTCAGTTTTGTGTATCACCATTGACCGAATGGAATTATTTAGGGCAGGTTCAACGCGACGCTACTGCACTTAAAAACGAAGGCTCGTCAATGTTCTGCGAGAAACCTGGATGATCAGCGCGAGCAAGTGAGACCAAGGCTATAGCATGCGCAGGGGAAGCGCTTGCGTTATGTTGCTGCTGTTTCTGCGAGCAGCTTGGCCCGTCATGTTTGGTCAAAAAGTGCCAGCGCATTCGCCGCGTTGCCTTGACAAATTGCCAATGCTTGCGCGAGAGCACCAGCATCAGCGGCGGCCTTGGTGACACCGGCAACCACATGCGGACGCGCCACAAACGCTGCATCGCCAATGATTGCCACGCGCGCGCCTGGAAATTTTTCAGGTTCCCAGGCGCGCCGTGATTGTCCGCTTACATTGTCTTGTGCCAAGGCAACACTTCGCTCATGGCGACTTCGCCGCGCATCTGCCTCATCAGATCGGTATTGTCCCAATAAACGCGCTCCGCGATCATCTTCGTCGGGTCTTCAGGCTTAAAGATGTAAATCGCCATGAATGGACAGCCGACCTTCCTGCCTGACGCCGGGATACCTGCAAATTCCGCCGAGTGGGTTCCGGTGAATTGACCCTCCCGGAAGGAGTAGCTTGGCAAGTCATATTCGTGGATAAACGTGGTGTGAAGGTCTGGCAACACTTTGACCAGGTTGTCATAAAAATCAAGCACTCCTTCGGGACCCTGGTATTCGACCAGGCCCGGCGCCACGTGATAGTAGATACCCTCCTTGGCAAACGTTTCCGGGATGAGGCGGTCAAGCTGATGCGAGTTCTCGATCGAAATATGAAGGTCAATGCACTTGCGCTGCTCGGCAATTCTCTCTGCATCAGTCCGCATTTTGGCAGCCGCACTTCCACTTCCCTTGGCTCCATCTTTTACGCTGGATTCAGACATTTTGGCCTCCCTCGTATTTTAAATTTCACAACCGCCGGTTACGGTTTCCACTGGCGGAATCCACTGACTACAAACAACACGATAGCCGATTTGGCTATTACAGTTTTGCTGCTCAAAACCCGTCCACGATTAAAAAACAGAGTCGCTGTTCTTGCGCTGCGCTTGATCAGCATGACTTTGCTCCTCCAATCATCGTCCAGTTCATGTGAAATCCTCTCGAATCTGCGGGTACCATTATTTATTATTTCGCGCCAAGTCAGTATAAGTGAAACCCATCGAGTCGGCTATGCGCATTGGCATGGCGGTCTCGGCAATCACGGCTTCCGGCTTGCGATGCTTCTCCGCCAGCTTTCGCTCATCGTCACTGAGTGCTTGCGCCTGCATATAGGCACCCAGCTCCCGTGCACGCGTCACGATTGCTGCGGCATGGGGACGACGCAATCGGTCAAAAAGTGCCAGCGCATTCGCCATGTCGCCTTGACAAGTTGTCAATGCATGGGCGAGAGCATCAGCATCAGCAGCGGCCTTGGTGACACCGGCACCCACATGCGGACGCGCCACAAATGCCGCATCGCCAAGGATCGCCACGCGCGCGCCTGGGGCCATCGTGGGAACCTCAAGATCGAGAATCGCTTGCAGAAAAGGTTCGCGGGTTTTGCGGACGACTTCCGCAAATGGCGGGGCCAAAAGTCGATCCGCGTCCTTACGCTTGGCGGCCATGACCTCGGGACGAATTCGGTTCGGCGGAATTGACAATTCGTGACGCTCGTTATGGGTGTCCGTCAGCAGCCTGCCAAGTTCCTCTGCTCCTGCCGGTCGGTACCAGACAAAGTTATAGCGACGATGGCCGGGCCTGACATCGTCATCGGGCCCTGAAACCGGATAGCCCACCATTTGCTCACCCGCCGGCAGACAGAAAGCAAACCGGTTGCACAACGCCTCGCGGGTCGACTCCGACAGCGCGATTTCTTCAACCAGCCCCCGCCATGCCACATAACCCGCATAGGCAGGCTGGACCTGCGGCAAGAGTTGGCGGCGTACGGTCGAAAACAGTCCATCGGCACCAATCAGGAGGTCGCCTGATATTTTTTGGCCGTCCGCAAATACTGCGGTAACTTGATCCGGTGCTTCTTCGACATGGGTCAGCGTTGCCGCTCCATGAAGAATGGTGGGGGGAAGCGTCGCCCTCAGCAGCGCGTAGAGCTGCCCCCAGCTGGTCAATACCTGTGGAAGGTCGATCTCATGGGTAATCCGCCCCGTGCAGTCGAAAATGCGCCGACCGGGAACCGCGACACCGAGCGCATGCGGATCCACGGGAATACCCGCCTGCGCCAGGATTGAGAAAAGTTCGGGATGGGTGACGATGCCGGCACCACGGCTTTCGAGACTGGCGGCGGATCGCTCAAACAGTTCGACCTGAAAGCCTGCCTTTCTGAGCAGGATGGCGGCGAACAGACCCGCCATCGATCCGCCAATGATCAAGATACGCGCTTGAGTTTTTCCTCCATCACGCAAGCTTGATTCCCCTTGGTGGTGCGTCATTACGAACCAACTTGCGAACTTCGACAGCCCGCGGATCAATCCTTCAGCGCCGACAGGTTGGCCTCGCCGGCGACCTGGAACTGCCTGCGATCCTGGATGCCACCCCAGCGGGTATATTCGGTTTCGCCGACGCCGACGGTGCAGGCCAGTCTTGAATTGTCGGTCACGAATTTTCGGTCACGCGCCGCCTCCCCTTTCCATCTGCCTCATGTCCGCGCCTGGCCACTCATCCGTCCCATCACCTTCTCGCGGTCCCAGGCGCGATCATTGGACAAGGCCTTGAGTTTCGAACGCTCCACTTCCCGCTTGGTCGCAGAGCGCGGAAAATCTTCGACAATCTCGAAGAAGCGCGGGACTTTAAAGGCGGCAATACGCTCGGCTGTCCATTTGACGAGTTCGGCACAGTCAATCTCGGCACCGGGGGCGGGAATAATGAAGGCCTTGACGTCGTCTTCACCAATCTCGGATCTGACGCCGACGATTACCACTTCCGCGATCGCCGGATGCTTGCCCATGACGGCTTCGATTTCGTAGGCGGAGATATTTTCTCCGCGACGCCGCAACATATGCGCTTTTCGACCTGAAAAGAATAGGTTGCCACCCTCATCAAGATAGCCCAAGTCTCCTGTATGGAGCCAAAAGTTGCGCATTGTCTGAAGGGTCTGTTCGGGTGCGTTATGATAACCTTGCATGAACATGTGCGGATAGGTGGGTCGCAACAGTATCTCACCCACCGCACCGGCAGGCAGCGGCAAGTCATCATCATCGCCAATCCGCATCTCGGCCCAACCATGCGCCTTGCCGTTGGAGTTGGGGACATGATCACCCAGTCGGTTACTGGTGATGTTTCCCCCGGCTTCGGTCAACCCGTAAACCGAGACCATCGGAATCTTGAAGCGCGCCTGAAACAGCTCCGGGATCCCGTCGGGCAGGTTGTGGACGACACCAATGGAAACCCGTACTGAATGCTGCGTGTCCAGTTCACTCGCCGGCTGCTGACAAATCAGCGTGACCACCGCTCCAAAAGGATCAATAATATTGGCGCCACATTCGCGCACGCGCGCGAAATATTTTTTCGCGCTAAAGCTACGATCAACCACCGTTGACATGTCCGCAACATAGGGCCCCATCAGGGCCCAATGCAGGGCGCCGGCGTGGAAAAGCGGCAGCACCGAGAAATGTGTTTCGCCCGGCTGCCCCATGAACACATCGCGATAGCGAAGCCCACCGAGAATGAACGAGAATTGCGACAACAAGACTCCCTTGGGCAAACCAGTCGTGCCACCGGTGTACAAAATAGCACCGGTGTCAGACGGCACGCAGGTAGGCAGCGCTGCGGTACATCCTTCATTGAGCAAGAAAGAGAAACCCTGATGCGGCGCAGGGTCGTCGCCGACGATGAATACCTTGATCACCTCTTTTTCAGGAAAGTCGATTTGATCAAATTGGGGCTGGCATTCGGTTTCGGTCACCAGCACGACGCTGCCGGAGTCGCGAATTGTGTAGGTGAGATCATCACCCCGCAGGGCCGCGTTGAGCGGCACCCAAACGGCACCGGCGCGGGCGCAAGCGAAGCACATCAAGATCTGCTCAACATTGTTGAACATGAGCGTGGCGACGCGATCCCCCTTGGCCACACCCAGCGCAACGAGATTCTGCGCGATTACCCTCGACTTGAATTCCAGTTGATGATAGGTCAGCGGCTGGCCGGAGATTGTAGCGAACACGGCATCGCCATGCTGCCGAGCCTTCGCGACGACCAACTCGTCCATCGTTCCCCAGGGAATCGTTCGACCCTGCACGGTAATCATTTGGTCCCTTCCGACAATAAATGAAGTTTGTGCCCTAAGGGCTAGGCAGCTAAATGTTTAGGCGTAAAAAGCAGGGGCAACGCGGTCACGCCCCGCATATTGAGACCATCACGCCAATCAAGCTCTTCGGTCGCCAGCGCCAAATCATCAAGCCGGGTGACAAGCCTGGACAGGGCGATCTCCGCCTCAAGATTGGCAAGCGGCGCACCCAGGCAAAAGTGGATCCCC
>JANYCD010000023.1 GCA_025360425.1 Sterolibacteriaceae bacterium
GTTGTCCCACACCACTTTCAACCCCGCCCCTTTCTTGAGTTTTGCGTCGGCGGTGATCAAGGTAGCCCGGTAATGCATGGCAGTGGCGGCGATCAGCCGATCCGCCGGGTCGCCGTGCGAGAAGGCCGCTGACTGGGCGAGAAAGGCGATTTCGCGATTGCTCGGAACCACCGTCAGTTTCAAGGCGGCCTCCAGATCATGCAGAAATGTTTCGCCTTCCACCGGCAGGATGAGTCGCTTCTTGGCACACAGCATGGCGATTTCCCAGAGGGCGATATCGGCGCAGGCGAGTTGCCCCTCGTCCCGCGTTCGCGCCATGAGCTGGGACGCCGGCTTGGGCAGTCGTTCCGGCGCCAAGGCCCAGAAGATCAGTGCCTGGGTGTCACAAAAGACCTTGTTCGGCATTCCACTTTTCGTCCGTCACCTTGCTGCTACTTAGCAGTTTCGCCTTGCCGCGCAGTGCGACGAGACGCTCCATGGCCTGCTCGGCCTGGTCGTGGCGGGGCTCCGGCACCAGACGCGCCACTACCCGCCCGTGGACCGAGACGGGTATCTCCGTGCCGCTCGCTGCCTGCCTCAGGTATTCGGGCAAATGCTGGCGCAGTTCGCTGATGCTGATTGCCATGTTGGTTTCCAATGTATAAATGTACAAAAAATTTGTACATCGTAACACCCCTTTCGCCCGACGTGAAGGCTCCGTATAATCCGCCTCACACCGAGGAGCGCTGCAAGGCGGACCGCAAAGTTCGCCCCCAGGCTCGGTTTTCAGAACTGCGCTCACCTGACCAACCCGTGCCGGACACGGGGGAACGGTGAGCAAAACACCCTCCCTCTGTTTCCCTTGTTCGGCCGCATGTTCAAGGAGCAAACATGAACGCTGTTTCCGACGTTGTAACCAAGCCCGACTTCATCGTCGCCGACCTGTCCCTGGCTGATTGGGGTCGCAAGGAAATCCGCATCGCGGAAACCGAAATGCCGGGCCTGATGGCGATTCGCGAAGAGTTCGCCAAGAGTCAACCGCTCAAGGGTGCGCGTATCACCGGTTCGCTGCACATGACGATCCAGACCGCGGTGTTGATCGAGACCTTGAATGCACTCGGCGCTGAAGTGCGCTGGGCCTCGTGCAACATCTTTTCGACCCAGGACCATGCCGCCGCCGCGATTGCCGTTGGCGGCACGCCGGTGTTCGCCGTCAAGGGCGAGTCGCTGGAAGAGTACTGGGATTACACCCACCGCATTTTCGAGTGGAAAGATGGCGGCAATGGTGAAAAAATTTATAGCAACATGATCCTCGACGACGGCGGCGACGCCACCCTGCTGCTGCATCTGGGTGCCAGCGCCGAAGTCGATCAGGCGGTGCTGTCGAATCCCGCCAGCGAGGAAGAGCGCATCCTGTTCGCTGCGATCAAGGCGAAGATCAGGGCCGACCCGAAGTGGTATTCAAGCCGCCTCGCGCACATCAAGGGCGTGACCGAAGAAACGACGACCGGCGTGCATCGCCTGTACCAGATGCACGAACGCGGCGACCTCAAGTTCCCCGCCATCAACGTCAATGATTCGGTGACCAAATCGAAGTTCGACAACCTCTACGGTTGCCGCGAATCGCTGGTGGACGGCATCAAGCGCGCTACCGACGTGATGATCGCCGGCAAGGTGGCGCTGATCGCCGGTTATGGTGATGTCGGCAAGGGCTCGGCCCAGGCCATGCGTGCGCTGTCGGCGCAGGTGTGGGTCACCGAGATCGATCCGATCTGCGCGTTGCAGGCAGCAATGGAAGGCTATCGCGTGGTGACCATGGATTACGCCGCCGACAAGGCCGACATCTTTGTCACCTGCACTGGCAACTACCACGTCATCACGCATGACCACATGGCGAAGAT
The DNA here is from genome assembly GCA_025360425.1 of Sterolibacteriaceae bacterium. Classification (GTDB taxonomy): domain Bacteria; phylum Pseudomonadota; class Gammaproteobacteria; order Burkholderiales; family Rhodocyclaceae; genus JANYCD01. Next base: position 1,881 of record JANYCD010000023.1, read on the forward strand.
GAAGGACCAAGCCATCGTTTGCAATATCGGCCACTTCGACAACGAGATCGAGGTCGCGGCGATCGAGCAGTACGAGTGGGAAGAAATCAAGCCGCAGGTTGACCACATCATCTTCCCGTCTGGCCGCCGCATCATCCTGCTGGCCAAGGGCCGGCTGGTAAATCTTGGTTGCGGCACAGGCCATCCGAGCTACGTGATGTCGTCGTCGTTCGCCAACCAGACCATCGCCCAGATCGAATTGTTCAGCCGTAACGCCGACTATCCGGTGGGCGTCTACACGCTGCCCAAGCATCTTGACGAAAAAGTGGCGCGCCTGCAGTTGAAGAAACTGAATGCACAACTCACCGTGCTCACCGACCAACAGGCAACGTATATCGGCGTGGACAAGGCGGGGCCGTACAAGGCAGATCAGTACAGGTATTGATATGCAGTGAGGCGGTGTAGGAGGCCCGCCAGCGGGCCGATGATTATCGCGGCGATGGCGCCGCTCCTACCCTGCCTAACTCCCTGAAGCGTTCGGAAGCCCCATGACCTCCTCACTCCTCACTCCTCACTCCTCACTGTCATTCAGCATCGAGTTCTTCCCGCCGCAAACGTCGGAAGGCGCGGACAAGCTGCGCGTGGTGCGGGCGAAGCTGGCGGCGCTGGGGCCAGAGTTTTTTTCCGTGACCTATGGCGCCGGAGGCTCGACGCGCGAGCGCACGCTGGATGTAGTGCTTGGAATCAAGCACGATGGCCTGGGGGCCGCACCACATTTTTCCTGCATCGGTTCGACGCGAGAAAGTATTCGTGCACTGCTGGCGCGCTATGAAACCGAGGGTATCCGCCGCATCGTCGCGTTGCGCGGCGACTTGCCTTCGGGCGTGGTCGATGCGGGCGAGTTTCATTACGCCAACGAACTGGTGGAATTCATCCGCGCCGAGACCGGTGATCGCTTCCACATCGAAGTGGCGGCCTATCCCGAGGTGCATCCGCAAGCGAAGAGCGCACGCGACGATCTGCTCAACTTCAAGCGCAAGGTCGATGCCGGCGCCAATTCGTCTATCACCCAGTATTTCTACGATGCCGATGGCTACGAGAAATTTGTCGATGCGGCGCGTCGGCTGGGGGTGCAGGTGCCCATCGTGCCGGGCATCATGCCCATCGCCAACTTTGCCAAGCTGGTGCGTTTTTCCGATGCCTGCGGCGCAGTGATTCCGTCGGCGATGCGTGACAGGTTCGCCGCGTATGGTGACGACGTCGATTCCGCCCGTGCCTATGGCCTCGATGTGGTGACGGAGTTGTGCCGGCGCCTGCTGGCGCTGGGCGCGCCGGGCCTGCATTTCTATTCGATGAACCAGGCGGGGTTGACGACCGAAATCGTCAATCGACTGCGCGGCTAGCTATTTTTTTCCCGCCAGGAGCACCCCCGCCAGAATCAGCGCGGTGCCGATCCACTGCCACAACGACACCGGTTCACCGAGCAGCCATGTGCTCATGGAGATGGTCATGACCGGGCCGATGGTGCCGATGAGCGCGGCCTTGCCGCTGCCGATGCGCGGAATCGCGGCGGACAGGGCGAACACCGGCAACACCGTGGAAAACAGGGCCAACCCGAGCGTCAGCGCATACACCTGCCAAGGTTGGTCAAGCGCCCGCAGCGGCTGCGTGAGCACAAAATGCAACAGGATTGCTCCGGTTGAGGCGAGCATTGACAATGCCGCGAAGCGTGCTGCGCCGACCATGGGAATGATGCGGCCGCTGCCCACCAGATAGATCGCGTAGCAGAGCGCGGATGTCATGATGAGGCCGCCGCCTATCCAGACATTGCGCATGTCCTGCGCCACATGCAGGTCGTGGGCGAAGGCCGCGGCGATGCCGGCATAGCACAGCAGCAACGCGCCGAAATTGCGCTTGCCGATGGGCTGGCGGTAAAACACCGCGCCGAGGATCAGGGTCATGGCGGGATAGCTGAACAGGATCAGTCGTTCCAGACTGACCGAGATGTAGTGCAGACCGATGAAATCAAGCAGGCTTGCAGCGTAATAGCCGAGCAGGCCCAGCGTCATCACCACAAACCATTGCCGCGGCGAAAGTGGTTGCAGCCGGCGCGACTCGCGCAGGCCGATCACGACGAAGAAGGGCAGGCAGAAGGCCATGCGCAGTGCGAGCAGCGTCACCGCGTCGATCGGCCAGTGATAGGCGAGCTTGACCCAGATCGCTTTCATGGAAAGGCTGAACGCGGCGATCAACGCCAGCCAGACGCCGACGACGTGGGTCTTGTCGTTCATGCGTCCCTGGTTCAGCGGCGACGGCCGCCGAGGATGGAGCCCAATACACCACGGATGATTTCGCGTCCGACTTGCGAGCCGATGGCGCGCGCGGCGCTGGAGACGGCAGCTTGCACCGGCGATTGTCGGCGCGAATTGCCGCTGCCGAAGACGCCGCCGAGCATTCCGCCCAGTTCGCCGAGAATGCCGCCGTCGGAAGCAGGCGCTGCATTTGGGGCCGGAGTTTCCGTTGGCGCGTTCGTGGAGGTGGTTTTTGCTGATGCCGCTCCACCCTTGAGTTTTTCGTAGGCTGAATCGCGGTCTGCGGTTTTTTCGTAGTGACCATAGAGCAGTGATGCCTTGATCGCTGCGGCACGTTCGTCTGCCGTGAGCGGGCCGATGCGCGATGAGGGTGGCAGCACCCAGGCACGCTCGACGATGGTCGGCGTGCCCTTGGCGTCGAGGAAGGACACCAGTGCTTCACCCACCCCGAGCTCGGTGATGGCGGTTTCGACGTTGAGTTTTGGATTGGCACGCAGGGTTTGTGCGGCGGTTTTCACCGCCTTCTGGTCGCGCGGCGTGAAGGCGCGCAGGGCATGCTGCACGCGGTTGCCGAGTTGACCGAGTACGGTATCCGGCACGTCGAGTGGATTCTGTGTGACAAAATAAATGCCAACGCCCTTGGAGCGGATCAGGCGCACCACCTGCTCGATTTTTTCCAGCAGTGCGGGTGGCGCTTCGTTGAACAGCAGGTGCGCCTCGTCGAAGAAGAACACCAGCTTGGGCTTGTCGAGGTCGCCGGCTTCGGGCAACTGTTCGAACAATTCAGCCAGCAGCCAGAGCAGGAAGGTGGCATAAAGACGCGGCGAGTTCATCAGTTTTTCGCCGGCGAGGATGTTGATCACGCCATGGCCCTTGCTGTCGGTCTGCATCAGGTCGGCGATGTCGAGCATGGGTTCGCCGAAGAAGTGTTCGCCGCCTTGTTGTTCGATCTCGAGCAGGCCGCGCTGGATGGCGCCAATCGAGGCGGTGGAAACATTGCCGTATTCGGTCTTGAACTCGGCGGCATGTTCGCCGACGTGTTGCACCATGGCGCGTAGATCCTTGAGGTCGAGCAGCAACAGGCCCTGGTCGTCGGCGATCTTGAACACCAATTGGAGCACGCCGCCCTGCACGTCGTTGAGGTTGAGCAGGCGACCGATCAACAGCGGCCCCATGTCGGAAATGGTGGCTCGCACCGGATGTCCCTGGACGCCGAAGATGTCCCAAAATACCGTGGGGCAGGCGAGCGGCTGCCAGTCGTCGATCTTGAGTTGGGCCAGGCGCGCCTTGAGTTTTTCGGACGACATGCCGATCGCCCCCAAGCCGGACAGGTCGCCTTTGACGTCGGCCATGAAGACGGGAACGCCTATCAGCGAGAACTGTTCGGCCAGGCGTTGCAGCGTGACGGTCTTGCCGGTGCCGGTGGCGCCGGCGATGAGTCCATGGCGGTTGGCAAGGGCCGGCAGCAGGGCCAGGTCAAGAGATTCGTGACGGGCAACAGGAAGAGGTTGGGTCATCTGACGCTCACTGAAGGGAATGAAGGGGAGGGGCTGGCTCAGGTAAAATTCAAGGCAAGTTCAGCAACGCAGACAGGGATTCTATATGGCCGGCCATTCAAAATGGGCCAACATTCAGCACCGCAAGGGCAGGCAGGACGCCAAGCGGGGCAAGGCTTTCACCAAGTTGATCAAGGAAATCACCGTTGCCGCCAAGATGGGTGGCGGTGATCAGGGCGCCAACCCGCGCTTGCGGCTGGCCATTGAAAAGGCCAAGGGCCAGAGTTTGCCCAAGGACAACATCGACAACGCGATCAAGCGCGGCACTGGGCAACTCGACGGCGTGAGCTACGAAGAGGTGCGCTACGAGGGCTACGGCATCAACGGCGCCACCGTGATGGTGGATTGCCTCACCGACAACAAGATTCGCACCGTGGCCGATGTGCGCCATGCCTTCAACAAGTACGGTGGCAATCTGGGCACCGATGGCTCGGTGGCCTTCCTGTTCAAGCATTGCGGGCAGATATTGTTTGCGCCGGGAACCGATGAGGCGAAGCTGATGGATGCCGCCATCGAAGCCGGCGCCGAGGATGTGGTCACCAATGACGACGCTTCCATCGAAGTGTTGACCGGCCCCAACGACTGCATGGCGGTGAAGGAGGCGCTCGGGAAGGCCGGCTTCAAGTCGGAGTTTGCCGAGGTGATCCAGAAGTCGCTCAACGAAATCGAGTTCACCGGCGAAGACGCGGCGAAGATGCAGAAACTGCTCGACGCGCTGGAAAGTCTGGATGATGTGCAAGAGGTTTACACCAGCGCTGTTTTGAGTGAGGAGTGAGGGGTGAGGGGTGAGGAGGAAAAACCATCCTCCGTCCGAATCCTGGGCATTGACCCCGGTCTTCGCATCACCGGCTTTGGCGTCATCGACAAGATCGGCAGCAAGCTGGTGTATGTCAGCAGCGGTTGCGTCAAGACCAAAGACACCGGCAGCCTGCCGCAGCGACTCAAAACAATTCTTGAAGGATTGGCCGAAGTCATTGCTGCCCATCGCCCGCAACAGTCAGCGGTGGAAATCGTCTTCGTCAATGTCAATCCGCAATCGACATTGCTGCTTGGTCAGGCGCGTGGCGCCGCCATCAGCGCGCTGGTGACGGCTGACTTGCCGGTGGCTGAATACACGGCCTTGCAGATCAAGCAGGCGGTGGTGGGCAAGGGCAAGGCGGCCAAGGAACAGGTGCAGCACATGGTGCGACGCCTGTTGGCATTGCCCGGCGATCCTTCGCCCGACGCGGCTGATGCGTTGGCCTGCGCCATTTGCCATGCGCATGGCGGTCAGGGCCTGGGTGCGCTGTCGACGCAGGGTTTTCGCATGCGCAACGGGCGACTGGTGTGAGCAAGCTTTTTTATGCCTGGGAATTTGGCGCCAACTTCGGCCATATCGGCGCCTTTCTGCCGCTTGGACGCGCCCTGCGAGACCAGGGTCATACTGTTTCATGGATCGTTACGCAAACCGGCCCCGCCGCCCGCCTGCTGCATGGCGAAGGCTTCACCTGGATGCAGGCGCCGGTCAGCGCCGAGACCCGGCGCAATGGCCCGCCGCTAAGTTATGCCGACATCCTGCTGCGTTTTGGCTATAGCGAAGCCGAAGACTTGTTGGGTCTGGTGGTGGCATGGCGCGAATTGCTCAGGCTGAGCGGCGCGGAACTGGTGCTGGCTGATCATGCACCGACAGCGGTACTGGCTGCGCGCACCATGGGTGTTCCGGTGATGCTTTTTTCGAACGGATTCACCGTGCCACCGCGTGTGCGGCCGCTGCCCGCGATGCGCTCGTGGCAACCGTTGGCAAACGAGACATTGCTGGCGCTGGAAGATGCGGCGCTGGCTTCGGTGAATACGGTGCTCGCGCACTTTGGCCAGCCCAGGCTCGACGCGTTGTGGCAGATATTTGAAGTCGCCGAAGAGGCCATGATCACTTACCCGGAGCTTGACCACTATGAGCAGCGCGGTCCGGCGCGTTACTGGGGCAGCCTGTCCAATGCCGCGATCGGCATTGCGCCGCCCTGGCCGGATATGGTGGGCAAACGCATCTTCGCTTACCTGCGTCCCGAGACGCCGAATTGCGAAGCCGTGGTGACCGCGCTGCACGGGCTGGGCCGGCCCACCGTGATCTATCTGCCCGGCGCCAGCGAACCCTTCAAGGCCAAGTGGCAGGCGCCGCATTTGGTGTTTGCGCCGCAGCCTGTCGACATCGAACAAGTTGTGCGCGATGTCGATGTTGCGGTCACGTATGCCAGCCTCGCCACCACCACCGCTTTCCTGTTCGCCGGCAAACCGCTATTGCTGTTGCCGACCCACCTAGAACAGTTTCTGCTAGGAAAGCGGGTTTCCGACATGGGCGCCGGCTTGCTGGTGAACCCCGAAAATCCGCCCGACGATTTGCGCGAGACGCTGCTGAATCTGCTCAACAGCCCGTCGTTCACAGAGAATGCCCAAGCCTTCGCCAACAAGTACGCGGCCTTTCCGCAAGATCAGGTGGTCGGCAATCTGGTGCGGCGCGTAGGGGAGCTTTGCGCGTCGGCCGCTGGCCGCGAATCTGCCATTGGAGTCACATCATGATCGGTCGTCTGACAGGCACACTGCTGGAAAAGAATCCACCTATCGTCACCATGGATGTGCATGGCGTTGGCTACGAAGTTGGCGTGCCGATGAGCACCTTTTACAACCTGCCGGCCAGCGGCGAGAAAGTCTCGCTGTTCACCCATTTCGTGGTGCGCGAGGACGGACAGTTTCTCTACGGTTTTCTCACCGAGCCTGAACGCGCGGCTTTTCGCCAACTGCTCAAGATCACCGGTGTCGGCGCCCGCACGGCGCTGGCGGTACTGTCCGGCTTGTCGGTCAACGAACTTGCGCAGGCGATAACCATGCAGGAAGCCGGGCGCTTGATCAAGATTCCCGGTATCGGCAAGAAAACCGCTGAGCGTCTGCTGCTGGAATTGCGCGACAAGCTACCCAAGAGCATGGTGATCAGCAACGCCATGCCGACAGTTGCCGACAGCGGCAGCGACATCCTCAATGCGCTGATCGCGCTGGGTTACAGCGAACGCGAAGCGGTGGCCGCGATGAAGCACTTGCCCGAAGGGGCCAGCGTGTCGGACGGAATACGCCAAGCTTTGAAGCTCCTGTCCAAGGCATGAAGTAAACTGGCCAAACCATGACCGTCGAAACTGATCGCCTCATCGCCGCCGCCAAGGAGTCGCCGCAGGAAGAAGTCATCGAGCGCGCCCTGCGACCGAAAAAGCTCGCCGACTACATCGGTCAGCAGAAGATTCGTACACAGTTCGAGATTTTCATCGAGGCGGCGAAGAAGCGCGGCGAGGCGCTCGACCATCTACTGCTATTCGGTCCGCCGGGGCTGGGCAAGACCACGTTGGCCCATATCGTCGCCCATGAGATGGGGGTCAATCTGCGCCAGACGTCGGGGCCGGTACTGGAGCGGGCCGGCGATCTGGCGGCGATCCTGACCAATCTCGAACCCAACGACGTGCTGTTCATCGACGAGATCCATCGCCTGTCGCCGGTAGTGGAGGAAATTCTCTATCCGGCGCTGGAAGATTTCCAGATCGACATCATGATCGGCGAGGGTCCGGCGGCACGTTCGGTAAAGCTTGACCTGCCGCCGTTCACGCTGATTGGCGCTACCACGCGCGCCGGCATGTTGACCAATCCGTTGCGCGACCGCTTCGGCATTGTCGCGCGACTCGAGTTTTACACTGCGGATGAGTTGACGCAGATTGTGAGGCGCTCGTCGCAGTTGCTTGACTGCAAGATTGTTGACGACGGCGCGACGGAGATTGCCAAACGTTCACGCGGTACCCCGCGCATCGCCAATCGCCTGCTGCGCCGCGTGCGCGATTTCGCCGAGGTCCGCGCCGACGGCGCCATTACGCGGACAGTGGCCGATGCTGCGTTAACCATGCTCGATGTCGACCACCTCGGGCTGGACATCATGGACAGAAAACTGCTGGGCGCGATACTGGAAAAATTTGGCGGCGGCCCGGTCGGCGTGGACAATCTGGCAGCGGCGATCGGCGAAGCGCGCGATACCATCGAGGATGTGCTTGAACCCTTCCTGATTCAGCAGGGTTATCTGATGCGCACCCCGCGCGGCCGCATTGCCACGCCGACCACCTGGAAACATTTCGGGCTCGCGCAACCCAAGCCGAATGGCGAGTTATGGGATACCGGTACCGGCGGAAAATAGAATGCTGTACCGGCCACTTGCGCCGAACGCTTATCGCGTGTCACCTGAGAGCGCCTCAATCAGAAGCTTCTTTGCGGCGGTGATATGCGCGTGCAGATTGCGCTTGATCAACCCCAATGCCGCCGTGTTTTCCAAGGCACCGAGCGTATTCGATACCATCTCCTGCAGGTCTGCATCGTCACTCATCGCCGCGACGATGTCCTCTACATAGAGGTAATAATCGGCAGCTAATATTTGCCGAAAAAACAGTTCCTTCTTCTTGTCGTCAAGGGTTCCCCGGGCACGTGATCGCGCGTGGCCGACACCAATCACCGGAATGTCTTCTCGCCAGCCCGATATCGAAAAGTGGTAGGTATCGGTCACCACCAATACGGCTTTCCTCAATACGGCAAGTTTGATGGCCAATCCGTCGAGACCTTCCGGCTCGCCCAGCCAGTCGAGCAATACCACCTTGATTCCGAGGCGATCGGCGAGCGCATGGGTAAAGCGGAGCAGGTGCTCTTTTTCACCGGATCTTCCAAAGGAGCAGACAATGAATTTTTCCTGTAGCTTGCCTGCGACGAATTGTGAGGCATCCTCCATTGGCAGAATGGCGTCGGGATCAAGAAAGAAAGCGCAGTCACAGCCGAGTGTGTACCCATGCCGCGGCGCTATCTGATTGACGAAGTTGGCGGAAACGAAGTCCCTGGGCGCAACAAGCTGCGCTGCGTTGTAGAGTGAGGTGAGCGCACCCCGGTAACGATCATCCGAGAAGTCTTCTGCGGTGAGGCCGTAAAGTGTGCCACCGAAAACAATGATCTTGTTTTGGAAGCGATCAAGCTGATGCTCCAGCAAAAAAACGCGGTACCACTGATCCACCAGGTCTTGCGCTGAATATCCAAGCTCCGATTGCGGGTGATGCAGCAGCCAGTCCCAATGCGCGTAACGCAACCAGTGGAAAAAATCACCCCAGTAGATAAGGCAATCAAATCGCTCCAGCTCCGCAGGTGTCTGGAGACCCTGGTAGCGCAGGGCGCACTGTTTGCCCTCAATGCGCAGGGGTTGCTTGGGGTCGAACAAGGTTAGTTCCATGTCTCCCCCGACTTCCAGCAACAGGCACGTCAAAGCCAGATCGACCGAGAGCATCCCCGGATTAAGCCCGTATGGGTGCGCGCAAATTGCGGCAAAAGTCTTCATGTTGATTTTGGAAACCGGATTTGGTCAGATGATTGCAAATGCAAAGCTTTACTTGTAGAGCTTTGCCGTCATCAGGTCTGGTTCCGACAGATCGTTGAACAGGCCGCGCGGTGGTTCATAAAGCTGGAATTGCATTCCGTAACGCTGGTTTGGCACGCTGGCATCGATCGCTTTCACGGCGTGGAAGGACTGCCGCGTTTTGAAAAATAAAAAGAAGTTGTTCGGCTGGTAGGGGGCGACTTTTCTGACGATGAAGTCGTCGGGCGGATAATGATTGTTGCCCCAGCATCGAACCAGCGGGTTCCGGTGCACGCAGAGTTGTGTGCCGTATTCTTCGAATCCCGTCCGGTCAGCAAACGAAAATATGCAAGTGAATATTCGGGTTGGAATATCGGTGTGCGGGCCTATGTAGAAGCCCGGTTCGTGCCGCTGCAGGAATAACTCCTTGCGCAGAAGATCGGGAAATTCCGGTGCTTCCGCCAATTCTCCAAAGCGCATCAAAAAGTATTCACGATACTTGGCGAATATCAGACGTACGAACCAGTGATCGCCAAGAAAGCAGGTCTTGATCGCTTCCCAGAATGCGCGATGCTCGGGCGATGCCTGGATCGGCTGATGCTGGTGGAAATTGATTTGCCTGCGAGCCCAATATGGCGTTGGCGTTTTGGTAGGCGCATTGGCAGCCGAGAACCATTCTGCACCGGTGTTATTGCGGAACGGATTTGCCTCGAGGATCAAGCGATAAACTTCGGGCGGGAAGAATTCCTCAATAATGAGATGGGGAAATGGCATGGGTATTAGTTCTGCAGCCGACAGCTTGTGTTCAATGTGTGCGCGGAGAGTGCCGATCATGGGCCTGGAGCCTCGCAAAAAAAGGGTAGATGTAAGGCATCAACCGTAGCATACGGCCGGCGGGGCCACAATGCGAAGGATGAAAGCAGCGATGAGATTGATCGTCGAACATGGAAATTGTGGCCCACGATTCATGGATCCAGGAGGGGAATATATATAGCCGGGCTGCTTTTCTTGACACTGGCGGGCTGTTCTCGCAATATCTATTGCAGAGCATCATTAGAGGGTGACAGCACCATGCGGCACCATCACAATTCGTGTTTGCCCAAGTCAACAAGCGCTGCAATTTGCGCTGCCAGCATTGTGACTTCTAAAAACTGAATGATAGTGACCGGAACAATTATTTGGCATCACTAGTGTCCGGTTAAAACTCGAAGAGATTCGATTGGTTGTTGATGTTGTTGGTTACTGGTTTGTCGTCGCTGCGCGGAAAGGCTTGCTGCAAGGGCATCTTCTCGAACAGAGTGACTGACAGAACCTGTAGCAAAG
>JANYCD010000031.1 GCA_025360425.1 Sterolibacteriaceae bacterium
GCTCCATTGAGCGCACGGGAGTCACGGTAGATGACGAGATCGCGACTGCCGACAAATTTGATCCAACACAAATCTCGAAGATTGTTGACTAATGTAGTGCTTGCGAATTAACGAAACTGCCCAATGATGTAATCGTCATTCCCGCAGAGCTTGTCCCCGAATGTTTTTTTCGGGGAGCGGGAACGACGGTAATTTGAGCCTTGGTGTAAGTATTTCGCAAGCACTACACCAGCACTGCACCAGAAAGGTGGAGGCCATCGCTCCGCGATTAGATATTGCGTCATGAATACAACAAAATACGAACTTTTCACCGATTTCTAATCAATCAGTGGTTGCAATTGATTAAATAATGCCGTATTTTTCCTGCATCATGGGAACTCCAAGGCATTCTTTAATCAAGCAACTCCAAACCAGCCTGCCGCGCGGCATGCCTTTCGATACTGCGGCGCTCGCTCGGGTGGGCGTTTCCGCGAAGCTGGCGGCCCACTACGTCGAGAGTGGTTGGCTGGTGCGACTGGCACAGGGAATCTATGCGTTTCCTGCCGATGATCTGACCGTCCATGGCGCTATCAAGCTTTTGCAGACTCGTGTACCTGGCCTGCATCTGGCCGGCAAAAGTGCGCTCGCCTTGCACGGCGTGCGGCATAACCTCGGCGTGCGCGAACAACTCGTCTTGTGGGGTGATGTCCGTTTCGTGCTGCCGGAATGGTTGACGTCGCGTTTCCCGGCGCGATATGTCGGGGCGCAATTGTTCGATTGGCCGGACCAAGCATTGGCAAAAAAGAGCCTGACCACACCTCCGGGTACGACCGACGGTCTGCTGGCGTCGGTACCGGAACGCGCCGTACTGGAAATGCTGTACGACGTCGGTACTCATCAGGGATTGGAAGAGGCACGCAACCTGTTCGATGGCCTGCGCAATCTGCGCAAGGACACGCTCGGCCGCCTGCTGGGCTGCTGCACCAGCGTCAAGACCGTGCGCCTGTTCCTGACCTGGGCGCGCGAGACCAAGGTGGTAGACGTGCAGGAACTGCAGCAGCGGTACACGTTGCCGGTCGGCAGCGACAAGCGCTGGATGAGCCGCATGAAGGATGGCACGCTGCTGACATTGAGAACGCATGGATAAGGCTTACGCCGATACCGTCCGCCTGCTGCTGGCTGCAGCGCCGGACGTGTTCGCCAATGACATCTTCGCGATGAAGGGTGGCACGGCCATCAATCTTTTAGTCCGTGACATGCCGCGCCTGTCAGTCGATATCGATGTGGTCTATACGCCATGGCAGACACCACGCGATGAAGCGCTTGCTGCAATCAATCGTGAGCTGGACAATGTCGCCAAACGTCTCGCAAAGCAGAACCTGCATGCCCGTAAAGTCGCGGCCAAGGAACTGGGCGATACCAAGCTGCTGATCGAACGCGACGACAGCCAGGTCAAAGTCGAAGTGAATGTGGTTTTTCGGGGTACGGTATTGCCAATCGAACGACGCATGCTTGTACGCGTTCGTCGAGAACTGACCAGATTGACGAGGTCATTTGCAAACTGCACTGACCAGCACGGCGTGCCTCAATCACCGGGCTAGACTAGAATTCTTCTCATTGACCTGATCAACACAAGATGAATACCTCTGGTCAATTTTTGGCGCTTACGTACAGCTTATTTAGACAACAGCTACTCCCCAATGACTGGCGTGATTATAACAATGGCTGCGTTACAGCCGGTCGCCGTTTATCCAGTGAATGACCGATAAGTAGCGATCACAAAATTTGCTCAATAATTACGCAGAAAATGGACCTCATCCGCAACGAAAGGGAAAGCTTATGTTTAAGATGGGTTCCGCTTGTCTAACGATTCGTTTCCCGCTTCTTCTAACCCTGATGACAGTGCCTTTAGCCGCTAGTGCAGACTGTAATTGGGGAGGCGGAGCCTCTACCCCGCAAAGTGTGTTTGATCAGTCATGTCGACAACAAGGCGGCGTGCCGCATGGTTGCGTTTGTGGTGCTCCTGGATCGGGGAATTCCGGAAATTCGAACTATGACAATGGGGCTGCTCAACGTGCGCAAGCCGCTGCGGAAGCGGCTGCGGCGGCACAGCGCCAGCGGGATGCCGAACTTGCACAACAACGCGTCGAAGCTGACAGCAAACGTCGCATCGAGGAAATCGCGAACCAGGCAAAGTTTATTGATGACCGCGATGCTGCTGCCAATACCCTTCGTGGTTCGATAGATAGTACGACCTCTGCAAGGGTAGACAACTCAGGATTGCGTGGTACTAGCACTGGCATCACTTCCGAGCTCCGGGGGGCGCAAACCGTCACCCCCAGCTCGGATCCAATGGTCGTAGATGCACGCCACGTAAGCAGCGGCTTGCCCAAAGCTGTGGACAATGCAATCGCTTCCGGATATGCGAGCGCGCCGCCCGGCGTAGGCGATCGGGTACGCAAAGGATTTCAGGCAGTGGCAACGCATGATTGGAAACTGGCCCGAGCCTGGTTTCAAGACGCGCTGATTCATGACCCCAACAATGCCGGTCTCAAACGTTTGGTTGAACTGGCCGATTACACCGAGAAACGCAGTCAGCAGGTCAGTGCCGGCGAGACAACCCAACACCCTTCCCTTCGCTCTTCGGTTGAGTTGCCCCAGGATTCGGACATGGCGCTTCTTTTTCCAGATCTGAAGCCAGCTCCAGTCAAGCCGTCTTCTGCTCATTCTGGAAAGCAAGTGGACTTGCCTAAGGACTCGGATATCGAGTTTCTTTTTCCTGATATTCCGGCAATCCAAGCCAAAACACTCAACGAGTATATTCTCGATCAGGCCATAAAAAATACCATGAATGATCCTGAACTAATTCAGGTTAGCAATCGGCTTGGCAACAAACAACACAAAATTCCCAAGAACTGAAGCAGGAAAATTACATTTGATAAAAACAGGGGCGGCTATGTTGAAACGAATGATGTTGGGAATGATTTTTCTAACAGGCCTGCTGATTGGATCATGTTGGGCGGATGAAGCTTCTGATCAAACAATGTTAAAGGCGGTCCGCGACGATGACAAAGCGAAAGTCGAGGCATTGCTCGCGCAAGGCGCAGACATCAATGGAAAGGACAAGGATGGCGATACATCGCTGCGAACTGCAGCAACTTACGTGAGAAAGGAAATTGCCGAAATGTTGATTTCGAAAGGTGCGGATGTCAATGTCCGTACCAATAACGGCAATACACCTTTATCGAGCGTAGCTCTGTCCGGGAGTCCCGACGCATTGGCGATAGCGGAATTGCTGATCTCCAAAGGGGCAGATGTTAACGCCAAAGACAAATATGGAAATTCACCGCTCAAAGATGCTGCCTATAGCGGCAACGCAAAGATGGCGGAGCTGCTTATCCTGCACGGCGCAAATATCAATGCCAAAGGCCTAATTGGCGAAACCGCGATGCATGAAGCGACACGCACCGACTATTACCATCAAGCGACTGCTGAATTGCTGATCGCAAAAGGTGCCGACATCAATATCCAGGATGATAAAGGCAATACGCCGTTGCACCATGCAGTGCTTTGGGGTAGCGAGAAGGTGGCAGCTTTGCTCATCACCCATGGCGCCAATAAAAGCGTCGTCAATAAGGAAGGAAAAACCGCGCAGCAGTTGGTCAAGTCGCCTGCTATGGCCGCACTATTTCTCACTGGCAGCACCAAGCTCAATGCGTTAGTTCAGGAATTGCAACAGCATCCTGAAAATGAAGCGGTGCGCAAAACGATCATGCAGTTAGCGGCTGTCATCAAGCCGGCCGTTCCTGCCGAGGCACTGGACGCCGAAGCCCGCGCGCAATACCGATACGCCAACGCCAAATCGGAGGGCGATACTTTTGCTGCAGTGAAGGAATATATGAAAGCGATCGAGGCCGCCCCCTGGGTCGCGAATTATTATTATGACCTTGGCGTGATTCTGGAAAAGACCGAGTTCGTGCATCAAGCATTGCACGCCTATCGTCTGTTCATCACCGCGTCCCCCAATATTTCGCAACGGGATGCGCAAGAGGTCAGGATTCGCACGGTAGGGCTGCAGGTCAAGCTGGATGACTTGAATAAAAAAATGCAATCACGTAGCGACTTGTTTATGGATCACGGAAGTTTTCCTTTGTACGAAAGCGGTGGGACTGTCGAAAAATACTATGCGTCGGTGGGTAGTAAAAGCAATCTAAAAACCGTTGCCGTCAAGTTGGCGATTAATTGGGCAGCAGCTCCGCCGCGATACGAACTACTGCTGTCTTGCGGCTATTACGACACGGATGATTCGAAAAATTATTATTGGACCGACACACAAGAATTGGTCAACACCGATCGTTATACCTTTTTATGCGGGACCAATATGCACCTCATCGTCAAGGCTGAAGGGGAAGGTTTTGTCGAACTGGCTGAAGCGGACGGTTCTGGAGAACACGTTCGCAGCACGCTCAACCAGCTATTTCAGATGCGGCGCGATTTGATGGAGAAAACATCTCCTTTGTATGGGCGTGATGGCCCTGATGGGCAACACGTCTACCTGAAATTTCCTCAAGGCGGCCCCAACGAACGCTACGCCGGATTTTCCATGCTTGAAGTGGATTGCAACGGCACGCCACTACGCAAGGATCTGCGTGCGCTACCGGATGATTTTATTTCGTGGGAAAATTTTTTAGCGAGGGGCATGGGCGCAGCAAGTTACAAGACGCTCTCCCCAAATCGCGGAGGGGATTCCTGTGCCGATTCTTTCAAGAATAAAACCGGTTATGTCTGGCTTAGCGTGGATAATAATTGATCCCGTCACTCATAGATATTTTCGCGGAAACGGCTATCAAGAGGTAGTGCAGAAATTATCTGTGCGACGCGCAAAAAAGATGCGCTATCCTAACTTTCGCGCAATATCGGTAACGTTTGGATGTGTATACCGCTTCAGCGTTGTCAGGGTTTTGTGGCCCGTCATCGTCGCAACTTCCATCGCCGACAAACCCTTCTCGAAAAGCCGCGAAGTTGCCTCATGGCGCAAGTCATGCAGTCGAAAATCCTTTAGGCCCAGTTTTTCTCGCGCACGTTGCATCGCTGCCGACAGCGTCCTCACACTTACGCCAAACCAGGGCGACGATTCATCGGGCAGACTGAGCGTTTTCAGGATTTTGACTGCCCGAGTGGAAAGCGCTACGCGCCGCGTACCGCCTTTCAGATTCCCATGCAACATGCCTTGGCGTCCGACTTCAATCCAGCATTCCTTGAAGTTGGTCCCTGCGGGCGTTACTGTCGCAACTTCGCCGCGACGCAAGCTGGTCTCGATCGCAAATTCAAAGGCCAGCGTGCAACGCTTGGCCGATTCAATTTGTTCGGTTGTGCAATGCTTTGACTCCGGCATGATGGCGGCAAGAAATGTCGCCAGTTCGACCGTACCATTCAGTCGAACACTACGCGGGTTGGCCCATGCCGGTGGGCGCTTGACGTGTTTGAGTGGATTGTCGAGATCGCGCATGCGCCATGAGAAGCGGGCCGTCTCATACACTTGGCTAATCACATTCAGTTCATGTCTGACGGTGGCGAATGCTTTGCCTGCTGCCAGCCGTTCGTCGCGGTACTTTTCAAAATCACCAGGCACCAGCTGATGCAGCATTTTGGGAGCAAGAGGGTGTTTCAGCCAGCGGGCAATCCGGTTTGTCTCCTGCATCGCGCCGGATTTATGGATGGTTTTTTCGTCGCGGTAGCGCTCCAGCGCATCACGCAACGTCAGCGACTTGGCTTCGGTATCGGCGAGGAACAGAACCCGCTTGCCGGCGTCGAGATCGGACTCGACACGCCGCGCCCATTTCTCGGTTTCGACTTTTGACGCGAAGGTACCCGTGATGGGATTGGGTAGATCGGCTCGCCGTATGCGAACGCGATATTGGGCTGGGCCTCTTTTTTCGATCAATGCCATTTGGGACACCTCCGAAAAGGCGACTGTCCCAAATAGTCCCAGAAAATAAGATGAATTTTAGTTATTTATCGTAACTCATTGAGTTTACTTGGAGGCGCGACCCGGAATCGAACCGAGGTACACGGCTTTGCAGGCCGCTGCATAACCACTCTGCCATCGCGCCCGAGAGCTGCCGGGTGAAGAAATCAAAAGGGGGAAAGCTGTGCTTTCCCCCTTTATTACCTGAAGATTCTGGAGCGGGAGAAGAGTCTCGAACTCTCGACCTCAACCTTGGCAAGGTTGCGCTCTACCAACTGAGCTACTCCCGCAAAACGGATGGGAATTATAGCGGCGCAGCCTGCCAAGTCAACGACTGCGCTGCGATATCTCGGGCCACGCCTTCATCAGGTAGTAGACCATTGACCATAAAGTCAGCACCGCCGCGAATACGAGCAGCCATGTTCCCGCAAAACTGACATTGAGCGTGCCGATATTGTCGTAATAGAGCAGAAGAGGGATCGCGATCATTTGTGACACAGTCTTGAGTTTGCCGATGAACGAAACGGCAATGCTCTTCGCCGCACCGATTTTCGCCATCCATTCGCGCAATGCCGAGATCGTGATTTCGCGACCAATGATGATGATGGCGAAAACTGCATCGGCGCGTTCCAACTGCACCAGCACCACCAGTGCTGCAGCAACCATCAGCTTGTCGGCCACTGGATCGAGGAACGCGCCAAAAGCCGAGATCTGGTTCAGTTTTCGCGCCAGCCAGCCATCAAGCCAGTCGGTGATGGCGGCAGCCACGAATATCACCGTCGCCGCGAGATTGCGGTCCGCAGATGACAACGAGTCGAGCGGAAGATAATAGACGCCGACAAACAGCGGGATCAGCAGGATGCGGGCCCAGGTCAGCAGGTTCGGAACATTGAGCGGCATGGTCTGATGTTCAGTGCAATTCTTTAAAAATATCTTCCGCCAATTTGCGACTGATGCCTTCAACGCGACAAAGGTCATCCACAGTCGCCGCCTTCACCCCATCCAGTCCGCCGAAATGGGCCAGCAGACTTCTCCGCCGCGCCGGACCGACACCGGCGACATCTTCCAAGGTCGAGCGCCCGCGCACCTTGGCACGGCGCGCCCGATGTCCGGCAATCGCAAACCGGTGTGCCTCGTCGCGCACTTCCTGAATCAGATGGAAGCCCGGATGATCCGGCGTCAATTGTAGCGGTTCGTCGCGGCCATGAACGAACAGCGTCTCCAGCCCGGGTTTGCGTTCCTCGCCCTTGGCGATGCCGATACTCAACAGATAATCAAGCCCAAGCTCGGTCAATACGTCGCGCGCTATACGATGCTGGCCTTTGCCACCATCGATCAAAATCAAATCCGGCGCTACCGCTTCGCCACTCGCGACTTTGCCGTAGCGTCGTTCCAGCACCTGGCGCATCGCCGCATAATCGTCGCCCGGCTGTATGCCGGCGATGTTGAAGCGGCGATAGTCGCCCTTCTTCATTGCGCCATCCACGCAGACCACGCACGAAGCCACGGTTCCCTCGCCCATGGTGTGGCTGATATCGAAACATTCGATACGCGCCGGCGGCTCGGCCAGTTCTAGCGCCTCGCGCAAGGAATCGAGACGACTGCCGGTACGGATGCGCGATTGGCTGCGGGCGGCAACGGCAAGTTGTGCATTCTGCTCCGCCATGCCCAGCCAGGCGCGCTCCATCTCGTTGCGTGGCAGCCCAACCCGCACCTTCTTGCCGGCAAAAACTGCCGTGCATTCTTCCGCCACATCCAGCGCAACAATGAGCCGCACCGGCGGCGGGTGCTCCAGGTAGTGTTGGGTGATGAATGCGACCAGCGCTTCAGTGGTCCCGATATCGCCGGCGCCCGACCTGGGAAAGAACGCCCGGTCGCCAAGATGCAGACCACCGCGCACCATCGCCAGGTTGACGCACAGTTCGCCCAGAGTCGCCACGATGGCAAGAATATCCACGTCCTCTTCGCCCGTTGAACTTACGTACTGCCGATGCAGCACCGCCTGCAAGGCCCGCACCTGATCACGCAGCGCCGCGGCTTCCTCGAAGTGCATGTCCTCCGCGGCATCCTGCATCCGTGCCGTCAACTTCTCGATCACTTCGCCGTGGCGCCCGCGCAGGAACAATTCCGCCATGCGCACATCGGCGGCGTAATCTTCGGCCGAGATAAACCCCACGCAGGGCGCCTTGCAGCGCTTGATCTGGTGCATCAGGCAAGGTCGCGAACGATGCGCGAACACTGCGTTCTCGCAAGTACGCAACAGAAATGTTTTTTGCAACATCTGAATACTCTCGCGCACTGCATAGCCGTTGGGGAACGGCCCGAAATACTGCGCTTTCTTGTCGAAGCTGCCGCGATGAAAAGCCAACTGCGGGAAAGTATCACCGGACAGCATGATGTAGGGATAGGACTTGTCATCGCGAAAAAGGATGTTGTACTTCGGCGTCAGCTTCTTGATCAGCGTGTTTTCCAGAATCAGCGCTTCAGCCTCGGAACGGGTAGCCGTCGTATCGACCCGCGCCACCTGCTGCAACATCAGCGCGATGCGCGGGCTTTGCTGGGTTTTCTGGAAATAGGTACTGACACGTTTTTTGAGATTCTTGGCCTTGCCGACGTACAGCACCATGTCCGCCGCATCAAGCATGCGATACACACCCGGCGCCTCGGTCAGGGTCGCCAGAAACTCTTTGGCGTCGAAAGACCTCCCACGCTCAATCGCGTTCGCGTCCGCGGGGCGGCCCAGTGCTGGTTCAGGCGCCGAGGGCGTCGAGTTCGGTTCTGAGGGTGCGGAAGACATTGTGGAAAGCTTCGGTGGTCAAGCGACGCGTATTTGTGTTGTAGCGGCTGCAATGATAGCTGTCGACCAGCACGCGGCCGTCGGGCAAGGCATGTCGCGCACCGTGGGAAAATACATAATCGCTTTGCTTCAGCGGTGATTTTTTCCCCATCGCCATCAGCACCGCCTTGTGGGCGACGAGGCCCAATGCAAGGATCACGCGCACCTTCGGCGCAGCCTCCAACTCCCCAGATAGATATCGATTGCAAGTCTTGATCTCAGTTGCCTCCGGCTTGTTTTCCGGCGGCAGACATTTCACCGCGTTGGTGATGCGGCAATCGATCAGTTTTAGTCCATCGTCTCGGGCCAGCGATTGAGGCCGCGAAGCAAGGCCGAAGCGATGCAGCGTGTCGTACAGCAGAACACCGGCGTAGTCGCCGGTGAACGGCCGGCCGCTGCGGTTGGCGCCGTGCATACCGGGGGCAAGACCCACAATCAATAGCCGCGCCATCTGGTCGCCGAATGGCTGCACCGGCCGTGCGTGATAGTCGGGATGTTTCACGCGCACTCCGGCGAGGAACCCGGCAAGCCGTGGGCAGTCGGTACAGGCAAGAAGTTTTTCCATCCAGCGAGGATACCGCCAAGCGAGTGAGTTTGCAGCCTACAGTGCCCCTTTTCGGAAGGTATCGCATTGGCGCATATCGCCGGACGTAAATCCCTGATTGAACCAGTGCACCCGCTGTTGGGAAGTGCCATGGGTAAAACTTTCCGGCACCACATAGCCGCGTGCCTGCTTTTGCAAGGCATCGTCGCCAATTGCCGTTGCGGCACGCAGCGCCTGCTCTGCTTCGCCAGGCCCCAACTGGTGCTTGAGTATGTCGGCTTGATGGCCCCACACGCCAGCCAGACAATCGGCCTGCAACTCAAGCCGAACTGACAGCACATTCGCCTGCTCTGTGCTGGCACGTTGCCGCGCAGCATGAACTTTGTCGGAGATGCCCATCAGTTTTTGCACATGGTGTCCCACTTCATGAGCAATGACGTAGGCCTCGGCAAACTCGCCACCGCCACCGAAACGCGTTTCCAGCTCGTGGAAAAAATCCAGGTCGATGTACACCCGCTGGTCCACAGAACAGTAAAACGGTCCCATGGCTGCCTGGCCCTGGCCACAGGCCGTCTGGGTTGCCCCCGAGAACAAAGTCAGGGTTGGCTTTTCATAGGTGCGACCGAGCTTGCGGAATTCATCGCTCCAGACATCCTCGGTGGAACCCAGCACACGGGCCACGAAATGCGCGGTGTTGTCGTTGGCTGGTGGCGCGCGGGATGCCTGTGTCGTTGCCGTGCCGGTACCGCCGCCATCCACCAGGCCGAGCAGCGTAGCCGGATTGATGCCGGTGAAGTAGCTGACGACAAGGGCAAGGACGATACCGCCCAATCCCAATCGGCCACCTGACATAATTCCGCCGCCACCGCCATCACCGCGGCGGTCGTCGACTTGGTCGCTTTCACGCTGGTCGTCAAGACGCATTTTTGCAATCCCTCGCAAGTAATCAAAAGATGGGCAGATTAAACGATCTGTCGCCACCGGCGCCAGTGAGTCAGGCTGATGGAAATTTTGAACTGCATGTCCCGACTTCGATAGGATACCCGCCATGAAAAGCACGCTCAGGTGGGATATTTTCTGCGCCGTGGTGGACAACTATGGCGACATCGGCGTCTGTTGGCGGCTTGCCCGTCAACTGGCGAACGAGCATGGCCTCGCCGTCAGGCTTTGGGTGGATGACCTGCGTCCACTGTCGCGCCTCTGCCCCGCAGTCGACGCGAGCCAAGCGCTTCAGCGCATCGAGGGCGTCGAAGTCCGTCACTGGCCCTCTCCTTTTTCTGCCACTGATGTTGCCGATGTGGTCATCGAAGCATTCGCCTGCGCACTGCCCGAGACCTACCTCAACGCCATGGCGGCACGCCCGCATAAACCGGTGTGGATCAATCTCGAATATCTCAGTGCCGAGCCCTGGGTCGAAGGCTGCCACGGCATGGCCTCGCCCCATCCGCACCTGCCGTTGACCAAACATTTTTTCTTCCCCGGTTTCACGCCGGCTACCGGTGGCCTGATGCGCGAATGTGACTACGATCTACGGCGCGCAAGCTTCGACCAGGCCGCGTTACGCACACGCCTGGGTTTGCCCGCTGCGCAGGATGGTGAACTGACGCTATCCCTGTTCGCCTATGAAAACCCGGCGCTGCCCGATCTGCTCAACGCATGGGCCAAAAGCAGCGCACCGATTCGTTGCCTGGTCCCCGAAGGGCGCAGTCTTGCCGATGTCGGCAAATTTTTCGGTTCTGCCGAATGCTGCGCCGGACACCAATTTGAACGCGACAACCTCAGTGTTCACGTGCTCCCCTTCGTTCCCCAGCTTGACTACGATGCGCTGCTTTGGTTGTGCGACCTCAACTTCGTGCGCGGTGAGGATTCCTTTGTCCGCGCCCAATGGGCCGAGAAGCCGCTGGTCTGGCACATCTACCCGCAGGCCGATGCTGCCCATCAGGTCAAGCTCGATGCCTGGCTCAGTCGGTACCGCGCAGCGCTGCCCAGCCCAGCCACCGACGCCATGAGAAACTTCTGGCGTGCATGGAACGGCGATGGCGAAATCGTTTCTGCCTGGTACGCCTTCCGCTCCGCTCTACCCTGGTTGCAGGACTTGGCCTCCCCTTGGGCGCAAAAGATCGCAACGAGCGATGGACTTGCAGAAAAACTGCGGCAGTTTTCAGCTCATATTGATGTCTAAAATTACCACGTCACGAACAGAATGCAGTTTTTTCATGTCATCCAATCGTCGTTGCAGTCTGAACAGGCGGTCCGCCGCACCAGAGCATGGCGTGGTGCTGATTGTGTTATTTTAGTGTCACAAGATCAGGCCATCAAAAACACCAATGCCGGACTATGGCTAGCGCGCTTGGAGAAAAATAGCAAACCATCATGATTTTTCTTGTTGCACAAACTCTGGTATTTGCCGGCGTCCTGTTTCTGGTCGGAGCACTGATTCCGGTTCAGCGCTTGATCGGACAGTTGCCGCCAGGTCCGATACGCCGTCACTGGGGCTTCATGACGGTATTGATCGTGGTGTGCCTGGTTGGCTTTGTGGCCTATGCTGCGGCTTTCTGGGACAGGCATTCCACACTGCTTGACCTGATCGTTCCGGATGTGTTTTTTCTGGGTGCAAGCTTTGTATGGATGGCTGCAAGCCTGTCGTTGCAGACCACCATGGATGTGATGCGGATGAGTTTGCTGGAACGGGAAGTGGTCACCGATCCCCTTACTGGCGCATACAACCGCCGCTATCTGGAGCGGCGTCTCAACGAGGAAGTATTGATAGAGCGGCGATATGGCCGACCACTTTCTGTGTTGATGCTCGACATCGACAATTTCAAGATGATCAACGACACGTATGGGCATCAGGCCGGCGATCGGGTGCTGACGGCATTGAGTGGCATCGTCGCTGAAGCCCTGCGGGAAACAGATGTTCTGGCGCGCTATGGTGGCGAAGAGTTTCTGGTCATCGCACCGCAAACGCTGATTGCGGGGGCTACCGAACTGGCAGAGCGGTTGCGACGGGATATCGAAGTCCACCCGTTCACCTTCTCGGAAGGGACCAATCGACTGCGCCAGATCAACATCACCATCAGTATCGGAGTAGCAGGCCTTGGCAACGGGATTGATAGCACCGAAAAACTTGTGCGCGCAGCAGATGCGGGGCTTTACCGTGCCAAGCAGGAAGGACGTAATCGCGTCGTTTGCGCTGCTGTGCCCGCAGGCAATGACAAGGAAACTGATGGTCGGACGGCAGGAGATGACAACAACCCCATCCCGATCAGCGGTACTTAATATAGTCCTCCGCTAGTCGAGTTTCCTTTACACCACGATCGTCTGCGCTTGCCCCGGCTGCCGTGCTTCGATACGACCGACACGATAGACAGTCTCTCCGCCTGCCGCGAGGATTTCGCTGGCCCGGCCGACGTTTTCTGCGGCAACGATCACCACCATGCCGATGCCGCAGTTGAAGACGCGGTGCATTTCAGCATCCGCTACATTGCCTTCCTTCTGCAGCCACTGAAACAGCGGCGGCAACGGCCACGATTTTTGCTCGAGCACAGCGGTCACGGTTTCCGGCAGCACACGTGGCACGTTGTCGACCAGGCCGCCGCCAGTGATGTGGGCCATGCCCTTGACTGGCAGCGCCTGTATCAGCGCCAACAGCGATTTGACATAGATGCGCGTCGGCGCCAGCACCACAGAGGCGAACGGCTGGCCGTGAAAGTCTGCGCTGAAATCAGGCTGGGCACGTTCCAGTATCTTGCGGATCAGCGAGTAGCCATTGGAATGCGCACCGCTGGAAGCCAGCCCCAGCACCACGTCGCCGGGCTTGATGGTACTGCCGTCAATGATGTTTGACTTTTCCACTGCGCCCACGGCAAAGCCGGCGAGGTCGTATTCACCGTCCGGATACATGCTCGGCATTTCGGCGGTTTCACCACCGATCAACGCACAACCGGACAGTTCGCAACCTTTGGCAATGCCTTCGATCACCGTCGCCGCGGTGTCGACATCAAGCCGGCCACAGGCAAAGTAGTCGAGAAAGAACAAGGGTTCTGCACCCTGCACCAGAATGTCATTGACGCTCATGGCGACCAGATCCTGGCCAACGGTGTCGTGTTTGTTCAACTGAAAAGCGAGCTTGAGTTTGGTGCCCACACCATCGGTACCGGAGACCAACACCGGCTCTTTGTACTTCTTCGAAATTTCGAACAGGGCACCAAATCCACCGATGCCGGCCAACACTTCGGGACGCATGGTGCGGCGGGCAGCCGGCTTGATGCGATCGACCAAGGCATCGCCGGCATCGATGTCGACGCCCGCATCGCGGTAAGTAAGGGGGTTGCTCAAGTTGAGTTCCTGTTAAGGGCGGGCTAAAGTGACGCACTTTGCGGTCAGCACGGCCGCGCGGGAGTGCTCGAATTTTACCGGAAATGTCTGACAATCGACTTGAAACCGCCATCTGGGCCAGCCTTGGACTCGCCGTTCTGGGGCTGTTCTACCTGCTGGGGCCGATACTCGCCCCCTTTGTGCTGGCGGCGATCCTGGCCTATATCTGCAATCCACTCGTAGACCGGCTCGACAAACATCTGCCGCGTGTGGTCGGGGTGGTGCTGGTAATGCTGCTGCTGACCGGCGCCATACTGCTGATGGGACTGCTGCTGCTGCCGCTACTGCGCGATGAGGCGATGCAGATCATGGATCGCCTGCCCGCTCTGGCCGGCATGGTCAACGCACAATGGATACCGTGGCTGGAACAGCATCTGCATATCCGGCTAAAGTTCCAGATTTCTCCGGACGAAATCAAGCGGCTGATCACGACCAACTGGACCAACGTGCAGGCGGTGATCGAGAAGATACTCAGCTCGGCCGCCGTGGGCAGCCGGGTGGTGCTACAGATTCTGGCAGCGCTGCTGCTGACGCCGGTGGCAATGTTCTATCTGCTGCGCGACTGGAACCAACTGCTTGCACGCGTCGAGCACGCAATTCCGCGGCGCTGGCATGCGCAATCGATAGCACTGCTGCGCGAAATCGACAGCGTGCTGGCCGAGTTTCTGCGTGGCCAGATTTTGGTCATGATCGCGCTCGCAGCTTACTACGCCATAGGTTTGGCGATCGCAGGCGTCGACTTTGCCCTGCCGTTGGGCGTCATCACCGGCCTATTGGTGTTTATCCCTTACCTCGGTTATGCGACCGGGCTGGTGCTTGCACTGCTGGCAGCCTTCCTGCAATTGCAGGGTTGGCCGCCCGTCATCGGCGTGGTGATCGTTTACAGCATCGGCCAGGTACTGGAAAGTTTCCTGCTCACTCCCTATCTGGTGGGAAATCGCATCGGGCTGCATCCGCTGGTGGTCATTTTCGCCTTGATGGCTTTTGGCCAGATCTTCGGCTTTTTCGGCATCCTGGTCGCGCTGCCGGTATCGGCTGCGATGCTGGTCGGCTTGCGCCAAATGCGCAGCGTTTATCTGGCGAGCCGTTTTTACAAGGGCGCTCCGTGAACCTGCCGCGCCAGCAGTTACTGGATCTGAAACCGGAGCAGATACCCAGCCTTGAGAATTTCATTCCCGGCCGCAATCGTGAACTGCTCGGCCGGCTCAAGGCCATGGCCCGGCCCGACAGCCTGGATGCCGTTTATCTGTGGGGCCCGCCCGGCTGCGGCCGCTCCCATTTACTAGTCGCCGTGGCGAATCTTGCCGAAGAGCGTCGCCCATGTCTGGCGCTCACTGCGGCGCAGGTGGATGATGGACTACACCTTGCTCCGGGTGGGCTGTTGATCGTAGACGATGTTCACGAACTGACTGACGCAGGCCAATCCTCCTTGTTCAAAACCTTCAACGCGGCCCGTCTGACGGGACTCTCGATGCTGATGTCGGGACCGGTGCCGCCGCGCGAACTACAACTGCGCGAGGACTTGCGCACCCGCATCGGCCAAGCGCTGATTTTCGAGATCAAGCCACTCACCGATGAAGAAAAATCCGCTGCGCTGCAGCGGCATGCGCTGATGCGCGGCATGCGCATGGACGAAGGCCTGTTGCAATATCTGCTGCGTCATGGCCGGCGCGACCTGCCGTCGTTGATGAACGTGCTCGACACGCTGGACAATGCTTCGCTGGAACAGCAACGACCGCCAACCCTGCCGCTGCTGCGGGAAGTGATGCAAAGCATATTGGAACTGGACAAAGAATAAGCAATCGCCGGAAACACCCGGAATCCTTGCCGTGCTAAAGGAATCTCTCGAGGTGCCACCGACGCCACTGGTGACCGACATGAATCTTGTTTTATTCGATCTGGACAACACCCTGCTATCCGGCGACTCCGACTTCGAATGGGCACAGTTCCTGATTTCGAAAGGTGCGCTCGACAAGGAAGTTCAGGAAGCGCGCAATCAGGAGTTCTATGACGCTTACAAGGATGGCACACTGGACATCCATGCCTTCCTCGACTTTCAACTTGCGCCGCTGGCACGCCATTCGCGCCGCAAACTGGATGCATGGCATGACGAGTTCATGACCAGTCGCATTCGTCCGATCATCGGTGCATCAGCACGCGCACTGGTGCAGCGCCATCGTGTGGAACGCTCGTTGATGGCCATTGTGACCGCCACCAACAGTTTCGTCACTGGCCCGATCTGCCGCGAACTCGGCATCGAGCACCTGATCGCCACTGTTGCCGCGCAGGAAAACGGCTGCTTCACCGGAATGCCGCGCGGTGTTCCGGCGTTCAAGGAAGGCAAGGTCGAACGTGTCGAAGCCTGGCTGGAGTCTCTTGGCCTGTGCTGGACCTCCTTCGCCAGCAGCCACTTTTACAGCGACTCACACAACGATTTGCCGCTGCTGATGAAAGTCACCGATCCGGTGGCGGTGGATCCTGATGACAAACTGCGTCGTCATGCCACTGAACACCGCTGGCCGATAATCAGCCTGCGCTAGCCCGCCCATCAATTGAGGTGAGCCCTTGGTTTCCGGTATGATTGCCGCCTCTTTTCGGCCTTCCCTCTCCCACACCGCATGATTCGAAAGCTGCTGCGCCACGTTTTCCGGCGCAAGGACACACCCTTGCCGGGCAAGGCGGCGGTCATTCCATTGGGTCAGCACGGCATTCGTCGTGAAGACATTTCGGCGGCAGCAGGTCGCGTTTGTGAAACCTTGCAGAAGGCCGGCCACAAATGTTACGTGGTCGGCGGTGCGGTACGCGACCTGATCGCCGGTATTACGCCCAAGGATTACGACGTTGCCACGGATGCGACACCGGAGCAGGTGCGCGCCCTGTTTCGCCGTGCCCGCATCATCGGTCGCCGATTTCAGATCGTGCATGTGATGTTCGGGCCGGAGACCATCGAGGTTTCAACTTTCCGCGCAGCGCATGACGCCGACACACTCAAGGACGAGCATGGCCGCGTGCTGCGCGACAACGTCTGGGGCAACATCGTGGACGATGCGGCAAGACGCGACTTCACGGTGAATGCGCTCTACTACGATCCGTCCAGTCAAACAGTGATCGACTACCATCACGGCGTCGCCGATCTCAAGCAGAAAACGCTGCGCATGATCGGCGATCCGCCAGCGCGCTTTCGCGAAGACCCGGTGCGCATGCTGCGCGCCATTCGACTGTCCGCCAAGCTGGGGCTGATCCTCGACCCTGCCGTGCGGACACCGATCCGGACCATGGCCGAGCTGATCGAAAATGTGCCGAGTGCGCGTGTTTTCGACGAAATGCTGAAGTTGCTGTTTTCCGGCCATGCTGCGGAGTGCGTCAAGCGACTGCGTGAAGAAGGCTTGCATCATGGGCTGTTGCCGCTGCTGGACGTGATCCTCGACCAACCCATGGGCGAAAAATTCGTCATGTTGGCACTGGCCAGCACCGACGCGCGCGTCCGCGCCGGCAAGCCAACATCGCCCGGTTTTTTGTTTGCAACGCTGTTGTGGCACGAGGTTCTGGCCAACTGGGAAGCGCGCAAAACCAAGGGCGAACTGGCGATTCCGGCGCTCTATGAAGCAATGGACGAGGTGCTCGACATCCAGGGTGAAAAACTTGCCATCACCCGCCGCATCGCTGGCGACATCAAGGAAATCTGGTCTTTGCAGCCGCGCTTCGACAAACTCGCCGGCAAGTCGCCTTATCGTCTGCTGGAACAACCGCGCTTTCGTGCCGGCTATGATTTTGTGTTGCTGCGCGCCGCCAGCGGCGAGGTGCCGGAAACACTGGCCGAGTGGTGGACGGAATTTCAGGATGCCGACAGCGAACGACGCGCTGCAATGCTGGTACCTGAATCCGGCCCAAAAAAACGGCGGCGCACGCGCAGCCGCAAGACGTCAGAAGCACCCACCGAACCCGGCACTGGAACCACATAAGTGACTATCGCCTATGTTGGGCTGGGAGCCAATCTCGGCGACCCGGCCAACACGCTGAATGCAGCCATCGCAATGCTGAAATCGCTCACCAATACCCGGCTCACAGCAAGTTCCAGTCTCTATCGCACCGCGCCGGTGGAACTGCACAACCAGCCGGACTTCATCAATGCCGTTGTCGCACTTGATACACAACTCACCCCACTCGCTTTGCTGGAACAACTGTTCGCCGTCGAAGCGAAATTCGGACGCATACGCACTGTGAAGAACGCACCCCGTACGCTCGATCTTGATCTGCTGTTGCACGGCGATGCACTATGCAACGATCCGCAATTGACCTTGCCGCATCCACGCATGTACCTGCGCGCCTTCGTGCTTGCGCCGTTGGCGGAGATTGCGCCGGGCATTTCCATTCCTGGTTATGGCGCAATTGGCGGCGTGCTTGCCACGTGCGCCAACCAGAAGATTGAGCGACTTCCATGAGCGGATTTTTTCCGGCATATTACGAGCCCGCCCAATGGGCAATAATTGGACTCATCCCCGACCCCTGCCCTCGATGGCGACACCTTTAGGCCCGAAGAGGTCCGAACGGGTGCAAAGGCCGGGGCGACTAATTGGCGCCCGCGTTGCGGGCGAAAGATTTTTTCAAAGGCACTCTGCCTTCGTGCACTGCGGAGCAACGTCATGACCTACCTCGCCAGCAACAAGCCAATCACCCTGCCGGAACTTGCCCGCATGAAGCGGGAGTCGGAAAAGATCGCCATGCTGACCGGCTACGACGCCAGCTTCGCCGCCCTTGAAGATCGCTGCGGCGTAGACCTGATTCTGGTCGGGGACTCGCTGGGCAATGTGCTTCAAGGCAAAACTTCTACCCTGCCCGTCACCATGGAGCAGATGGTCTACCACACCGAATGTGTCGGTCACATCGTCCACCGCGCCATGGTGGTAACCGACATGCCTTTCGGCAGCTACCAGCAATCGCGCGAGCAGGCCATGGCCAATGCTGTTCGCCTGCTGGCCGCCGGTGCCGAAATGGTCAAACTGGAAGGCGGCGAAGTCATGGCAGAGACAGTGCATTTCCTGGTCGAGCGTGGCGTGCCGGTCTGTGCCCACATCGGCCTCACACCACAGTCGGTGCATGCGCAGGGCGGCTACCGGGTGCAGGGACGGGACGAAGCTGCGGCAGGCAAATTGAAAACGGACGCCCACGCACTGGAACAAGCTGGCGCGGCCCTGATGGTGATCGAGATGGTTCCAGCGGAACTGGCCGCCGATATCAGCCGGTCGCTGTCGGTCTGTGCCACCATCGGCATCGGCGCCGGCAAAAACTGCGATGGGCAAGTGCTGGTACTGCATGACATGCTTGGCATCTACCCCGGCAAAAAGGGACGGTTCGTCAAGGACTTCATGGTTGAAGCAAAGAGCATCGAAGGTGCGGTAAAAGCCTACGTCGCCGCCGTCAAGGACGGTAGTTTCCCTGGTCCCGAGCACAGCTACTAAGCATGCAGATTCACGAAAAAATTGCTGGCCTGCGCGCCGCGCTGAAAACTGCCCGACGCGTTGCCCTGGTTCCCACCATGGGCAATTTGCATGAAGGTCATATTGCACTGATGACGCAAGCCCGCGTCCATGGCGATAGCGTGGTCGCTTCCATTTTCGTCAACCGATTGCAGTTCCGTCCCGGCGAGGATTTCGAAAAATATCCGCGTACTTTTGCTGCCGACTGCGAAAAACTGTCCACGGCCGGCGTGGACCATCTTTTTGCACCGACCGAAGCGGAAATGTACCCACAGCCGCAAAGCTATTACATCGATCCGTCACCCGAACAGGCGAACATTCTCGATGGCGAATTCCGCCCCGGTCATTTTCGCGGCATGGCAACGGTGGTGATGAAGTTGTTCCAGATCGTGCAACCACAGACCGCGCTATTCGGCAAGAAGGACTACCAACAACTCATGGTGATCCGCAACCTGGTGCAGGAGTTGAATCTGCCGATTGAAATCGTACCCGGCGATACCGTCCGGGCCGCCGACGGATTGGCACTTTCATCCCGTAACGGCTATCTTTCCGCAGTCGAAAAAGCCGAGGCGCCGCGCCTCTATCGGCTGCTGGAGCGTATTGCAGCAGCCTTGCGCGGCGGAAGCCGTGATTTTGCCGGCCTTGAGCAGGCCACAATCGCCGAATTGCAGTCCCATGGCTGGATTCCGGACTATATTGCGGTGCGTAACAGAACTGACTTACAATTGCCGGCCTTTCACGATTCCGGGTTGGTGGTGCTGGCAGCGGCGCAGTTGGGAAGCACGCGCCTCATCGACAATCTGGAAGTTTAGGACACCGCGATGCGCCCAGGCCGGCGGTGGCCAGTAAAGGCATTTGGGGGAACCCCGGTTCCCATTTTTCGAACTCGACGCCTTTGCCTGAGAAGGAGCGAACGATCATGCAACGTACCATGCTGAAATCCAAGCTGCACCGCGTAACGGTGACACAGTCGGAACTGCATTACGAAGGTTCCTGCGCCATCGATGAAAACCTGCTTGATGCCGCCGACATCAAGGAATACCAGCAGATCGACATTTACAACGTCAACAACGGCGAACGTTTCACCACCTACGCCATCCGTGCCGAGCGCGGCACCGGCACCATCTCGGTGAATGGCGCCGCCGCCCGTCTTGCTGCCCCCGGCGACCTGTTGATCATCGCAACTTACGCCAGCTACAACGAGATCGAGTTGCAGAAATTCGAACCTGACCTTGTGTACGTCGATGCCCGTAATCGCATCGTGAGCCAGAAGCACTGTATCCCGGCTCAGGCCGTTGCCTGAGCCGCAAGTACTCTCTTCAACGCCAGAAACTACAAGGCCCGCAAATGCGGGCCTTGTAGTTTCCAGAAACCGACACGGCAATCAACCGGCTTCCGCCGCTTCCAGCTTCGGCAGCGCAATCTGATGATCCTTGCTGAACTGATAGTCGTGGAAGACATGCGCCGCGCTCAGCAGTTGATAGCTGCCATCGGCGAGACGCAACGTGGTGTCCTTGAGCCGGTAAGTCATTTGGCCACAGGTCCAGCAATCAAAGTTACGCATTTGCGTGCATAGACAGGTCTTGTCCAAGACCGAGATTTTTTTCACCCCCGGGTTCTTTTCCACCTCGTTGTTATAGGCCGTGATGTAGGCGCAATTGCCTTTGCCATCGAGCAGGTAGCCATACGCCTCGCAGTTGGGCCGAATGCCGTCGCCGATGGCCGGGCTGTTCTTCAACATGCGCATCGGGTAGCCGGTCGGTGAGATGGTATTGACCTCGATGTCATCTTCGATTGCCTTGAGGTACTCCTGCTTGACATTGGCTGGCAGCCCGCATTCACGTGAAGCTGTGAACCGGGTCGCCACTTGTACCGCTGCGGCTCCACGTTCGAGAAACGAGACCGCATCGCTGCCGGTAAAGACACCACCGGCCGCGATCACCGGAATGTCCAGTTGCTCGGTCTTCAGGTATTGCAGAACCTCATCCACAATCGTGCGCAGATCGTATTGGGCCCAGTCCATGCCGAAGCCCAGGTGCCCACCGGCCAGCGGCCCCTCAACGATCACGTAATCCGGCAGGCGGTTGAGCCGCGCGTTCTTGCGCAGGAACAACTGCAACGCCCGCACTGAAGAGACGATGATGCCCAGCTTGACATCGCGGAAGCGGGGATGATCTTCGATCAGCGCAAAAGAGCCGAGGTGCAGACCCGCGCTCAGGGTGACGCCGTCAATGCCCGCATCAAGCCCGGCGGACAGCCGCACGCGCAAAGTTTCACGCGGCGAATTCATGGTCAGCTTTTCCATGCAATTGATGAAGATCATGCCATCGCCACGCTTGGCGGCCATGGCCCGACCGACATGGTTGTGCGTCGCTTCTGTCAGTTCACCAAGATCGAATTGGACGGTGGACTTGTCGGTGTTGGCAACGTTGTATTTGTAGAGTTTGGTTTTTCCCCTGACGAAATGGGTATTGAAACGACGATCGGATACCGTCTGCACCATCGCGTCGGAAATATGGCCGATGCCACCCAGTCGCGCAGCCTCAAGCGCCAGTTCGGCCGTCGATATATCCACCCCCATGCCACCCACCAGGATCGGCACCAGTTCGCGTTTGCCGAAGCGCAGACGGAAGTCATCAACACACTGCATCGTTATCCTTCTGTTTTTTCTGGTTCGCCGCCAATCGCCACCTCCTTATACTTGCTGCGATACCAATGAGAGGTGCGCAGTCTTTGAATTTTATATCTCCCAGTGACGCTACGCCGGACTTTACAGACGAATGAAGAAAATTCAGGGAAAAGTCCTTTCTGTGCACCAACAACCGCTCGAAACAAA
Source organism: Sterolibacteriaceae bacterium (assembly GCA_025360425.1). Classification (GTDB taxonomy): domain Bacteria; phylum Pseudomonadota; class Gammaproteobacteria; order Burkholderiales; family Rhodocyclaceae; genus JANYCD01. Next base: position 22,018 of record JANYCD010000031.1, read on the forward strand.
ACAAACCGTGAATTCACGCATTTATTTTTCCCGGTAGCGCCCGCAAACACTTATCACTAGAATGGTCTTGCAGGCTAACACCATCCGGGAGGCCAAATGTTCAAACATATTCTCGTACCCACCGACGGTTCGGAAATGTCGATCAATACTGTCAAACGCGCCATCACCTTTGCGGGAGAAATAAACGCCCGGCTAACTTTCTATTTTGCAAAACCCGACTATCCCGTCGCCCTCTACGGTGAAGGCGCCCTGCTGGACCCTACAACCCCGGAACGGTTCGCCGAAATGGCAGACCACCAAGCCGATCAGATACTTTCTGCCGCGAAGACCCTGGCCGACGCCGCTGGCGTGAGTTGCGCCGTGATGAGTGCGGTCAACAATGTTCCGTACAGAGGGATCATCGAAGCCGCAGCAGGATCAGCATGTGACCTGATCTTTATGGCCTCCCACGGCCGACGCGGCCTCAGCAGCCTGCTACTGGGTTCGGAAACCAATCGGGTGCTGACCCACACCACGGTTCCGGTGCTGGTGTATCGCTGAACAGCGGGGCCAATATCAAACTGGGAGGAAGGTTTTGGTGCTGTTGGCCGGAATCGAACTGGCGACCTACTGATTACGAATCAGTTGCTCTACCAACTGAGCTACAACAGCATATGGAAAAACACAGCGATTATATCGCTAACGCATGCAGCCTGAACGACACTTGCACCATGGATTCAATTGCTGGCCTAGCCCCACAGATTCAACGGCTGGCAGCGGTAGTGCCATTGCGACTCGTCGGCACAACCGGACCGCCCATTGATCACACCGACCGCTCATCTGCCTGTCGCTTCCGTCCGTCTGAAACGAGTTCCACTTGCGTTAAATATCAATTATTTTCGATTCATAAAGAGAAAGGAAAGCCATGTTCCGCCTTCATCAGTTACCTGCTTCACATGTACCGGCGCCCACCCTCAAGATGAGGGCCAAAGGCTTTACCCTGATCGAAGTCCTGACCACCATCGCGATCATCGGGATATTGACAGCCATCGCACTACCGAACTATCGGGAATATGTCCGCCGCAGCACGCTGGTCGAAGCGGAAACGACACTTTCGGATCTACGCGTCAGGACGGAGCAGTATTATCTCGACAATCGCAACTACGGGACGGGCGGCAATTGCGGCGTCACGCCGCAACCGGGCAAGTACTTTAACTACAACTGCTGCCTGGGAACCCTGGATACGAATGGCGCCTGCACTGTCACCGCCGGGCAGGACTATGCCTTCACTGCTACCGGCGCTCTCGGCGCGGCCGGGGGGCATGTCTATACGATCAACCAGGCCAACACAAAGGTCACCCTGACTTTTCAGGGCACCCACCAGACCGGAAAGAATTGCTGGTTGATCACCGGATCAGAATGCTGATACTTTCCAACTCCTCGCAGCGCGGCTTCAACCTGGTCGAACTGACCATTGGCATCGCCATCGTGGCGATATTGTTCGCCTTGGCGCTGCCCAGTTATAGTCAATGGTCGACCAACGCCAAGATCCGGAACTGGGCCGAGTCGATCCAGAACGGACTGCAACTTACGCGCGTTGAGGCGCTCAAGCGCAATGTCACACCGCCCAGTAGCACGGTTCGCTTCCAGCTCGTGGATTCCCTCACCAGCACGTGTGTGACATCAACCAGCGGCACCAACTGGGTCATCAGCCTGGACGACATCACCGGGCAGTGCGACAAGATGCCGGTGAGCGGACTTGTCACAACGCCGCCCCAAGTGATCCAGAACGCCGCCGCCGAGAACGGCGCCACCGCTCTGGTCGTCGTCGCATCGGAACCTGTCGCCTGTTTCAATGGTGTGGGGCAAGTAGATAGAAGAACCGGGGGCTGCTCCGTCAACCCGGTCGTCACATTCGATATCAGTATCGCAAACCCGAGCAGTGAGAGCGGAAAAACCTGTGCCAAATTAGGTGGCAAAGCACGTTGTCTTCAGGTTTGCGCCGGCAACGGATCCATCAAGATGTGCGATCCGGCGGTCACTGATCCTACCGACCCCCGTATTTGTGCCCCTGCAGGGAGTTGCTGACATGAAGACATCCTCACGTCCCCGCGCCGCGATTCAGACGCAAAAAAACCAGGGCGGCATGTTGCTGATCGAGGCCCTGTTCGCCATCCTGGTATTTTCGCTGGGCGTACTTGCATTGATTGGATTCCAGGCGTCCGCGATTCGCGCCAGCAGCGAATCACGCAGCCGCTCTGACGCCACCCTGGTCGCCAACCGGATATTGAGCGACATCTGGACCGGGGTCCCCTCCAGCACGCTCACCGCACCGCCCACCCCGATTACCGCAGCCACGCTCAACACTTTTGTCGCCAACAATCTCGTCGCCTGGCAAAACGCCGCGAAAAATTTGTTGCCTCAAAGCGCAGTGGCAAATCCTGTGGTTGTGAGCATCAGTAACGGCGTCAGCGACGGCACCAACACCACGCAGATCGTGGACGTAATGATCAAATGGCAGGCGCCGGGTGACCCATCGCAGCACCACCTGTCTGTTTCCACCCAAATCAACTAAATCCCATGCGGCCCATCCCTTCCCGTCTGCATGGTTTCAGCCTGATCGAAATCCTGATCGGCATGGCGATCGCCATGCTGACCATCCTCATCATGATGCAGGCCATGTCGGTCGCCGAAGGTTACCGCCGCACCGCCACCACCGGCGGCGATGCGCAGAGCAATGGCGCGATCGCCATGTATACAATGCAACGTGATATGCGCTTGTCCGGTTACGGCATCGTGACAACAGAGATCGACGGCGCGCTCGCGCGTTGCGCAAACGGAACAACGCTGGCCAGCAACAACGGCACCACCCGTACCTTCAATAGCGGCCTCCCTTTCGCGCCGTTCGTCATCAACCCTACGGGGGTTCCGGCGGGAGACCCTGGCAGCGACATCATCGAAGTCATTTACAGCGGCAGCGTTGGCATGGTGGGTAACGGCATTCCCATCGCCCGAATCGCGGCAAATACCTACAACGCAACGGGTAATCGGGGCGGCTTTCGCCACGGCGATCTGATCCTGGTCGCGGGTCAGGCCGGCGAATCATGCAGCATGGCCGAAATCACCAGCCTGCCGGAAGACGGAAGTTGCGGCGACAGTCGGGGCAACAACCTCATCGATGCCGCGTGGATCGTGCATAACAGCGCCTCCTCCTATTTCAACATCTACGCCAACAGCGCCTGTACCACCCAGGTGTCTCCGCGATGGAACCCCCCCGCCGAACTGGTCGCCTACACGACGGGGAAAGCCTACAACCTTGGGCCGGCGGCGCACCCCGAAGTGCTGCCAACACCAATAACTTCCGGACTGACGGCCAGGCTCTACGCAATCCGCAACGGACGGCTGACCACCTGTGACATGCTGACCAACGATTGCACCGTGGCTGCCAATGCGTGCACCAGAGTGACGCCAGCCACCTGCAATGACAATGTATGGGTTCCCCTCAGTGACGACATCGTTGCACTCAAGGCGCTTTACGGTATGGACAGTGGCGTGTCAGGGGGAACGGCCAACGATGGCATCGTAGATAGCTGGCTCGACAGCACACAAATCGACACCGTCACCTTCACCCATATTCCGCCGACGTTCGCCAGTTGGAGCCAACTGCTCGCCGCCCGAATTGCCCTTGTTTCGCGCAGCAAGCAATTTGAAAAGAATGCAGTCACAACCGCCGGCATCAGTTGGAATGACGGCAACAGCACTGCCATCGACCTTTCGTTGACATCACCGGCGGCGACACCGACCGACTGGCAACATTATCGCTACCGTTCTTTCGAAACAAAGGTTCCGTTTCGCAACATGATCTGGAAAAAATAGACACCATGGCACGCCGTCCAAATTCCTTGCCGACCGCTGCACCCGCCCGCCTCACTTTGCGCGGAGGAATCGTGCGCACACGTCAGAGCGGGGTCGTGCTGCTCATCGCCCTGGTTGCGGTATTCATGCTGATGCTTGCCGGGCTGGCCACCATGCGCTCGGTCGGCACCACCACGCTACTCAGCGGCAATCTGGCCTTCCGCGAGGCCACCGTGCAGTCTGCCGATTACGGTCTGGAAGCCGCGCGCGCCTGGCTGATGCAGGCCAGCCCCAGCTCGCTGATCAATGATGCCGCTCCCACTGCGGGCTACAACTCGTCCTGGGATGACAGCTTCAATCCTCGCAGCTACAACTGGAACAACTCCGCCACCGCCGCCGGGCCGGCCGACTTCCAGGTTCAGTATGTCATCCATCGCATGTGCCGCAATGCGAACGATGCAATCACCGATCCCGGCAGCCCCACCAGCCTGCCACAGGTTTGCTACACGGCAAGCATCACCGGCTCGCTGGGGCAATCCAACGCCCAGGGCGGTGACTATGGCAGCGGCAGACCGGAAGACAACGGTAGCGCCACCCCGTATTACCGCATCACTGCTCGGGTCGTTGGACCGCGCAACGCAGAATCCTTCGTTCAGGCAATGGTCTATTAAAGACCGGAGACAATCATGACCGCGCAAACAAATTCCTCTTCCGTCTCCGCTTCGCCACCTGTCAAGACGCGTCTGACGCGTCTCGTCATTGCGGCCATGCTGCTGCAACTTGCCGCCCCGCAGAATCTACCCGCCGCGCCGGTCAGCTTTGCCACGGAGCCAATGTCCAACTCCACCGGCACGGTGCATCCCAACCTGCTGTTCATGCTTGACGAATCGGCCTCCATGGCAGAAGACTTCCTGCCCGAATACGTGCAGCAGGAAACGATCATGCAGTATTCCGCCGTTCCTGTTTTCAACGGTCAGTTCGCCACCTGTTTTGACCCGGGTGACAGCAACTTCGGTTCCGGCATTCAGGACAATCCGCGCGGCTGCAAAATCGGCGACCCGCCGCACATGAGTTCCGATTTCAACCGTATCTACTACGACCCCAGCATCACCTATACGCCCGGCATACACGCGGATGGCGTCACCCCCTTCACGAGCCAGACCAACCCGGCCGCAGTGCAAACCGATCCGTATGGCGTGCAGCAGAAAGATCAACTCGGCAACAGTGTGAGCAGCATCAATATTGTCACCGGATATCCCGACCGGGTCTGGTGCACGGCCAACAGCGACGCGGCCAACGGTCCCAACTGTCTCAGGAACAATCTTTACAAAGACGGCACACGTACCGACTACACCTACCCGGATGCGGTGTACACCTATGGGCTTGATGCCGCTTCGATCAATACCAAATACGTCTTCGGCAACCCGTACTACTACAAGATTATCCCCACCCAGTATTGCTCGGATACCAACCTGACCAATTGCATCGCCACCGCGCCCGGCGTTGTGCCGACCGGCGCCAACGCTGCCTACAGCATTCCCGCCCCGGTGCGGTGGTGCAAGTACAAGGGAACCACCGACACGATCGTCGACTACAACAATCTCGACTTCACCGAGAACGATCCGCTCAACCCCCCAGCGCTCAACAACTGCCAGGCCAAGCAGACTGCGGTCTATCAATATCCGCGCTTTCTCGGCAAGGTCAACCCGGCCACCGCCGGCCACGCCGCGTATGCGGTGATCACCGTGCCCAGCAATCCAGCCAGCTATCAGGACATCACATCCATCACCCTCGGCCCCCTTCCGATCACTGCTGCCAATCCGAACATCATCAACGGCACATTGAGCGGTTACACCAGCGCCAGCGCCACGGCCACAGCGATCGCCGCCAGCATCAACAGCCAAACCACCGCCTATCCGATCATTGCCACGCTGGGCACTCCTTATGAATTCATCGCCTGCGCCGGCAGTGGCACCAGCGGCACCGGTTGCAACCAGCCACCGTTCAGCACCCAGGTTCCCGCGCCCGCTTCCGTACCAGCCAACACTGCTTACGTCATCCCGGCCAGGCCCGGCGGGGCATGGCCCGGCCCGCCGACGCCTTATCTGCAAGGTTCCGGGGTCTACCCCACCTTCCCCGATCTGCTGTTGACCGGCAGCGCCCCCTCACCGGGCAGCGTGACCATTCCCGCGATCGGTATTTATCCCGTGACCGTGTCGGCGATCACCGTCAATGGCGCCAATGTATTGACCGGCGGCAGTCTAGTCCTGGCGGCCGGCACCAGCGCTGCAGCCGCCGCCACCGCCATTGCCGCTCGCATCGGCAACGGATTTGCCGCCAGCGCCAGCGGCGGCGTGGTCACCGTCACCAGTACCACCAATATCGCCGTGCTGTCGCTGAGCATCAGCGCCACCAGCACCAACTACAGCACCATCGCCGCCCCGTCGCCCACCTCGGGCAGCACGCCGCTGATCGTCAGCGCGGTTGTCGCCAACTTTACCAATGCCTTGACCAGCACCCTCAACATCGCGCCGGGCACTTCTGCCACTACCGTCGCCTCGTTGATCGCCGCCAACATCGCCAATGGTTACAGCGCGACCAATCTCAATCCGCAAACCAGCGTGGCCGGCGGTATCGACTTCATCACAGCCGGCTCCAACGCCGCCATCGCCTCGCTGACTACCACGGCCGTCAACTCCTACGGTTCGGTGGTCATCCCTGCCAGCGGCACCACCCTGCCCGACTACATCAGCGCCATCAATGTCACCGCCGGCGCCACCGTCAATGCCCTGACCGGCGGTCCCCTGACCTTGACTGCGGGCAACAGTGCCTCGGCCAATGCCCTGCTGATTTCCACCCACATCGGTAACGGTTACACCGCCTTGCCCGCCAATGTCGACCCCATCAGCGGTGCCGCAGCCCCCGGCACGGTATTCATCATCAGCGCCGGCAACCAGAAAATCACCGCGGTCAGCTCCACCGCGACCCACACCAATTACGGCACCCTGACGCCACCGGCAGTCGTCGCCGGCAATGACATCACGCTCACCGCCATCACCGCCATTGGCATCAATCTTCTGGGCAGCAATCTGGTCATGACGGCACCCAAGACCGCCGTGCAAGCCACCAGCGCCATCGCCGCTGCCATCACCGCCAACAGCGGTGTCAGCGGCTTCAGCGCCAACATCGTCGGCAGCGATATCTGGATCAACAGCAGCACCAATGCCGCCATCGCCACGCTGACCACGACTTCAGTCAACTACGGCACGATCGTGGTACCGGCGCCCAATACCGGCCCCTTGCCCAATGCCAGCACCGTGCCGCTGATCGTCAGCGGCATCACCGTGAATGGCAGCAATCGCCTGGCCAGCACATTGAACTTCGTCCCCAACAACTCCGCCGTCAACGATGCCACACAGATCGTCGCCAACATCAACCCCGCCAGCTTCACCTCCAGCAACGTCGCCGGGACCTCGGCCACGATCACCATCAAGAGCAACACCAACCTGGTCATCGATAACACCCTGGCCGCCACCGCCAATGATTCCTACGGCACGGTCAGCGCCATCGCCACAGGTTCCTTCCCGGCCTTTATTTCGGTCATCAATGTCACTGCCGGCGCCACCACCAATCTGCTGGCCAGCACCCTGACAATTCCGGCTAATCAAACCGCCGCGCAGGCCGCTACTTTTATCGCCGGCGCCATCAACGCGAATAGCGTTGGCAGCGGCTTTAGTGCCACTGCCAACGCACCCGTCAGCGGTACGGTCTACATCATCAAAACCGTTACCGCGCCCAGCACCAACGCGAAAATCACCGCGGTCGTGGTCGCCTCGACGCCCAGCAACTACGGCACGCTCACGCCGCCGGTGGTCGGCATCTACCCGGTCACCGTGATCGGTCTCACCGTCAACGGGGTCAACGTCTGGACTGGCGGCAACCTGGTGTTGCCTGCGTTGCAAAGCGCTGTCGCCAATGCCGCCGCCATCGCCGCGCGCATCACCGTCGCTCCCTACAGCGCCACCAACATCGACCCGGCCACTGCTCTGTCCAGCGGCACGGTCTTCATCACCAGCACCACCAACGTCGCCATTGCCACCCTGGTTCCGGCTGTCACTTTCACCAGCTACGGCACCCTCGTGGCGCCCGCCGCCGGTTCCGGCACCACGCCGCTGCTCGTCACTGCCGTCACCATTAATGGCGCCAACCATTTGACCGCCCCGGTCTACATCGCGCCGGGCGTGTCGCAAACCATCATCGCGCAACTGGTCGCGGCCAACATCGGCACCGGATTCACCGCCACCAATGTCACCCCGCCTTCGGGCCCGGCCGGCGGCACTGATTACATCGTCAGTAGTCCGGCGGGTACCGCCATCGCCGCGGCGTTGACCACCACCGCAGTCAATTCCTTCGGCACCCTCACCGCGGTCGCCAATCCCAGCGCCACACTGCCGGCGTATGTCAGCTCCATCAGCGTCAATGGCAGCAATGTACTCGCCAGCACGATCACCATCGCCGCCGGCGCCAGCGCCGTCACCGCCGCCAACAATATCGTCACCGCCATCAACGCCAACAGCGGCGCCAGCAGTGTCAGCGCTTCCAACCTCGGCGGTACCTCGGCCACCGTCACCATCATCAAGTGCGCCGCCGTCGGCAATCTGTGCACCGTCAACCCCTCCATCATCGCGATGGGAGCTGTTTCAGCACCAACCTATGTCGGCACGCTGACCGTGCCGGGCACCGCCAACTACCCGGCCACCGTCACCGCTGTCAACATCACCGCCACCGGCCCCGGCACGCGCAATGCCCTGACCGGGTCGGTCGTGATTCCGGCCAACACCAGCGCCGCCGCCGCCGCTCTTCTGATCCAGCCCGCCATCACCGCCAACGGTTATACCGCCACCGTCAGCGGCGCCACCATCACGATCTACAGCCCCACCAGCGCCAACAATTTCCCGATCACCGCGGTGACGCCGGTTGTCACTTTTGTCAACTACGCCACGCTCACTGCGCCTGCGGGCGGTTCCGGCACGACGCCGTTGATCATCAAGGCCATCACCGTCAACTTCGCCAATGTGCTGACTGTGCCCTCCCTGAATCTCGCGCCAGGACTGACACAGGCGCAAGTTGCAACCGCCATCGCCGCGAATATCGGTGTCGGTTTCACTGCCACCGCGAATGTGCCGACCGTCGGCACGGTGTACATCTTCAGCAGCGCAGGCCCCGGCACCACCGTCATCAGCACGCTGACCACCAACGCCTTCAACAACTCCGGCACCATTACCCCGCCGGCCACCACCAACCTGCCGGGCGTCGTCACCGCCATCCTCATCAATGGCGCAAATGTGATGACGACGCCCGCCACGCCGTTGGTCATTCCGGCCAATACCAGCGCGGCGGCGGCAGCGGCGCTGATCCGGGCGCGGATTGCCGCGCCTTGGGTTACGTCGCTCGCCGGCAATGTGATCACTGTCCAGGGTGGAGCCGCCTCCGTCCCCGCTTACGTTGAAATCACCGCGCTCAGCGTCACCACGGCGCCAACCAACTACGCCACGCTAACCTTCCCGCAGCCGGTCGACCCGAACTATCCGGTCACGGTCACGTCGGTCAACGTCATTGGCGCCAATGTACTTCTGGGTCCGGTGGTGCTGCCGGCCAGTACATCCGGCTCGGCGGCCGCCACCCTGGTAAACGCCGGCATGGTCAGCGCCACGTACTCGCATTCGGTTTCGGGCAATGTGATCACCATCTTCAACACTGCCAGCCCGACGACCGCCATTACCATGCTGACCGCGCCCTTCACCACCACGTACTACAGCACCTTCGTCGCCCCGGCGGCGAACGGCACGCCGTTGATCGTCAACGCGGTCACCCTCAATGGCCCCAACGTTCTGGGTGGCGCGCCCAAGTTCTTCCAGCCGGCCGCCACCGCCGCGCAGATCGCCACTGCGCTCGCCGCCGCTATTCCGGGCGCTACCGCCAGCGGTTCCACGGTCACCGTTCCGAACGGCAATACACCGGTCGCCACGCTCACCGTCACCGCCAACAACACCTACGGCACCCTGACCGGCGCCACGCCGCCCAATGGCCTGCCCGGTTACGTCACCGGCGTCACAGTCAATGGCGGCGCCAATGTGCTGACCACGACTCCGCTCCCCATCGCGGCCAACGCAACGCCTGCCGCCGCGGCTACCACCATCGCTGCTGCGATCGGCGGCGGCTACACCGCCAGCGCCAGCGGCTCGATGGTCACCGTCATCAAATGCACGGTGTCCGGAGTTACCTGCACCACCGACCCGACCATCAGCGCCATCACCGCCCCTGCAATCGGCACCAATTACGGCACGCTGACCCCCTCTGCCACCACGCTCTACCCGGCCACAATCAACAATGTCATGGTCAATTTCGTCAATGCGCTGCTTCCCGCCGGCCCGGTGACCATCGTGGCCGGTCAAACCGCCGCGCAAGCCGCCACCACCATCGCCAACGCCATTGCGGCCGGCAGCAGCGCCTTTACCGCCAGCGCCAATTTGCCAACCTCCGGCACGGTCTATGTCACCAGCAGACCCGCCACCGTCAATGCCGTCATCAACTCGCTGACTGCCTCCGTCACGCAAACCTACTACGCCACCCTGGCCGCACCCGCGGCAGGCACCACGCCGCTGGTGATCACCGCCGTCATCGTCAAGGGCGGCGCCAATGTATTGAGCCCGACGCCACTGAACATCGCGCCGGGTCAGACGGCGGCCCCGGTC
>JANYCD010000049.1 GCA_025360425.1 Sterolibacteriaceae bacterium
CCCATGCCGGGCCGAAAGCCCGCCGCCAGGGTATTCCATGTGTATTCCTGCGCATCGTAGACCGCGTCGCTGATCTCATAGCCATGCGCCAGATTGGCGGCGATGGCCGAAGCCAGCGTGCAGCCGGAACCATGGTAACTGCCGGGCAGCCGGTCCCATGCATCGGCGCGCGCCTGGCCGGTGGCGCCGTAGAGCGTGTTGATTACCTGCGGCGTATTTTCATGCGTGCCGGTCACCAGCACATACTCGCAGCCGGCAATCACCAGCCGTCGTGCACATTCGATCAGTGTCGGTTGGTCGTCCTCGTTATCTTCGTCAAGCGCCAGACGCCGTGCCTCCATGCTGTTGGGTGTCAAGATCGTGGTTTGCGGCAACAGCAACTCGATCATGGCATCGACCATTTCCTCATGCGCCAGTTGGTCGCCACGGCCGGAGGCCAGCACCGGATCGAGCACCAACGGGATATCCGGATAATCAGAAACGATTTCGGCAATGGCGGCGATCGCCTCGACGCTGCCCAGCATGCCCAGTTTGAACACGGCGACCGGCATGTCTTCGAGCAGGATGCGCGCCTGGTCGGCGATCCAGTCGGCGTCGATCGGCATGACACCCTCGACGCCCGCCGTGTCCTGAACCGTGATGGCAGTGATGACCGAAAGCGGATGACAACCGATGCTGGCAAGGGTCAAAATGTCGGCCTGAATGCCAGCTCCACCAGTGGGGTCGGATGCGGCAAAGCACAGCACCATCGGCAAGGGACTGGCGGGATCGGGAGTGGCCATCGGCAAGCGCGGACGCGCTACGGTAAGATTCGGACAATTCTAACCGAAAGAAATTCATGGCCGCCGAGTACCGAACCTGGATTTGCCTGACCTGCGGCTTTGTCTACGACGAGGCGCAAGGACTGCCTGAAGAAGGCATCGCACCCGGAACCCGCTGGGAGGATATTCCGCCCAACTGGAGCTGTCCCGAATGCGGCGCCCGCAAGGACGATTTCGAAATGTTCGAGATCGGCGCTTGAGCAAGGCCTGTGCGGGTTTGCTGTGCTAAGATCAAATGCTCCCGCAAGAGAAAATCTTATTGGGTAACAAGTTTATGGTGTTCGAAAAACGGGTGAGCACGAACTGCGGGAGGGCAATCTGGTCATGAGTGATCTGTCCAATATCGCTGGAACCAAGGTCATGGTGATCGATGACTCGAACACCATTCGTCGCAGCGCCGAGATATTTCTCGTGCAGGCCGAATGTCGTGTGGTGCTGGCGGAAGACGGATTCGACGCTCTGGCCAAGATCGCCGATCACCAGCCGGACATCATCTTTTGCGACATCCTGATGCCGCGCCTCGACGGTTACCAGACCTGCGCGCTGATCAAGAAGAATGCGCAGTTCGCTGCAACGCCGGTCATCATGCTGTCGTCCAGGGACGGGTTGTTCGACCGCGCGCGCGGCAGCATGGCCGGTTCGGACCAATACCTGACCAAGCCTTTCACCAAGGACGGCCTGCTGGCGATGGTTGCCGCCCATGCACCGCGCAAGGCGGCGGCATGAGAGCGGTGGTGTGATGTCGGTAAAAAAGGTACTGGTCGTGGATGACTCACCCACCGAACGCTACATGCTGTCTGATCTTCTGACGCGGCAGGGCTATGAAGTGTTGACCGCCGACGACGGCGAAAAAGCGATTGCCGCCGCAAAACTGGAACTGCCGGATCTGATCCTGATGGATGTGGTGATGCCCGGCATCAATGGTTATCAGGCAACGCGGCAGTTAATGCGGGACGCCGCGACACGGCATATCCCGGTGATCATGTGCACCAGAAAGAATCAGGAAACCGACAAAATCTGGGGCCTGCGCCAGGGCGCGAGCGACTATCTGGTCAAGCCGCTGGATCAGTCGGCGTTGCTGACCAGGATTGCTGCGCTTTGACACTCCTGACCGGATTCTGCAATGACTGATCAACCCACCCTGCGCGAGTTCCAGCAAAAGCTGGCCGATCGTCTCAACGAAGCCGAACAGACCAGCCAGCCGCGCGCGCTGCTGGCGATGGAGTCGGGCAAGGACAAGTGGTTGCTCGATCTGGCCGATGCCGGCGAAGTCGTGCCGACGCCGCAATTGGCAGCAGTGCCGCTGACCAAACCCTGGTATGTCGGGCTGGCCAACGTGCGTGGAAATCTTTTCAGCGTCGTCGATCTTTCGCGCTTTCATGGTGGAGAGCCGACCGCGCGCGATGCCGACAGCCGACTGCTGCTGGTCGGTACGCGCCACGGCATCAACAGTGCATTGCTGGTGACGCGTGTGCTCGGCCTCAAGAGCCTGGCAACACTTGAAATCGAATCGGCACATGATCAACAATCATGGCGCGGTGATCGCTATTGCGATGCGCAAGGCATCCGCTGGACCCATCTGAGAATTCCGCAGTTACTGAAGGCGAGAACATTTCTCGAAATCGGCCTGTGAACCCGATACCCAAGGAGAGTCTGTCATGGCATTCAATTTTGCTGCACTGAAGTCTGCCATCAATAAGCGGAACGAAGCGCCTGCCGCGCTGGCGCGTGGTGCCGGGCGCAAGTTGCGGCTGCCGCTGATTGGCGACAAACCCGTGGCCTTGCAATTGCAGGCGTTGGCGACGCTCTTTTTCCTGACCATGCTCGGCGTCGTATTCTTTACCTTGCAGGACAACCGCGCCCAGACCGAGATCAGCCGGCAGCTTGGCGCTGCCGCCGAGTTGCGCACGCTCTCCCTGCAACTGGCGCGGGCGGCCCAGAGTGCCCAAAATGGTTCAGCACCGGCTTTTGCCGACTTGCGCCGCAGTCACGATCAGTTCGCCGCGTCGCTGGCAACGTTGACCAGTGGCAATAACCTCAAGGGTGAAAAATTGCAACCGCTGCCCGCCGCGCATCGCGACGAACTCGATGCAGTAGGCGCGAGTTGGGAGATCAGCAGCAAGGGTGCGCGGCTTCTGCTCGGTCAGCAACAACATGTGGTTCTGCTGGCGCAACTGATCGCCGACGTCAACGACAAGACGCCGCGCGCGGCGGCGCTTGCCAGTCAGGCCGGTGGCCCGTTGCCGCTGCTGGTGGAACGCATCAGTCGCAATGCGACCCAATTATTGACGGTCGCCAGTGTCGACGACAGCAGCGCGCGTCAGATGGGCCAGGATATTGGAGCCGCCGCACTCGCTTCAAGTCTGGCGCGTAACGATGAACTGACCGCCATCGCCAAGGGTTGGCAACAAGGTTTCGATGCCTTGAGCGGCGATCTGAATTCGGTATTGCAGGCCAAACAGGCAGCCAACGGCATCGTCAGAAACAGTCTGGCGCTCACCCAGGCTACCGAAACCCTGGCCCACAGTGTCGAGCAGGAGTTGAGCAGTCGCCCCGGCGTGAAGGGCATCGTCGCAGTATTGGGTTCTCTTTCGTTGATGGCGCTGGTGCTGGGAATCAAGGTTTACAGCGATGATGCGATGGCCCGCAGCGAAGAAGCGGTCGCGCGCAGTGAAGAAGCGGAGCGCATGCAGCGTCAGGCCGAAGCCGTCAACAGCACCACCCAGGCGGCGATCCAGCAGCTGATGAATGAAATGACTGCACTTGCCGATGGCGATCTGACGGTGCGCGCTTCGGTCGGCGAAGACATCACCGGCGCCATTGCCGATTCGGTCAACTATGCCATCGAGGAACTGACCATTCTCGTACAACGCCTGAATGATGCGGCCGGCCGTGTCACATCGGCAACCGACGCCGCAACGCATACATCGAACGATCTGCTGAGTGCGAGCGAAACGCAATCGCAGGAGATCAAGCATGCGGGCGACCAGGTGCTGACCATGGCTACATCGATGAACGAGGTTTCCGCCAGTGCCCAGCAGTCTGCGCAGGTGGCGCGGCAATCGCTTGACGCCGCGCAGAAGGGCGCTGCTGCGGTGGAAAATTCGATCAAGGGCATGAACGAAATTCGTGAGCAGATCCAGGAAACCTCGAAGCGCATCAAGCGGCTCGGCGAATCGTCACAGGAGATCGGCGAGATTGTGGAACTGATCTCCAACATCACCGAACAAACCAATGTGCTGGCGCTCAACGCCGCGATTCAGGCTGCTTCGGCCGGTGAGGCGGGGCGCGGCTTTACCGTGGTGGCGGAAGAAGTACAGCGCCTCGCCGAACGTTCTTCAGAAGCGACCAGGCAGATCGCGGCCATCGTCAAGACTATCCAGACCGATACCCACGACGCCGTTTTGGCGATGGAGAATGCCACGCAGGATGTGGTGAACGGCGCGCGCTTGTCGGACGCCACGGGCCAGGCGCTGGGTGAAATTTCGTCCGTATCGCAGAATCTGGCGCAACTGATCACTGGTATTTCCGGTGACACCCAGCGTCAGGCCGGGATTGCGCGGCAGGTGGCCGAAGCAATGCAACACATTCTGCAAATCACCGAGCAGACCACCGCCGGTACCCGACAAACCGCAGTGTCCATCAACCAACTGGCCGAACTCGCGGTGGAGTTGAAGGCGTCTGTCTCGGGTTTCAAGGTGTAGCGTCCGTCATGAGTTTCAAAAAAATTTTTGCACCGCAGAGGACGCGGAGGAAGCCAAAACAACCGCTTGGTAAGGCCTCATGGTTTTTTGCATTTGCATTCCTCTGTCCCACAGGGATTTCCTTTGGTCATGTCCTCCGCGTCCTCTGCGGTAAATGGTTTTTTTCACGATGAACGCTCGCGGCGAATTCGATATTGGACCGTTGTCCTGGGTCAAGGGTGAGATTGATCTCGCCCTGGAACGCGCCGGTGCTGAGTTGCGCACGCATGCCCAGACACCGGGCGACGGTGCGCATCTGCGTTCGGCCCAGGCACTGTTGCACCAGGCCCATGGCGCGCTGGCGGTGGTCGGGTTGGCGGGCATTACCGAATTTTCGCTGGCCATCGAACGATTGCTGGCCGCGATCGAGCAGGGGCATGTTTCAGATGGCAATGCCGCTGCGGAGTCGGTGCAGCAGGGCATGGGAGCGCTGCGCAATTATCTCGACGACCTCGTCAATGGCGGGCCGAACCGTCCACTGAGCCTGTTTCCGATTTATCGCGAATTGTTGCTCGCGCGCGGCGTGACCGAGACGCCAGCCTCGGACCTGTTTTTTCCAGACCTGAGCCAGCGTCCGCCGCGGCGCGAAGTCGAGCCCGCAGCGCTTGCGCCCGAAGCGGCGCTGGCGCGCTGGAAGATGGCCCGGTTGGGATTCCAGCGCGGCCTGCTCAAGTGGATCAGGAACGATGTCAGCGGCCTGCGCGAAATGCGCAACTCGACCAGCCTTGTCGAGCAGACACAACTACAGCCCGCAGCACGTGCGCCGTGGTGGATGGCGCTGGCGGTGTTCGATGCGCTCGTGCTCGATGGTGTTACGGTCGATGCATCGGTCAGGCGTCTTGGTTCGCGCCTTGATGCGCAAATAAAGAAATTGATCGAAGGTTCTGCCACCGTCTCCGAACGCCTGCTGCGCGACATGCTCTACTTGGTTGCCACCTCGACGCACAGCAACGAACATATCGACAGCGTGCGCTATGCCTATCGCCTGGCAGAGTTGATACCGCAACGCGCGGCGAGCGCCGATTTGGAGCCGGTGCGCATTCACCTGCGCGCCTTGCGTGAACAGATCGCGCTGGCCATGGAGCACTGGGACCAGTTCAGCGCCGGGCTCGCCTCCGCGCTGCCGCCATTCCATGAAAGCACTGCGCGGATGGTGGCGCTTGGTGAAACGATCAAACAGGTCGATCTGATGCGGCTGCTGGCCGCAATCGCCAATGTCGCCAACATGTTGCGCAAAGATCCACTTGCTCATACCGACAGCATCGCGCTGGAATTGGCGACAGCGCTGCTGCTGGCAGAACAAGGGGTAGATCAGCTCGACCATCAGGATGGACAACCGGGCGTTGAATTCACGCATCTGGTCGACTTGGTGGCAGGGCGGCTCAGCGCCCTGTTGCGTGGCGAAACTCCGGCGGCGCCGGATTCGCCTCAACTCGCCGCAGTTGCGCAGCGTGCCCGGCAGCGGCTGGTGATGCATCAAGTGGTCAGGGAGATTCAAGCCAATCTGGCGGTGATCGAGCAGAGCCTGGACACCTTCTTCCGCAACCCGGCCAAGAATGCCGAGCTGACGCAACTGAGCAAGCCGATTGCGCAGATCGAGGCTGCGCTATCCGCCATTGGTGAACAGCGCGCGATTACGGTGCTGGCCGAATGTTCAGCCAGCATCGAGGCGTTCGCGACGTCCGGCTACATCGCGCAGCCCGCGGCTTTCGAGGATGTGGCACGCAAGCTTTCCGCAATTGGTTTCTTCGTCAACCAGCTACAAGCCGGCGCTGCCAATATCGACGCGATACTTTCGCCGTCACTCGCCAGCCAGACGGCGGCGAAGCCAGTCGAACAGGCGACGCCATACAGCACCGTCGAGTCGGAAATGGCCGACCGTGCCGAAATGACACGCACGCTGGTTGGTGCCTTGCGCAATGCGCCGCAGGACACCGTATTGCGCGGCGAACTCAAACAAAATCTGCAAGGACTGCGCGAAGATGCGCAGCTCGTCGCTGACAACGCACTCGAACAGCGCGCCGGCGCTGCCATCGCGGCGCTTGAGGCAGCGCAATCGGCAGAGCATATCGAGCAGGCCGTGGCATCGCTCACCGCCCAGCCTGTGGCGGTCGAACATTCAACCGACACCATGCGCCTTGCCGCAGCAGGCACCGCACAGATCGATGCCGAATTGCTGGAAATCTTCCTTGAGGAAGCACGTGAGGTGCTGGCCGCCATTGCCGAGGAAGTACCGAAACTGAGCGCCGCACTGCACGCGCGTGAACCGCAGGCAGAGCTTCAGCGTGCCTTTCATACCCTCAAGGGTAGCGGTCACATGGTCGGGCTCGGCGCATTCGCCAGCACGGCGATGGTGGTGGAAGAGGTGATGAACCGCTGGCTGCAACTGGAACAGCCAGCCAATCCGCCGCTGCTGGTGATGCTGCGCCAGGCCCACGTACTGTTCGCCGCCTGGGTCGAACAACTCAAGACCTGCGACACAAGCACGCCCGACACAAATGCACTGATCGCGCTTTGCGCACAATTGCAGAATGGCGAGACGCCATCCATCGTCTCCTTGCCCGAGCCCGCTGAATTAGCCGTTAAACCACCGATGGTCAATATTGGCGCGTTGCAACTGGTGCAGCCCCTGTTCAAGATCTTTCTCGAAGATGCGCGGTTGCGCCTCGAAGTATTGCGCCAGCAGCTCCCGCTCTGCCGCGGGCAGGCGC
This sequence comes from Sterolibacteriaceae bacterium, assembly GCA_025360425.1. Lineage (GTDB taxonomy): Bacteria > Pseudomonadota > Gammaproteobacteria > Burkholderiales > Rhodocyclaceae > JANYCD01. The sequence continues at coordinate 7,276 of JANYCD010000049.1, forward strand.
CGAGTCAGGACATGATGCGCAGTGCCCACACGCTCGCCGGTGCATCCGCAACCATCGGTCTGGCATCGTTGCAGGAACTCGCGCATGCGCTGGAGCAGGCGCTGGAGCGCTTCGCGGCAGCCAGTGCGGCAATCAGCAGCGCGCAAGAGGCAGTCATCAACCGCGTCATTGAAGCCCTCGGGCACATGGTCGACATGTTCGCCGGTGAGCGCATGCCGGAACGTGCCGATGCGCTCGGTGCCGAATTGCAAGCGCTGGTGCCGGCAGTGGCAGAACCTGCACCTGGTCAGTTGCGCAACCCGGCCACCGATGTAATGGAGGAAGATCGCCGTCTTGCCCGCTTTGAAAACGACATCGATCCGCAATTGTTGCCGTTGTTCCTCGAAGAAAGCGCGGACCTCACCGCCGCCATTGCTGCCGCGTTGCGAAACTGGCGCAGTGCGCCCGACAATCCCGGCCATGCCGAACAGGTGCAGCGGCTGCTGCACACGCTCAAGGGCAGTGCGCGGATGGCCGGCGCCCTGGCCGTCGGCGAACTGGCCCATCACATGGAAACGCGCATCGCGCAGATGGTGCACGCGGGGCCGTTGCGATCGTCCTTCCTCGAAGCGCTGGAAGCCTCTTTCGACCGCCAGGTGTTGATGATTGAAACGCTGCGGGCTCCGCCGCCGCTGCCAGCGGAGGCACAGCCGGAGCTTGAAGCGGCCATACAGGTTGAGCCGACGGAGCCATCGACGCGTGCACTGTTGCGCGTGCGCGCCGAAGACCTTGACCAGTTGGTCAACGAAGGCAGCGAAATCGCAGTGGCGCGTTCCCGCATCGAGGGCGAAATGCGCGTGTTGCGGAATTCGCTGCGCGACATGACCGACAACGTGATCCGCCTGCGCGGTCAATTGCGCGAAATCGAGATTCAGGCCGAAACGCAGATCCAGTCGCGGCAGGCAACGCATGCCGAACATCAGGAAGAGTTCGATCCACTGGAAATGGACCGCTACACCCGCCTCCAGGAATTGACGCGGATGATGGCGGAGAGCGTGAACGACGTCGCCACCGTGCAGCACACCCTGCTGCGCAATATCGACCATGCCGAAACCGCGCTGGCCGGCCAGTCGCGCCTCAATCGCGATCTGTCACAGCGGCTGATGAACCTGCGCATGGTGCCGCTCGTCAGCGTTGCCGAACGTCTCTATCGCGTGGTGCGGCAGACCGCGAAGGAACTCGACAAGCGCGCCAACCTCGACATCCGCGGTGGACAGATCGAACTCGATCGTTCGGTGCTGGAGAAAATGATCAGCCCGATCGAACACCTGTTGCGCAACGCCGTTGCCCACGGGCTTGAAAGCGGCGCCGTGCGCCAGGCCGCGGGCAAGCCGGAGCAGGGCGAAATCGTTTTTTCGGTGACGCAGGAAGGCAACGAAATCGTCATGGAACTCAATGACGACGGCGCCGGCCTCGATTATCCGGCGCTGCGCGCCAAGGCCGAGCAACTCGGATTGCTGGCGCAAGGGCAGGTTGCCGATGAAGCGCACCTGACCCAATTGATTTTTCTTCCAGGCTTCACCACCGCCGGGCAGTTGAACTCCATCTCCGGGCGCGGCATCGGCATGGATGTGGTGCGCACCGAGGCTATGGCGCTGGGCGGACGCATCGAAGTCAATTCGCGGCGCGGGCAGGGCACAGCTTTTCGCATTTTCCTGCCGGTCACGTTGTCGATTGCGCCGGTGTTGCTGGTCAAGGCCGGCACGCGCAGCTATGCCATCCCTTCGACCGTGGTTGAACAGGCGCAGGAACTGAAGCCCGAGGCCATCGCCAAGGTGCGCCTCGAAGGCGCCGTACAATGGCAAGGCGCCAGCTATCGCTGGCACTATCTGCCGCGCCTGCTGGGTGACGCAGACGCCGTTCCCGACACGCAGCATCGCTACTGGCTGATCCTGATCAAGGGTGGCATGCAGCGTATTGCCGTCGAGATTGACGCCCTGGTCGGCAATCAGGAAGTAGTGGTGAAGAATATCGGGCCGCAACTGGCACGCGTTGCCGGCATCGCCGGCGCCACCGTGCTCGACGACGGCGATATCACGCTGATACTCAATCCCGTTGCACTGGCGAGCCGCGAACCGCAATACGACACGGGTATCACCGGTGTCGCGCTTGGCCGTGGTGCTGGTGCGCCTTTCGGCAGCGCCGTACCCCTTACCCAAACAGCCATTGCGAGGAAGACGCTGGAACGAACAGCGTCGCCACCGACCGTGCTGGTGGTAGACGATTCAATCACCGTACGCAAAGTCGCCAGCCGCCAGTTGGAGCGGGCCGGATATCGCGTGCTCGCAGCCAAGGACGGCATCGATGCGCTGGAGCAGATGCAGGAAACCGTGCCCGACGTGATGCTGGCCGACATCGAAATGCCGCGCATGGACGGCTTCGATCTGGCCCGTAACGTGCGCGCCGACGCACGGCTCAAGCACCTGCCCATTATCATGATCACCTCGCGCATCGCCGACAAGCATCGCAACTACGCCATCGAAATCGGTGTCAACCATTACCTCGGCAAACCCTACGACGAGCAGGAGATGCTGCGCCTTGTCGCCAGCTTCATCGTCCGCCCTGGTTGACAGCGACCGGGCTCACGGCGCGGCATGAGGTACAATCCAAAGCGGAATTCATGGAAACCGTCAGCCTGACCAATCATTTCCTGATCGCCATGCCCGCCATGGCTGATCCGAATTTCTCCCGCACCCTGACCTATATTTGCGAGCACAACGCCGACGGCGCATTGGGCGTGATCGTCAATCGGCCACTCGCAATGGACCTTGCCACGCTGTTCGAACGTACCGGGATTTCGACCGAGGCCGTCACGTTTGCCCGCACCCCGGCGTATTTCGGCGGTCCGGTGCAGACCGACCGTGGCTTCGTGCTGCACCGGCCGGCCGGTGAATGGCAATCCAGCCTCAAGGTCAACGACCAGATCGCGCTGACCAGTTCGCGCGATGTACTGCAAGCCATGGCCAGCAGCGGCGAGCCGGCCGAAGCGCTGGTGTTTCTTGGCTACTCGGGTTGGACCGCGGGTCAACTGGAATGGGAGCTGGCGCAAAACGCATGGCTGACCGTGGAAGCCGATCACCACGTCATGTTCGGCATGGCGCCCGAAGCGCGTCTGCCGGCTGCGATGCAGCTGCTCGGTATCGATTTCAGCAACCTCTCCGATACTGCGGGACACGCGTGACCGGCACCGTGCTCGCGTTCGACTTCGGCACCCAGCGCATCGGTGTTGCCATTGGCGAATCGTTGCTGGGCCAGGCGCGTCCGCTTAGCGTTATCGATGCTGCTGCCAACGATGAACGTTTCGCAGTCATCGGCAAGTTGATTACAGAATGGCAGCCAACGCTGTTGATCGTCGGCCTGCCCCTGCGCATGGACGGCGCCGAACACGACATGAGCGCGCGCTGCCGCCGCTTCGCCCATCAACTCGAAGGCCGTTTTCGCCTGCCGGTGGAACTGGTGGACGAACGTCTCAGTTCAGCCGACGCCGAAGCCAATCTCGCTGCACGCGGCATCGATTGGCGCACGCGCAAGGACCACCTTGACGCCGCAGCGGCTGCTATCCTGCTGCAAAATTTTTTCGACACGCCGGTCACTGCCCCACTCGCCACCCCAAAGCCATGAACCATCGCAATCCCCAACTCAACAAGAATGGCGAACTGCAGCACCTGCTCACCATCGAAGGCCTGCCGCGCGGCATCGTCACTGGCATCCTCGATCGCGCCAAACCGTTCACCGAAGTGGCCGAGGGTGCGGCGAAAAAACTGCCGCTGCTGCGCGGCAAGAGCGTATTCAACCTCTTCTTCGAAAACTCGACGCGTACCCGCACCACCTTCGAGATCGCTGCCAAGCGGCTCTCGGCCGACGTGATCAACCTCAACATCACCACCTCGTCATCAAGCAAGGGCGAGACCCTGCTCGACACAGTCGACAACCTCGCCGCCATGCAGGCCGACATGTTCATCGTGCGCCATGCCTCAAGTGGCGCACCGCACCTGATCGCGCAGCATCTCGCGGCCACCGGGCGCAACCACATCAGCGTCGTCAATGCCGGCGACGGGCGGCACAGCCACCCGACGCAAGGCTTGCTCGACATGTACACCATCCGCCACTACAAGAAGGATTTCAGCCAGCTCACCGTGGCCATCATCGGCGACATCATGCATTCGCGCGTGGCGCGTTCGCAGATCCACGCGCTGTCGATCCTCGGCGTGCCGGAGATTCGCGTCATCGCGCCGAAGACGCTGCTGCCCGGCGGCGTCGAACGCCTCGGCGTGCGTGTCTTCCACGACATCCACGAAGGCCTGCGCGGCGTCGATGTGGTGATGACCTTGCGCCTGCAAAACGAACGCATGCAGGGCGCACTGCTGCCCAGCCCGCAGGAATTCTTCAAGTCCTACGGCCTCACCGCCGACAAGCTGGTGCTGGCCAAGCCCGACGCCATCGTGCTGCATCCCGGGCCGATGAACCGCGGTGTCGAAATCGATTCGGCGGTGGCCGACGGCAGCCAGGCGGTGATCCTGCCGCAAGTGACCTTCGGCATCGCCGTGCGCATGGCGGTGATGAGCATGCTGGCGGGAAAATGAGATGAAACTACAAATAAAAAATGGCCGCCTGATCGACCCGGCCAACAACATCGACAAGCAAACCGACCTGTTCATTGCCGACGGCCGTGTCGTCGCGGTGGGGCAGGCGCCGGCCGGTTTCGAAGCGGCCGGCACGCTCGACGCCACCAACTGCATCGTCTGTCCCGGCCTGGTCGATCTCTCGGCGCGGCTACGCGAACCCGGCTATGAATACAAAGCCACGCTCGAATCGGAAATGGCCGCTGCAGCCGCGGGCGGCGTGACCAGCCTGGCCTGTCCGCCCGACACCGATCCGCCGCTCGACGAACCAGGCCTGGTGGAAATGCTCAAGCATCGCGCGCGTTTGCCGGAGTTCGCCCACGTCTATCCGGTCGGCGCGCTGACGCTCAACCTCGCCGGCGAACGCATCACCGAAATGGCCGAACTCGCCGAAGCAGGCTGCATCGCCTTCGGCCAGGCCAACACCAGTATCCGCGATACGCAGGTGCTGCTGCGCGCCATGCAGTACGCCGCCACTTTCGATTTCGCCGTGTGGCTGTCGGCGCAGGATCCCTACCTCGCCCGCGGCGGGGTCGCGCATGATGGCGAAGTCGCGGCACGACTCGGCCTCGCCGGCATCCCGGTAGCGGCGGAAACCATCGCGCTCGCCACCATCCTCCATCTCGCCAGGGAAACCGGGGTGCGCCTCCACATCCGCCACATCTCCAGCGCCGCCGGACTGGAGATGATCGAAGCCGCGCGCGCCGCCGGCATCAACGCCACCTGCGACGTCGCCGTACATCACCTGCACCTGTGCGAACACGACATCGGCTATTTCGATCCGCACGCCCGCTTCGACCCGCCGCTGCGCGCCCAGCGCGACCGCGACGCGCTGCGCCAGGGCCTCGCCTCCGGCGCCATCAGCGCCGTGTGTTCCGACCACACCCCAGTCGACGACGACGCCAAGCAACTCCCCTTCGACGAAGCCGAACCCGGCGCCACCGGCCTCGAACTGCTGCTGCCACTGACGCTGAAGTGGGCCACCGAAATGAAACTGCCGCTGGCCAAGGCGCTGGCCCGCATCACGTCCGACCCCGCTCGCATCCTCGGCATCCCCGCCGGCCAGCTCTCCGTCGGTAGTCCCGCCGATGTCTGCATCTTCGATCCCAAGGCCACCCAGAAGCTGACCCGCGAATCGCTCAAGAGCCAGGGCAAGAACACGCCTTTCCTCGGCATCGAATTGCAAGGGCGGGTGCGGTATACATTGATTGACGGGTATCTGGCGTATGACGGGAGCTGGGCTTAGCGCTGCGTCCTACGTTAGACCGCACTTGTAGCACTAGGGATATCTGCAAAGCGGCGCAGTAATGAGCCACGAAAAACAGCGGCATACAAAGTTGCATAAATCAGTTCGGCGTCGTCAAACTCGCGCTGAGTCACTTCGATCCAAGGACGATCAGAACACGCTCGTCCAGGGTGGACTTGGTTGCGCATTTTTTTCAAGAGCTGTGCCAAGCCATCCGGCTTAATGGAGAGGGTGGTAGTCTCTATTAAAGGTAGCCAGCCGGCATGAAGGCAAACCTGAATTAGATTATCAAAGGACCAACGGGTAAGCGTGCTAGGGTCTTTGGGACGCAGCTTTGAAGGAAGGACCTTCGCGCTTTGAATTGCTTTGGCTTTTGAGCGCAGACACCGCAGGAGGAGAAGTCCCTCCATTGCCGCTCCCAGCATGGCTACTGCGCCCGTGAAGGCTTTGGCTTGGGCTGCGGCTTTGGCTTCCAATTCGTAGCGTTTTACGGTGTCAATTAAAGCAGGGATAAGTTCGTCCTTATGAAAAAAGGAGCGGCGCCCTCTTTCTCGCAGTCTTTCAAACTCGCCCTTATTGGTCGCGAAGAGACTCGCTACTTCATGCCCCTCCAATTCATTCAATGTTTCAACGAACCGCCGGTCTGCTGCTGCAGACCATTCCGAGCTCAACTGACGATACTGAGGCGGGGCATCACTTGTCTGCCAGTATTCGCTTGGACCTAGGCCGTGCTCCTGTTCGATTTTGCGCATTGCTAATGACATTTGTTCGAGTTCTGGGTATATCTTGCTGTCAATGCGGCCTTCATGAACCCCTTCTACGTAGTGCGCAACCATGAATACATACTCTTGGAGCGAAATTCGACGAGCCAAAAACATTACGAATGCGAAATCGATCCAAGACTTTGCGGTAATGGGGTCTTCCCAGTGATTTTTCTGTCGCTTTTCGCGTGCCAGCTTTTGCTGCGTTGCTAGTTCAGGCAATACACTGTTTGCCGCTGCTCGTTCCTGAAGCTCCCGGAATGCCACTTCAATTTTCTTATGTTGAGCAGGAGAAGTCCTCCGACGAACCAGTGGTTTGAGTAAATATCGACGGACGCCACCGTGTTCCATGCGGCCTAGCGAATGAAAAGGACTTCCCCGTCCCGAGGTGGCGGCGGCGAAGCAGCCCGGCAACGAAGTGCCATGATGGTGTTTGCGTCATCCATTAACGTAACTCGAAAGGGGAAGTCCATGGACAAGATTATCACTGTAGGCATCGATCTGGCCAAGAACGAACAACATGGGACAGACCACGGTATTTTCTCCGCGTTTGGATATCCCTGCGAATTATTGACAAGTGTAAAGATACGCGATACAGTCGGATCGTGATCAAAACATTCCGGCACAAGGGACTTGAGGAATTCTTTACGCGGGGCAGCAAGGCGGGAATAC
>JANYCD010000037.1 GCA_025360425.1 Sterolibacteriaceae bacterium
GTGATCCACCCGGATTCGCGCTTTGGCGTTAACAAGAACGGTGAGGGTCTCGGCCTGCGCTGGGGCAAACCGCTCTCGCAATACTGGGACGTCCAGTTTGGCCCGACCTTTGCGCGTTCCCGCGACAGCGGCCTGCGCTATGACCAGTTCACGCTCGGTGCGGATTGGCTGTACATGTTCTCGCGCAGCAACTTCCGTCCGTTCCTGCTGCTGGGGTTGGGCGTAGAGCGCGACAAGGTCGAGGGACCGGGTGGGGACAGGAGCAAGACTTCACCTTACATTAACGGCGGCCTCGGTTTTCAGTATTCGTTCAACGATAAATGGTCGACCCAGGTCGATTGGCGCCGTGTGCATGGCTATCTGCGCGATAACAACGATTTCGGCACCAACGGGGTGAATAACAACTACCTGACGGTCGGCCTGACCTATACCTTCGATTCGCCGCCAAGGCAGGTTGCCGCCGCCATGCCCGAGCCGGTCGTGACCCCGCCTCCGCCAGCGCCAGCCAGGGTTGCCCCGGCGCCGCGCTTCGAACGTTACACGCTATCGTCCACCGAACTGTTCGCGTTTGACAGCGCCGAACTGCGCCAGCCGCAAACCAAACTTGACGAGATTGCCAAGGTGCTGAACGATAATCCGTCTATCGATAATGTTGTTGTCACGGGTTACACCGATCGCCTGGGTTCTGACAAGTACAACCAGAAGCTGTCGTTACGTCGCGCCCAGAGGGTCAAGGATTATCTGACCGGCAAGGGTGTCAATCCTGCCCGCATCGCCGCCGAAGGCAAGGGTGAAGCCAACCCGGTTGTGGAATGCAAGGAAACCAAGCGCGCCAAGCTCATCACCTGCCTGGAGCCCAATCGTCGCGTCGAAGTCGAGCAGATCACCGTCGAACGTCGCGTCAATTAAGTTTCCCCGCTTCGAAATGGCCAGCCTGTCGGCTGGCCATTTTTTTGGCTGTGTTCGCTGGAGTACAAAACTCGACCCGTCAAGCCTGTATCGTTGGGCTAGGGACTCCAGCTATTTGTTTTTGCTGTCCGGTTGCTCACAATGGGTAGGCGAGTGGCCATGAACAAAATGGAGGATTCGATGACGGGGCAACAACGCTGGAGCGCGATGACAACAATGCACATTCGCTTTTCGCTCGTGGTGCTCGTGCTCATGGTGCTGAGCGGTTGTGCGTCACTTGCACCGGGCTCGGGTTTTCCAAAATCCGCTTCTTCAGCGTTCTCACATCCGGAGGAAACCAGGCTCGGGCGTGGCCTTGCAGAGGCGACTCTTGCGCATGAGGGAAAGTCCGGGTTCCGCATCATTGCGGTGGGTGCCGACGGATTTTTGACCCGCATGCAGATGATCAATGCGGCAGAGCGATCGCTTGACCTGCAGTACTTCATCTTTCGCGGTGACGATACCGGCAAACTATTGACCGACGCCGTTCTGCATGCAGCCGATCGCGGTGTGCGGGTGCGGGTGTTGCTCGACGATGGCGAAACGGTGGCCGGTGATGACCAGATTACCGCGCTTGAAGCGCATCCTTCCATCGAGATTCGCATCTTCAATCCGTTCGCCTACCGTGGACATGTCATGGCGTTTCGCGCCCTCGAGTACATGTTCAATGCTTCGCGGCTCGACTATCGCATGCACAACAAACTGATGGTCGTTGACAACGCCATAGCGCTGGTGGGTGGGCGCAATATCGGTGATCAGTACTTTCAGATCGATCCCGAATCCCAATTCGCTGACGACGACGTTTTTGCTGCTGGTCCAATTGCACAGCAACTCTCGGCAACCTACGACGAATATTGGAACTATGCCCTGTCCATACCCACCGAGGCGCTTTCCGGCGGCAAGTCTTCCCGTCGCGAATTAACTGAACATCGCGAAGAATTGCATGAACAAAGCCGGCAACTCAAGGCGAATGGTGTTGACTATGTGGCGCGAGTTGCGACCGGCGAGCCATTCAACAGCATCATTTCCGGCCGCTTGCCGCTGATCTGGGCCCACGCGCAATTGATCTGCGACAGCCCCGACAAGAAGAGCGTGGAAAATGGCAAGATGGTGGGCAGGCTGATGCGTCGGGCGGTGGCCGGTGCCACGATGGCCGTCCAGTCCGAGTTGCTGATGATCACGCCTTACCTGATTCCGGGCGACGAGGGCATGCAAATGTTCAAGGCGCTGCGCCAGCGCAATGTCCGGGTTCGCATTCTCACCAGTTCACTCGAATCATCCACCGTCCTGCTGGCGCAGGCCGGCTACATGGGTTATCGGAGGCCGCTGCTTGAGGAGGGAGTGGAGCTGTATGAGATCCGCTCGCTGCTGGGCAATGCCCGTGGCAGCGGGCAAACCGCGGCCATATCGCGTTATGGAAACTATTCCCTGCACGCGAAGCTTTTTATCTTTGATCGCCAGCGGGTGTTTCTGGGGTCGATGAACTTCGATCAGCGATCGATGCATCTCAATACCGAAATAGGCGTAATCATCGACAGCCCCGAGCTCGCACAACAGGTTGCGACGCGCTTTGATGCCATGGTGCAGCCGGCCAACGCGTACATGCTGGCATTGCGACCCGGCGCAACGGGGAGCGCGCGCAGCCTGGTGTGGCGTACCCAGGAAGAGGGCAAGTTGGTCGAATACACCACGGAACCGGCGCGCAGCGCCTGGCAAAGGTTTAATGTCAATTTGATGTCGCTGTTTCCATTTGACAAGGAGCTATGAAATGCGATTCACGACAGGCGCGGTATTGCTGCTGGGACTCTTTTTGGGGCCTTTGGCGCGAGCCGAGCTGCCAACCAATGTGCAAGTGGAGGTCAATTTTCTGCTTGGCTATATCGAGGGCTCGGGTTGTGATTTTTATCGCAACGGCACCCGCTACGATTCGAAGGCGGCGCAAGTGCATTTGCGCGGCAAGTACAAATATCTGGTGGCGGGCAACATGATGACCACCACCGAAGACTTCATCGAACGGGCAGCCACGGAGAGCAGCTTTACCGGTCAACCGTATGAGGTGAAGTGTAATGGTGGCGCAACCATAACGAGCAACCAGTGGCTGCGCGATGAACTTGCGCGTTTCAGGAGCTTTTAAAAAAAGTTACCCCGCTTTTGCTGCAACAGCAGCAGGCCCCGGCAGGGCAGCCATGCACTGAACGCAGGCGGGTCACTTTGCCTGCAAGTAAGCCGCCAGTGCCACGATATCTTGATCGCTCAAATTCGTGACGATGGCATGCATCGCCACTGCGGCAGGTCGTTCCATTGACCGAAAAACCTTCAACTGCCGCACAAGATAATGGTCATGCTGTCCCGCCAGGCGGGGCGCTACCCCGCTTCCCGCAGCCTCGGCGCCATGGCATGCCGCACAGGCCGGGACTCCCTTGTCTGTCATCCCTTGCTGAAATATTGCGGCGCCCTTTTGCATCAATGCTTCCGATTTGGTTTCCCCCGCTGTTGGACGTTGCGACGCGTAGTAGGCCGCCAGATCCTTGATGTCCTGATTCGTCAGTGAGCGCGTCCAGCCCCACATCACATCCTGGGCATCCTTGTCGGAGCGAGTCCGGTCGCGAAAAGCCAGCAATTGCGCTTCAAGATAGCCGGCCTGCTGTCCGGCGATTTTGGGGTAGTTCGAAGAAATGCTGTTGCCGTCCTGCCCGTGGCAGACGGAGCAAAGTTTGTCGGCAATTTTCTGGACATGGGTGACTTCCTCAGCCGGCACCAGGCTGGTCGCCAACATTGCCACCGCCGCGACGGACAGATAGTTCGACATCTTCATGATGAGGCCCTTTTTTTTCCTGCGCCGAAAATTGGCATGCCCTGATCGAATCAAAACTGCGCGTTCAGTAGGAAAACCAGGCGCCGAGGAACAGCGCGTTGTTATCCCTGGCTTTGCGCCCATTGCCGTTTTCATTCGCGCTGTTGCCCATGAACCGGGTAAAACCGGTGTATTGGAGGCCGATGCGAAGGTTCTGAAACGGGATGTAGTCCAGTTCAAGAATGTAGCCTCGGGTGTTCGGCACATTGCTCAGGGTGCTGCCCGACGCGGCATCGATGATGTTGATCAAGCCGGCATCGGCACTTCCCGTGGTGGAAAAGTAGCTGGCCGTCGCGCCATACTTACGCTCGTAGTAGTAGCTCACCTTGCCCTTGAATTGGTTGAGCGTATTTTTTGAATTGAAAGGCGCGCCGGCACCGAAATTACCGGGAACCGTGGAGTCGGCCAGCAACGCTGAATCGTAGTTCTGCTTTTCGTGAATGAATGTGCCCTGGGTGGTCACCGTGTGGACATCGGTGATGTATTGATACTGAAAGTCCAGTGCAGTATCCGTGTACTTTGTGCTTGGACTGCCTTGATCGAGGGGGTCGCTGTAGATTTGCGCGCGCAGCCCGTAGGTCCCGAGCATCAGCGAGTGGTCCCCCCATTCATGGTTGTAGGCGAAGCGCCAGTAAGGGTTGCTTCCTTTCAGGGTGATCTTTGACCCGGGATGATTGGTATGGCCGGCGCGCATGAATGAGAAAACGCCGTCAGCGGTTTTGTAGAGGGACACTTCGCCGTAGATCGATTTGTTCCAGTAGAAATAGCCACCTGCTCCGGCAGCGGCCTGAGCGAGGCCTCCGTCAATCAGTGTGGATACGGGAACTCCCGCCGTATAGGCAGGAGAGAACCATGGGTAACCGAATGCCGGTGAGGAGTTCCACACGTCCTGAACCGTTGGATTGTTGTGCACGGTGATGCCGTATATCAGCTCCTTGCCTGACAGCCGCGTCTGGTCAACCGCGCGAAAATCCATGTTGTCACTTCCCGTGTGGTGCGCTTGCGCATCGTATGAGACCTGGACAAAGGCGCCGACAATGTCGTTCGCCTTGCCAGCGAGAAACAGGCTCGCCTGCTGAAGAATGAAGGCGCCGTCCTTGGGAATCAATGCACCGGAGTCGTCATGCTTGCTTGCGGAGGATGCGATACCGGCCTGCACCATCATCGCCAGTGGTACCGCCTGCCTTTCTCCGAGGGTATAACCGGTGAGTTTGAAGTAACGGCCAAACGGCGTGAGCTCGGGAAAGCTGACGTGGCAAGACGCGCAATTCTGTCCCGTTTGGCGGGCAAAGGCGGGAACAGCGTTGGCATCGGTTCCAGCCAGGAGGAAAAGGAATCCACATAAAAGTGTGGTTTTCCACCTTTGGATATGGGCCCGGAACTTTGATGACATGGGGTCTCCCACAAAAAGTGTGAATTACGGGCGCTCTGCTAAATTGGTGCGATGGTCCTGGCGTTCCGGATCATGCGTTGACCTTTGTCAATGTTCATATTGATTCAAGTCGCTGCGTGCGAGCATCAGCGTTGTTAATGGAATGAAGGGCGCATATGCTTGCGCGACATTGCCAATGCCTCAGTGATCATGGCCATGGCCATGATCATGATCACGATCATCATCGTCGCCATGACGGTCGTTCTCATGTTCTCCACGATGGTCATCCCCACGCTCTTCACGGCGTTCTTCGTGATGTTCGCGATGCTGTTCCTGATAACGTGGGACGTATTCATGATTGTACCAGTCGTCCCGGACAAAATAGACCCGCTCGCCGCAGGCGTTATATTCGCCGCAATGTTTTCTCCAGTGTTTGGCATGGCCTGGCGGTACGCGCAGATAGACCGGCGGGCGCTCGTCGTAACTTCGTTCGATTATCACCGGCTGGCGGTAGATCACCTGGGGTGGTGGATAGTCGCCAATGTCGAGTTGGCCATAAAAGCCGGGTTGGCCAATGTTTATGGATACACCAACGTCGGCAGCGAGTGCCGGGGTGGTCATGGTGGTAGCGGTGGCGGCAGCCACTGCCACCGCGATCAGTAGGCGTTTCATGGTGAAGCTCCCTCTCTCGGTGATTCTTGATTAAAGACATTCATGCAAAACGCCGACCCGGATTCATCTCGAATCAAAGTCGGCCCGTGTCTGCATGATTGATCCAACTGTTTGATGTGGCCAAGCCGGACCAGCGTTTCCTAGTCGTCTTTCTTGACTTGAATAGTGCTCTTGACCGAAGTGACACCTTCGACTGCGCGCGTGATTGAAACAGCCTTGTCGGCGGCTTCCTGCGTTCTGGCTGTGCCGCTCAGAAAAACCTCACCTTTGCTGTCGGTATCCACCTTGATATGGGCCAGGCTGCTCATCTTTTCGTCGGCCAGCATGGCCTTGACTTTGGTGGTGATGACCGAGTCCTTGACGAAAGTCATCGGATGGGTGCGATCCGCATCACGATCTTCAGCATGGGATGCGATGGGGGCCAGCATGGTTGCGAGTACGAAACAGGCTGCTGTAATGGTCGTTTTCATCGTGGGTTCTTTTCATGAAGAATTAATGGAAGTCCATGATAAAATTTTACACGGAAAAAGTCTGTGCGCTGGCGCACGTAGATTAAACCTGACTTGAGTGAGCATGGCTTAAGCGGACTCCGCTCCGTGCGGTAGCGCACAGAACATCAAAAACTATCGGAGCAGCATTGGAACAGGCGGTGCATGGGAAATCTCTTTTTCGTGCGCCGATTCCAGTCATCTCACACAAGAGGAACTCATCATGTTCAAAAGAATTTTTGCGTCACTGATCGCCATGTTGATGCTGGCTGGCGCTGCAGCAACGCTTTCCGCATGCAACACGGTGGAAGGCGCAGGCAAGGATATTCAGTCAGGCGGCAAGGCCATTAAAGATGAGGCGAACGAGCACAAGTAATAACAATATGTATGGGTACATCCAGACATATTGTTTGTCCGCACCACGTTGTTGAACGCAATCCACCCGGAGTGCAAACCACTTGAAGGATTAAAGACATGGGCAACTTACGCCGCACGTTCCTGAATCTCATTGCTGTGGCAGTCGCCACATTTTCGCTGGGTGCCCTCAGCACTGCAAATGCAGCTACTGCAGAAGACCTGAACAAGGATGCTGCTCAGGCCTTGCAAACCTTGTACAAGACCAGTCCTGTCGCCGCCAGTATTTCGAAGAAGGCCAAGGCGGTTCTGGTATTTCCAAAAATCATCAAGGCCGGACTCGTATTTGGTGGCAGCTACGGTGAGGGCGTTCTGACGAAGGGGTCGAATGCGCCTGATTACTACAATTCCGTTTCCGCATCGTGGGGTTTGCAGGCTGGTGCCGAGTCATTTGGTTACGTCGTGTTCCTCATGAGCGAAAAGGCGGTGAACTACCTCGACAAGTCCAAGGGCTGGGAAATTGGTGTCGGTCCAACGGTCGTAGTGGTGAATGAAGGTGTTGCGAAGAATTTGTCATCGACCACCTTGAAGGATGATGCCTACGCCTTCGTGTTCGACCAGCAGGGGCTCATGGCCAGTCTCAGCATCGAAGGCACCAAGATTTCCCATATCAAGCGTTGATCGGATATTGAGATGAGCACAGCAGCATGGGGTGGCCTGGTGGTAGTGGTCATCCTTGTGCTGTATGTGCTCAGCATGCGCCTGTTTTTTCGGGAAGGTCGTGAACTGGAGAAGCAGATCGACTACAGCAAAATTCGTCCGCCACAGGATGAGAGCGGCTCGGAATAGTCAATGATTCAACCCGCGCTTCCAGTCACGGTCACGTTTGGAATTGTTGAAGCAATGACCAAGGAGATACACATGAAGACAACTGGCCAGAGAATCGCCGCCGGCTTGGCAAACATCGTCATGATTGCGGCGCTGTCCGCTTGTCAAAAGGCGGAAGGCCCGGCGGAACATGCCGGTAAGGAAATTGACAAGGCTGCCGACAACGCGGGACAGCAGATTGAAAAAGCCGGTGAGAGGATTCAGGACACGGCAAAGGGCGACAGGAAGTAAAGTCCGACCTGCTTTTTTTTAAGCTTGCGTTGGGCAGGATACGGAGTCAGCCTTTCCCTTTCGTGCATGCTGGCGCGTTGCGCCAGACTGGTCAATGAGGAAGGTCAGACTGCGGATGCTGGTCAACCCAGTCTGCAAGCGCCAGGTGAAGTCTGATTTCATGGTCGTCAGGCGATGTCCGCAGCGAAAATCCAAGTTGTCGGGCCAGCTTCATCATGCGCGTATTTTCTGCCAGGGTTTCGCCCACCAGTTCCTGAAGACCGCGGCTCTGGCAATAGCGGATGATCTTGCGTAACAGCAATGTGCCCAGTCCCTTGTGCTTGAGGTCGGAGCGGACAATGATGGCGAACTCGGCCTTCAGGTTGTCCGGGTCCGAGATCGCCCTGGCCACCCCCAGCGTCTGTTCGCAATTGCAGCCGCCACAGGCGACGAAGGCCATTTCGCGGTCGTAGTCGATCTGCGTCATGCGTGCCAATTGTGTGTGGTCAGGCCGGCGCACCATGCCGAAAAAACGGAAGTAGATGTCTTCTGAAGTCAACGCCTTGAAAAATTCGCTGTGCCGCGGTTCGTCCTCGGGACGGATTGGACGCAGCAGTATCTGCTGGCCGTCCCAGTCGACCCGTTCCTCCAGCGCCTTGGGATAGGGCCGTATCGCGAGTTGCGTACGCACCGATTTCGCCGCCACCTTGATGCGCGCATCGAGTGCCAGAACGCCATCGGCGTCAGCCAGCAGGGGGTTGATGTCGAGTTCGACGATTTCCTCAATGTCGCAGACCAATTGCGACACCTGCACCAACGCGTGCTGGATTGCGGCGTGGTCGGCAGGCGCGTGATCGCGATAGCCCTCAAGCATTCTTGAAATCCGCGTGCGGGAGATCAGATCCCTGGCCAGGTTCGTGTTCAGGGGCGGCAGGCCGATGGCATGGTCGCCGATGACCTCGACCGCGGTACCGCCCTCGCCGAACAGGATCACCGGTCCGAACACCGGATCAGTGCTTGCGCCCACGATCAGCTCAAATGTGCCACGCCGATGCACCATGGTTTGCACGGTAAAACCGTTCAGCTTGGCCTCCGGCCGCAGTTTGCCGACGCGCTCGAGCATGGCTTGCGCAGCACGCCTGACGTCGTCGGCAGTCTTCAGGTTGAGCACCACGCCGCCGAGGTCGGATTTGTGCGTGATGCTGGGCGAGAAAATCTTGATCGCGACTGGAAACCCCAGCTTCTGTGCCACCAATACTGCATCGTCAACGCCACCGGCGATGCGGGTATCGACCACTGGAATGCCGTAGAAGGCGAGCACGGTTTTGGCCTCCAGCTCGGTCAGGATGTCGCGCCCGTCAGCCAGCACGGCACGCACCACGACACGTGCTGCGTCAACATCCGGTGGGAGCTCCAAGTGTACCGACGGTGGCGTTTCCATCAGCAGGCGCTGGTTGCACTGGTAGTCGACCACTTGCAGAAAACCGCGCACGGCTTGTTCCGGGGTGTCGTAGGTAGGAATGCCGGCATCACGGAAAATCCGCCGCGCTTCGGTCACGGCGTCGCCGCCCAACCAGCAGGAGAACACATTGCGTGACGACTGTGAAACAACAGGCGCCATCGCTGCCGCGATTTCCTGGCTAGGTACGATGGCGGTCGGTGCGTGGAGAAACAGGATCGTGTCCGATTGTTCGTCCCGTTGCAATATCTTCAGGGTTTCGATATAGCGCTCCACCGATGCGTCGCCGACTATGTCCACCGGATTTCCGTGCGACCAGGTGGCAGGCAGGATCTTGTCCAATTGCGTCAGTATATCGGCGGACAGCGCTGCAAGCTTGCCGTGACCGAGTGCCACGGCATCGGCGGCAAGGACGCCGGTACCGCCGCCGTTGGTCATGATGCAGACCCGGTTGCCGTTGACCGGCCGTGCCCGCGCCAGAGTTTCGGCGGCGTCGAAAAGGTCTTCGGTCGTGTACACGCGCAACATGCCGGCGCGACGAATCGCGGCGTCATAGACGTCGTCGGCACCCGCCAGTGCGCCGGTGTGCGATGTCGCGGCCTTTGCGCCTTCGGGTGCGCGGCCAGCCTTGACCATGATCACCGGCTTGTTGCGCGCGGCAGCGCGGGCAGCGGACATAAACTTGCGCGCTGCACGGATCGATTCGACATACAGCAGGATGGCGCTGGTATCGGTGTCGCTGGCGAGGTAGTCGAGCACGTCGCCAAAGTCGACGTCGGCGCTGTCGCCAAGGGAAACGAAATGTGAAAAACCGATGCCCTTGGATTTTGCCCAATCCAGAATCGCCGTCGTCAGTGCGCCAGACTGCGATACGAAGGCGAGTTTTCCGTTTAGGGCGCTGGTGTGGGCGAAGCTGGCATTGAGGCCGATACCGGGAGCGATTAGGCCTACGCAATTAGGTCCGAGGATGCGCAGCAAATAAGGTTGTGCTGCATCGAGCATGGCATCCCTGATACTTATTCCGCTGTTGCCGAAAGCTTGGGAGAGTCCTGCGCTTAAAACGATTGCGGCTCGGGTGCCGCGCTCGCCCAATTCGGTGATCAGTCCGGGAATGGTCGCCGGCGGAGTGCAGATCAACGCAAGGTCGGGGGTCGTGGGCAGACTCGCCACGTTTTTATAAATGGGAACATCACCCAACTGCCTGTGTTTGGGATTAACCGCCATCACGGGGCCGCAAAAACCGCCGCTGAGCAGGTTTTGCAAGGCTGTTGCACCGACACTGCGGGGCTTGCCGGATGCGCCGATCAGTACCACGGATTTTGGCCGAAATAGAAACTCGAGGTTTCTGACAGTCATGGTCGGGTGTTATGAATGGGGCAGCGCATGACCCGACAATACGCTGAGGTTCCATCAGCCGCTACCATTAAATATGACCAGCCTTCTGCTGCCACGGGCGTCCGATTTGTCTGCGCTACAAATTTCTCTAAGGCAGGAATGGCGGGGCTGCGATGGCCGCAGCCATCATTTCAAGCGTGTCCTCATAAAGCAGATATTTATCGAACGCCTGCTTTGGGTCGCGCGCGGAAAATTGGATGAACGCGCCCTGGAACATGGCGCCTACCGTATCCGCCCGCTGCGCGAAGCGACGCTCGTCGAGAAATGCAAGCCGCGCTCGCAGCAGATCCATCGCTTCATGCAGGGAAGGATAAGACTGATCGTGGTAGTCGGCAGGATGAAGCACCACGCCGCGCGGGCGAATATGGTTTGTGTAGGATGAAATCAGTTTTATGTAGCCGATATTTTCTTCGTCGAGGAACATCCTTGCGTAAGGTTCGAAAAGGATGCGCAACAATGTCCGCACGTCGCCAAGACGGCCCTGCGCCCTGGCTTCCTCCAACTTGACTTTGCGTATTGGCTCAATCTGTTTTTCGCGGTACTCCAGCACAGCCCGCAGCAAAGCGTATTTGTCGCCGAAGTGATACTGGACAGAACTGATGTTCTTTTGCCCGGCTGCCGAACAAATGGCGCGCAAGGATGCGGCATCGACACCGAGGTCACCGAACAATTTCTCAGCGGCGAGAATCAATCCGAGGCGGGTTGCTTCAGAACCTCGCCCACTTTCCCCGTTTTGATTTTCACTCATTGTGTCGAAAGCCATCGATTAAGTCAGTCATCTTAATAAGTGTTCCCGATATGCGCATGCCCGCTTGACAAGCTGGGTAAATGGTCTCATAGTTTGTGCAAAATTAAGTCACATGAATTAAACTTTTCGTCCGTCGGCAATTGATTTTCAGGTTGTGATTCCAAAAAACAAATCGAGGAGACTGAATATGACAACGCATGAAACTCAACTGGGTCAACTGATCGCTGCAGGGGTGATGGCCATGTTGGTGCATTCGTCACAGGCTGCCGTGACCGCCGAAGAAGCTCGGCAGCTGGGCGCTTCGCTGACGGAGTTTGGTGCCGAGAAAGCCGCCAATGCCGACGGCTCCATACCTGCCTATAGCGGCGGCATCGAAAAGGTGGCGGGTTATGACCCCAAGACTTCCAAGCATTATGTCGATCCGTTCAAGGATGAAAAACCTCTGTATTCGGTCAATACCGAGAACATGGCGCAATACGATGCCTTGTTGGCGCCGGGCACCAAGGTCCTGCTCAAGACCTACCCGGGATATCGCATCGACGTCTATCCGGGCCACCGCAGCATGCGCTACACGCCCGCGGTATTGCAAAACACCGTCAAGAACGCCACCACGGCCAGGATGGCGGGCGCGGTGGAAGGCGATGCCATCGAAGGTGCCGACAAGGGCAATCTGCCCTATGCCGGAATTCCCTTTCCCATCCCCAAGACCGGCTATGAGGTCATGTGGAACCACAACCTTCGTTTCTCGGCGGCAGTCAATCAATTTACCGGCTTTGCTTTGATGATCGATTCCGCGGGAAATTGGAGCGAACCGACGCGCGCGAACGTTTTCTGGATGCATCCCTGGTACGACACCAAAGGCACGCTGCGCGGCCAGACCTTCGACAGCGTGTTCGGCCTTACGTCGGTGGTGACGTCTCCGCCGAAGATCGCGGGTGCCGGCTACCTAGCCTATTATTCCTCCAACACGGCGCTCGGTCAGAAAGCGTGGTACTACACACCGGGGCAGCGCCGCATTCGTCCTGCGCCTGACTTTGCCTACGACATGCTGATGTCCGGCGGCGTCATGTGGGATGAGGTGACGGGGTTTCTAGGGCGTATGGACCGATTCGACTTCAAGCTCGTCGGCAAGAAGGAAATGTTCGTGCCTTACAACGTCTTTGGTTTGACGAACACCGGTCTGGCCAAGGATTTCGTTGGCAAGAAGTTTGTCAATCCCGACGCGGTGCGCTGGGAAAAGCACCGGGTCTGGGTGGTCGATTCGATTCGCAAGCCCACCGCCAGTCATGCCTTCGCCCGCCGCACCTTTTACCTTGACGAAGATTGCTGGTGCGTCACGCAGTCGGAGGCTTACGACAGCGCAGGTAATATATTGCGTGTGGTGCAAACCAACAATTTTCCGTCTTATGGCACTGGCGGTATCAACCTTAACTCGTGGACCGAGTATGACCTTGTCAAAGGCGGTTACTATGTATTCAATGCAGGGTATGCAGACGAGGGCCACCAGGTTCGCGATTACGATACGGCGGAAGGATTGCCGCTCACGCTTACGCCGCAATCGATCGTGGGGAGTAGTTCGCAGTAGTCATTCAAGCCGATTGTGGTTTTGAAGTAGGGTTCTTCGCGTTGCGGCGCATGAGGTTGACTACGCAGCGGGTGTCCTTTACTCTCAATAAATGTGGCGGGGAGCGCACCAGCGCCGATATGGCGTTTTTCCTGCTCGGCAGAGGAATGGCATTTCCAACCATTCGACAAAATCAGGCGCCAGAAGAAAGGGGCACATGAACAGCTTCCTGAAAATGGAATTCATAAGCGGCTGCCTGATGCTGGTTTTGGCGATCGGCAGTGCCGAAGCAGCCGACGTCGGTCATGGGCAGGAACTGCACCTGATGTTGTGTTCTGGTTGCCACGGAGTCGACTACAACAGCGTTGGTCCGACACACGGTGGCGTTTTCGGACGCAAGGCAGGCAGCGTGCCCGACTATGAGTATTCACCAGCTCTCAAACGAGCAAGGTTGGTGTGGGATGAGTCGAATCTCGACAAGTGGCTGACGAATCCGGAGGCGGTAGCTCCCGGCCAAAAAATGAACTTTTCGGTTCCCGACGCCACAGACCGCGCGGATTTGATTGCTTACCTCAAGACGCTCGCGCCCTGATCCCAGGCAATCGGTGCCGAAGAAGCGCTGCCCTGACCAACTAATTCGTTGTCCCCCCCAGCCGCCGGATCGCGTCCGGCACGTAATCCGACACGCGTCCCTTGATCTCGAACGTGCCCACTGATTTCATTTCGTTGTCTAGGCCACCGGCGTAATAGGTACCGCTGTCCAGGTCGTGAATGATGGCATAGCGGTAACCGGAACCCGGCACATCGTAGTACTGCGCCTGCCCGTGTATACCCACGCGCCACAGATCGCCACGGTTTCCATAAGTGTCCTCCAGCAATATTGTCCAGCTGTCCTCATCCAGATAGAACGTGCGGCGTCGGTAAACGTGGGAGAAGCCAGCCTTCAACGTACCGTCGACGACCCACACCCGATGCAGCTCGTAGCGCGTGTAGTCGGGATTGATGGTGCCCTTGAGCAGCATGTCCTTGTACTTGAGCTTTTTGTCTCCCATCTTGTAGCTGTTGTAGGGCACGTAGATCTCGCGCTTGCCGACCAGTTTCCAGTCATAGCGATCCGGCGCGCCGTTGTAGCCATCCACCTGGTCAGAGGTGTACATTCCCTCGGAGCCATCGTTGATGTTGTCGTAGGCCAGATCTGGCGCTCGGCGCAGGCGGCGCGCACCGGAGTTGTAGATCCATGCGGCGCGGACTTCCGCCACCTGGTCGATTGGCTCGTGCACCAGAAAAACTTCCCCCTTCAATTCCGCCGGCGCGGTGAAAAAAATCCTGGCGACAAACAGACGATTGGGTGTGTGTTGATCAAAATTTCTGTCGTAAATGCGGGTGGCGTGGACGCCGATCGTGTAGTACTCACCGTTGGCACGCACCGGAAATGAATTCGCGTCACCTTCGGTGCCGCCGCCGGTATAACGCATCAGGTGATTCCAGATTGCCTCCAGGCCATCTTTCGGAATGGGGAAGGGGATGTTTGAATCGCCCAGATTCTGGACCCCGAAACCTTTGAGTTCGACTTGTGTCGCCTGGGCCTTGGCCGCATCGGTGACACTTTTGGGGAATGCGGCGGTGCGGTGTGACGGGTATACCGGAATACGATAGGTCGACTGTTTCTTCAACAGCGCCAGCTCTCCGACCGTTAGGGCAGCCTTGTACTGATCCGCGTTTTGTGCGGTGATGGTGAACAGCGGCTTTTCATCGGCAAACGGATCTGCATAACCGTTGGCGCGAACCCAGCCGGGAGGTGCCTTGGTCAAGCCTCCGGTCCATGGAGGAATCGTTCCCTCCTTGTTGCCGCTCGGGTCTGCGCCTACGGGGGTCAAGTCCTTGCCGAGCCGGTCCGCCTCGGCCTGTGTGAGCCTCGCGGCTGCAGGGCTGGCTACCAGCAGCAGCAGGGCGGCAATACAGCCGGATGCAATGGTTTTGTGAAACATCATCAGGGGACTCCTCCAGTGAATGCGCGTTTTTGTATGTTGATCGGCGTGCTGTTACGCATCCTAACATTGCTGTATCTACAGCGGCTAACCTGGAATCAGGTAGTCAACTAACAGCCCCACTTTCAGCATCCATGGCAATCATTGAATGCAAGGATTTGATGCGTTAAATCCTGACAACCATTTGAGCCAGATTGACGCAAGAAGTTGCGACATTTTTGTGCGAAGTCGTAGCGACTTCGCAAGCGGTGGAAAACGGAGTGCGGCGGAATATCACACGGTTAGCTTCTGCCACTGCGCACCAGCCGGGTTCTCAGTTCTTCAATCTCATCCAGCAAATCGAGTGCCAGCGCAATACCTGCTGCATTGATCTCGAGATCGCGTGACAGGCGCAGTGCCAGACGCGCACGGCGCAGCGAGGCGCCACCAAATTGCCATTCCTGCGGCGTCTGGCCAATGGGTTCAAGCACACCTTCAACGACCCAGGTTGTCACATGCTCCACGGCAATGCCGCAGGTGTGGCACAACTCGGTGAGTGTCAGGTGGATTTCTTCCTCGACCACCTGGCCTTGAAGATAGGTCATCATAGGCTCATGCATGGCGGGTCATCCTTCCATACCGGCGCGCGGGTTGAAATCGAAAGCAGTTTGCATTGCGCGATAAGCGTCCTTGGCGACTTCGGTATCGGCCGGGGGCAGGGCGATAATGAGTACCGCATACAGATCGCCTGGCGGATCACCCGGGATACCCTTGCCCTTCAACCGCAATTTGCGCCCTGCGGCAGATCCGGACGGAATCGAAAGTTGCACTGGTCCTGCGGGCGTGGGTGCGGTGACCGAGGCGCCGAGTGCCGCTTCCCATGGCGATATCGGCAGATCGAAATAAACCTCGCGTCCATCAGCCCGAAAGTGCGGATGAGGGCGAAAGGCGATTTCCAAATAAAGATTACCCGCCGGTCCTTCGCCCAACGCGGGTTCGCCTTGACCGGCAAGGCGCAGATGCTGGCCTTCGCGAACCCCTTTGGGAATACTCACGTTGAGCGTGCGCTCCCGTGTGACAAGCCGCCCGTCGGCATCAAGCATTGGCATTTGCAAGGAGATGCTGCGTTGCGCACCTTGATAAGCGTCCTGCAGATCGATCAACACCTTGGCGTGGTGGTCTTGTCCCTGTGCGTGCGCGTTTTGCCGGTGGGTCTGGGCATGACCAGCGCGTCCGCCAAAAAGTGATTCAAAAAAATCGCTGAAATTTCCGCCATTGGCACCACCCGGATCGCCGCCACTGAATTCGAAACCGGCGTCCCAGTCCGGTGGTGGCTGAAAATCCTGTCCAGGTTTCCACTGGTTGCCAACGCGGTCGTAGGCGGCCCGCGTTTCAGGGTCTTTCAGCACCTTGTAGGCTTCGCCCACTTCCTTGAAGCGTGCCTCGGCATTGGCTTCCTTGCTCACGTCGGGATGGAATTTGCGCGCCAGTTTTTTGTAAGCGCGTTTAATCTCGTCTTCTGTTGCGGTCCGTTCCACGCCGAGAACTGCGTAATAGTCTTTGAATTCCATGAGTCAGGCCATGCTACCCGAATCCGTCAGAATTCATTGACGACAGCAAGTCAAATAGCATTCTGGCTGGGTTGTTGGTACAGGTCACGGCGGGTCAACGGTAGCGGACGAGTGGCTGTGCCACGCTTCGATGCGAGTATCTGGTAAATACCTGTGCCGCCGGCTTCGAACTCCAGCGCACATGCCGCCATGTAGAGTCTCCAGATACGATATCCCGTTTCGCTGATGTGTTGCAAAGCCTCATCATGTGAGGCCTCCAACCGTTGCACCCAGTGACGAAGTGTTCGCGCGTAATGTGGTCGAAGTGCCTCCACATCGTGAATTTCAAGACCCGCGTGCTCCATCCCGCGCTGAATATTGCTCACAGTATCAAGCTCGCCATCAGGGAATACATAACGGTTGATAAACGCCATATCGACATTTGGTTTCCCGCTATCTTCTTGGTGGGTAATCCCGTGATTCAGAAACAGACCGCCGGGCCTCAAGATACGGCAGACGCTGGCGTTATAGACGGGAAGATTGGCGAGTCCCACATGCTCGAACATGCCGACGCTGGCAACCTTGTCATAGACGGTACCGTCTTCCAGGTCGCGATAATCGCGCAATTCAACAGTCACAAGATTGTTCAATCCCTCGGCGGCGATGCGCTGCCGGGCATACTCATATTGCTGCTGGCTCAGGGTGATGCCATGCGCGCGGACACCATAGTAGCGCGCTGCCCAGCACACCAGCGCGCCCCAGCCGCAACCAATATCCAGAAAGCGCTCTCCCGGAGCGAGACGCAATTTTCGGCAGATGTGATCCAGTTTGTTGCGCTGTGCCTGCTCCAGCGTATCGTCAGGCGACTCAAAGTAGGCGCAGGAGTACACCATTTGCGCATCGAGCCACAACTTGTAAAACGCGTTTGACACATCATAATGAAACGAGATGGCGGCTCGGTCGCTTTGCCTGGAGTGACGATGGGAGAACGAGCGTTCTGCGCTCAATGCAAGAGG
The DNA here is from genome assembly GCA_025360425.1 of Sterolibacteriaceae bacterium. Taxonomy (GTDB): domain Bacteria; phylum Pseudomonadota; class Gammaproteobacteria; order Burkholderiales; family Rhodocyclaceae; genus JANYCD01. The sequence goes on from JANYCD010000037.1 coordinate 17,486, forward strand.
AACGGATGGCGCTGAGGTTGCCAGAGGCTTACCGGGCAGGCGCATGGCGTCGAGCAGCAGGGCGCAGCGTTCGCGCAACGACAGAACCAGTGTCTCGAAATGCCCTTTCAGGCGCAGCGCAACGTACAGGTCTCCTTCGAAATCGAGCAGTCCCCTGAAATACGCATCCGCCAGCAGAAGCGGACTGCGACGGATGACCAAATTCCGGAGAACTGATGGATCACGGATCACCAGGGTGAAGGCTGGCGAAGTAGGGCCGATGTGATGAGTGACGTCGTTCCAAAGACGCAGCGCAGCTGAGCCGCGGAAGCCGTTCAACAAACATTTCAGAATTCGTAACGCGGTATCTGCCTGGATTGATCCTGTATGGCTGGGTGATACAACGCCTGTAGTGGAGTTCATGGATCACTCCAGATCATGCTTTGTGGTCTCTTCAGACAAGGGCGTAGAAAGCGATCCATGGGAAGTTCCCGTGACGACGTTATCGAATCGTATTGCCACCGAAACCGAGTCGTCTGTACGCTGGCGTACTCACGATGTCTCAAAGTCCTTTAAGGGATGTGACATCATGCGCTGTCAATACTGATTGGTCACAAAAGTCCCATTGGAGCCCCATGGAAAATCTACGTATTCGCCAACTGCTTTTCCAGATAGTCGCGCATGAAGAGTTTCGGGTTGCACTGGGCAAGCACAAATGTTGACTATCGCCGCGCTCACGATCAAGAAATCCATCACGCTGATTGCGCTGGTGGGGCCGGTAAGCATGATCCCTATTTTCCTTGCCGCAGCAGGAGGGTTGGACGAGCGGGGAAAGAAACGCTTTGCGCGGACTATCGGAATCAGTGTCACCGTCGCGTTATTGGCGGCGACGTTTCTGGGAATGCCGCTGCTCGGCTTTCTTGGCGTATCGCTCGGTGCCATGCAGGTTGGCGGCGGGATCATCGTTCTGTTGCTGTCGATTGCGATGGTGCTGGGTCGGGAGACAAGCTTCAAGGGTTTACCGGTTGCCACGTACCCCGGCAGCGTAACGGAAGCGTCAATTGTTCCGCTGGCGGTGCCCCTTCTGGCGGGGCCTGCGGCATTCAGCTATGTGATGGGCAATAGCGAATGGCATGCCTATGCGGATCTGATTCACGTCGTGGTGCCCATCTTTGTTGTGGGGTCTGCGTGCTGGATAACCTTTCATATGGCGTGCCATGCAGGAAAGGAAATTCGGCAGTCGACGCTTGATGTTGTGGAGCGCGTGGCAGGATTCATCCTCGCGGCGATGGCCGTCGAGATGATGGCGACCGGTTTGCGCAGCTTGTTTCCGGTACTTTCGCCGGGTTGATTGGCTTTGTCAGCCTTGTTCTTCGGGCAAGTGTACGACGATGCCGTCCAGCTCGGGTTGCATGTAAATCTGGCAAGTCAGGCGACTGGTCGGCCGCATGTCCAGTGTCGCTTCAAGCATCATCGTTTCATCTTCTGACACGGGCGGCAGCTTGTCCAGCCATTGCTGGTCAATGTAGCCATGGCATGTGGCGCAAGCGCAATTGCCGCCGCAATCACCAAGAATGCCCGGCAGCATCTGATCAATCGAGGCTTGCATGATCGACTTCCCGATCTCGGCTTCTATGACGTGTTGTGTACCGTTGTGTTCGATGTAGATGACTTTTGGCATGAATGGAGTTCAAATGAAAGCGGAAGGTTTTACATGAAAGGGAGTGCAGTGCCGTTGTTGCGGCCTTTGAGGCCTGATGCTAACGCGGCGGGATTGTAACAACTGCGAGGGACGGCTGCAAAGCCGTTTAATTTGGGTTCGTCAACCGCGCCTCGAATCAGAGACCTACAGATAAATATTTTGAATTATTTCTAGGTCAAACAGGACGCAAAGCAAGCGTTGCCAGCACTGCTTCCGTGAATCATGGTTTTCCATCGCGCGTTGCAGAGGCCCTGCGCCAACGCCCCTCCACCTTGAAGTGACGATCGACCTTGGGTTTCGGCATCAGGAGATTTTTGCCAGAGGCCTTTCTTGAAGTCTTGTGCGCATGGATGGCAGCACTGAGTTGTTCCTCGGTGAGCAGGATTGCGGGATATTCCTCCCTTGGGTGATAGGCGGCGAGATCGCACTTAATGGCGATGGCGACTTCTTCCGCAACAGTTTTTTTAGGCTGTTTGGCCATGATTTTCTGGGCAATCGGTGTCAGCGTGAAGCCACCTTCCGTTGCGCTGATCAAGCCAGAGGTGGAGAGCCGTTCAATCGCCTCGCCCAATTTCTCAATGAAAGGAATAAAGCCTTGTAGCAGATCGGCTGCAGCCACGATCTCGACCAGTTCCGCAGGACGCCGCTTCGATGAAAGCGTCGTTGCCATCAGAATGAGTACATCAACGTCATGGACCGGATGCATCGAGTGGCCTTTTGAATTGTTTGAGGATTAAAGTGTCAATCAGCTTACGTTGATAAAATATTGCAAGGATGCAATTCGAACCGCAATCCAATTATCAGCGCTCTTATCGATCAAGGTCTTTTCCAATTTTTTGCAATCCTCTCAGCCAAAAAATCAAGGGCATTCACGCCAATCTTGTGGATAAGCTCGTTCTAAGGCAATTTTGCGGAAGATGTTTCCGAACCGGCTAATGGAGTGGAATGAAGTTCATCCAGTGTCGCAAGCACCAGATCCGGATTCATCGACTGCCGGAGTGCGACCGCTTCGGGATCGTGCCGGTCTTTGACATTGGGCAAGTCGCGCCTCAACTCTTCCAGAAGGTCAATTAGCTTGGCGGCTTTCTGCTCAGTCAGGAGGGTCACCTTGAGGTCCAAATGTGCGCGTTGTTCTTCAAGTTTTGCAACACGGTTCTGCTTTGACAAAACTGCGGTTGCGGTCAACAAAGCACTTAATCCGACAATCCCTTGCAACCAAAAATACGGTGCCGGATCGAACACGGGCATGCCAAGCTGGTGCAATAAGAAGTTGGAAAGTATCCAGAGCGCAACAAAAAGTAAAATGATGCCAGGAAAAACTGGTTGCCCGACAAAACTGCTGAAGCGTTCGAGAATCCTTTGCGAGCGACTGATCTTTTGCTCTTCGCGCGTGTAGAACTCCAGAATGGCCTCAATATTTTGGCTGATCTGATCGCGCTCGATTGACTTATCCAGAGCATCCGGAGGCGGCGGCGCGGCGGGTTCGGTTCTCATCAAGGCATGTTACTTGATGCTTGCTGCCGCTGCTGATAAAGCAGCTTTCCCATGTCTGGATAACTCAGGGAGATTGTCATTTCTGTCTTTTAGCGGTACATGGTTGGTGTGGTAGTTGAGACAGCTATGGTGTCTGGACCTTGCGAGTAATCCGTTCGCCAGTACACATATTGCAGCGCTGCTTGAGCACTGCCAAATGAGAGGTGACTACTGAGAAATCAAACCAACATGCTACTGCGCCGCTACTCTATAAACTCGAGATTACTTCGAAGAGTACATATTTCACTTGATACCCGACGAGTTAAGACGCATTGCAGCGAGAGTCGCATCGCAATGATGCGATTTAAGTAGACGGGTGCGGAATTCAACAAGCTGCTTCAATGTCCATTCGGGCTTCTGCTCCTTTACCCATGAAACATATGCGTGGGTTGAGGCTATAGGCATCGAGCGCATTGCTCAACAAGTCGGCCACCTGTTGGCCCAGGTCAACGATGTTGATTTCACGTGCGAGTAATTGACGCATTTGCCAACATCACCTCGATTCGTTGAAATTACGATTTTCTTGGACTCATCGCCAATACGTTCCACGTCAATGACCATCTTGCTGATCATCACGACAATCCGCAGGTCAATCGGGGCGCAGGCGGCAGAGGCGCTCAAGGAAGCCGCAACGGCGTGACTATCATGAAGCGGGCTAACTTCATGCGATCCGGCCAAGGCCTGTGCAGACCGATACTGCGCCATCTGCTAACACTACGAATGGGCAAGCTCACCCCTTCCCTTGACAGACGAAATTTCGGCGGAAACTCAATCGCAATTCCGCTCCCCAAAATCCGCTTCCGGTCCCCAAAATGTAAAAAGCCAACCCCGGAGGATTGGCTAAGCACAAGAACCGCAACTAAAGTGTTCTGGCTCCTCGACCTGGGCTCGAACCAGGGACCTACGGATTAACAGTCCGGCGCTCTACCAACTGAGCTATCGAGGATCTGAAGCGGCGCGAATTATAGCCGGAGCCAATTTTCGCCGCAAGGAAAGAAAATCAGTCTTTGGGGTTCTTCAACACCGCCGCGATGGCGTTGGCCACGTAATCGATGTTGCCCTTGTTGAGAGCAGCGAGACAGATACGCCCGGTACCGACGGCATAAATGCCGAACTCGGTCTTCAAGCGTTCGACCTGCGTTGTGCTGAGTCCGGTATAGGAAAACATTCCGCGTTGTTGTGCGACGAAGGAGAAGTCCTGCGTCACATTGAGCGCCTTGAGTTTTTCCACGAGGGCGATGCGCATGGCACGGATACGGTCACGCATGCCGGCCAGTTCATCCTCCCACTGCTTGCGCAGTTCGGGTGATGCCAGTACGGCTGCGACAATCGCGCCGCCATGCGTCGGCGGGTTTGAATAATTGGTACGTACCACGCGCTTGACTTGCGACAGTACGCGTGACGCCTCTTCCTTGTCGGCGGCAACAATGGACAGTGCGCCAACACGTTCGCCGTAGAGCGAGAAAGATTTTGAAAACGAACTGGAGACCACGAATTGCAAACCTGCCTGCGCGAACAGTCGCACTGCGACGGCATCAGGTTCGATGCCGTCGGCGAAGCCTTGATAAGCCATGTCGATGAAGGCGACCAGTCCGCGTGTTTTGACGATGGCGACAACTTCGCGCCATTGCGCCTCGCTCAGGTCGGCGCCGGTCGGGTTGTGGCAGCAGGCATGCAACACCACAATGGCGTTGGCGGGCAGGGCATTGAGCGCGGCTTTGGTCTTGTCGAAAGCGATGCCTTTGCTGGTGGCGTCATAGTAGGGATAGGTTTCAACCACGAAGCCGGCGGATTCAAACAATGCCCGGTGGTTCTCCCAGCTCGGGTCGCTGATGTAGACCCTGGCCTGCGGCAACAGGCGCTTGAGATAGTCGGCGCCGACCTTGAGCGCACCGGTGCCGCCCAGCGCTTCGAAGGTAACAACGCGACTTTCAGCCAGCAGGGTTGAGTCTTCACCGAAGACCAGTTTTTGTACTGCCTGATTATAGGCAGCCATACCCTCGATCGGTTGATAGCCGCGTGCCGGCATTGCCTCAAGACGAGCCTTTTCGGCAGCCTTGACGGCGACGAGCAAGGGCAACTTGCCATTGTCGTCGTAGTACACACCGACTCCAAGATTGACTTTGGTGGTGCGGCTGTCGCTGTTGAAAGCTTCAGTCAAACCGAGAATGGGGTCGCGGGGCGCCATCTCCACCGCAGCGAAAATCGATAATGTCATCGGGACTCCTGATTGCCGGGTTGCTGTTGCAGCGTCGACCGCAACAAATTTGGCTGAGCGCTTAAAAAGGCCGTGAATGATACCTGATTCAGGTCCCACACTTGGAGCAGCCAGAGCATCTGTGGCCTTGGACATTCGCCGGTTTGGAGCATCAGATGGAGGAAGGCACTGTCAAGGTGCGGATATGCATCTTTTTATCTCAAAAATCCCATATCCAAGTGCCCATCACGGTGGAAAAACCCGCAGTACTCAAGGATTGCGCGCCAATGTCGTAGGTAAGGCTGGAGGTGTATCGATGATTTCTTCAACCTTGCGACGGACTGGCGTAGTTTTTGCCTCTGAGGGTGGTAATGACTAGGATCCCGTGGATCCGAAGCAGATGTGTTTTCAGGAAACTCACTACGACGCGAGATCCAGATCCATGTCGGCAACCAAGATATTCGGTACCAAAGTGGGCGTTGCCATAGAGTTGCAGTTGAACCTGGAGCGGGTTCTGCAGACTCTGATAAACAATCTTGATGGCATGGTCTTCCGCGGCCTGTTCGACGAGCAATGGACCCTGCTCTTCGTCAGCGCCGGATGTCGTGATTTGACTGGCTATGCGCCGGAAAGTCTGGTGTTGAACAACGAGGTCTCGTATCTCGAGTTGATTCATCAGGACGACCGTGAACACATGCGTCGTGTCACTAATGCCGCGGTCGAAGAGCGCAGTCGTTACTGCATCGAATATCGGATTACCCATTGCAATGGCGAGGTCAGCTGGGTATGCGAGAACGGGGCAGTCGTCGTTGACGAGCAAGGAGAGAGCGTACTGGAAGGCTTTATCGCCGATATCAGCGAGCAGGTCTTGGCGCGCGAGGCGCATGCAGCGGCCGAGGCGCGCTACCGCAGCATTTTCGAGCATTCCACGGAAGGTATATTTCAGACCACAGCCGACGGTCACTATTTGGGGGCCAATCCGGCGCTGGCGAGGATCTACGGTTACGAGTCGCCTCAAGAAATGATGTCATCGTTACAGGACATCAGCCGCCAACTCTATGTTGATCAGACGCGCCGCGAGGTTTTTCGACAGATCATGATGGAGCACGATACGGTGCAGGGCTTCGAGGCGCAAATCCGGCGTCGTGATGGCGCGGTGATCTGGATCTCGGAAAATGCGCGAGCGGTTCATGCTCCGGATGGCGCCTTCCTTTATTACGAAGGGACGGTTCAGGACATCACGGAACGCAAGCGCTATCAGGAGCAGTTGGAACACCAGGCCAGCCACGATCAGCTCACCGGTCTGCCGAATCGTAACCTGCTCAACGACAGGCTGCAGCAGGCCATACACACCGCGATGCGCTACAGCTATTTCGCATGTGTGGCCTTTATCGATCTCGATAATTTCAAATACATTAACGACAGTCTCGGCCATCTGGTCGGTGACAAGCTGTTGATCGAAATCGCACAACGCTTGCAGTCATGCGTGCGCACCACCGATACCGTGGCGCGCTACGGGGGCGATGAGTTTGTACTCTTGCTGAACAATCACTACAGTCTGGGCACCATCGTCAAGGTGCTGGAACGTGTGCTGGAAGAGATCGGTTTGCTGGTGCAAGTCGGCGAGCAGGAACTGTTTGTGACGTGCAGTATCGGCGTCAGCCTGTTCCCGTCGGATGGTGATGATGCGCAAGCCTTGCTGCGCAATGCCGACGCGGCCATGTATCTCGCCAAGGAACGCGGCAGGAACAATTTTCAGTTTTATACCAAGGGGCTCAATGCCCAGGCGACCGAGCGCGTCATGCTCGAAACGGCATTGCGCCGTGCATTGGAACGTGACGAACTCCGGGTTCATTTTAAACCCAAGGTCGATCACCTCGGATTTCCGGTTGGTGTTGAAGCACTGGTGCGTTGGGAAAATGCCGAGCTGGGATGGGTGCCGCCTGACCGTTTCATCGGCATCGCCGAGGATACAGGTCTGATCGAGCCGATCACCGAATTTGTGTTGCGTACGTCCTGTGAGCAGGCAGTGGGGTGGGACAAGTGCGGTTTCGGTGATCTGAAGGTCGCGGTTAACCTCTCGGCACGCTCGTTTGCACATGACAATCTGCCACAGCTGATCCAGAATGTTCTGCACGAAACCGGGCTGCCCGCCGGACGTCTGGAATTGGAGTTGACTGAAAGCGCCATCATCGAGAGTCCAGAAAAGTGCATCGCTATCCTGCATGAGTTGAAAAAGCTGGGCGTGCGTCTGGCGATCGATGACTTTGGCACTGGATATTCATCGCTCAGTTACCTGCAGCGTTTTCCGGTCGACGTGCTCAAGATTGATCGCTCATTCGTCAATAATCTCGGCCCAACCATCGGCGATTCCCATATTGCCAAACTGATCATCCTGCTCGGCCACAGCCTGCGTTTGCGTGTGGTTGCCGAAGCCGTGGAGACTGATATTCAGCGTACCTACCTTGATGCCTGGGGCTGCGACGAATTTCAGGGCTACTTCTTCGCCAAGCCGATGCCTGTGGAGGATTTTAAAACGTATTTGCTCGGCAAACGACCAGGCTAGGTCAGCAGAAAATTCCCGTTGGCGACGGCAATGAGTTTGTTGCGGTCTTCCTGCCAGGCCTCGACGCGAACGTTGGCGACACGGCGGCCCTGACGGGTGATACTGGCGATTGCATAGAGCTCAGTCGGAGAGGCGGCGGCACGGAGAAAATCGGTGGTGATGCTGATGGTCTTCGCTACATGGGCGGTGTCGCCCGCCATCAATTGCAGCAGAGCTGCCGCCTCCAGCAATGCCCCGATCACGCCACCATGAAACGACGAGGGGTTGACCCTGCCCATGTGCTTGCTGTCATACGGCAGTATCGTCGTCAGTAATTCTCCGTCCTTGCGCACGCGCAGGCCGAGAAAACGAAGATAGGGAAGGGCGTCGACGATCAACGAGAAGTTGCCTTCGGCCCGCGCCCGCGCCACCACTGCCGGCAGATCGACCAACTTGGGTTCGCTCATTGCGGCCTAAGTGCCGAAAGGGTCGGATCCATATCCGACACCATGAAAGTCCCTGATCCGGTGGCGACCACGTCGTCGGGGTCCTCGGGGTGCCATGCCGTGGCACGAAAGAATGCGACCTGCCGCCCGACCTTGTGGCACTCGCTGCGCACGTGAAGAGGCTTTCCGTGTTTGCTCGGTTTCATGTGTTCAATGCGGAGATCGAGCGTCGCGAGGGGAAATTTCGTTCCGTTCGTCGCCATGAAGTAAGCCATGGCAGAGACGTTATCGACCATCGTGGTGATGACTCCACCCATTAACGCACCACTTTCCGGATTGCCGACCAGATCTTCACGCCAGTCCACAACCAGCGTTGCGGAATTACTCCCGACATCGACCACCTTGCCACCCAATGCCTTCGCGGCTGCCGACAGACGCGCCATCAGTATTCCTATCGCCTCGGTTTGGGCCGGGGAGTGTTCAGCGCCTGTTGTTTTCAAATGCGTACCTTTTTGTTGTCCGGTATCAGTTTACCCGACGTACGACAATTCGAATGTCGCGGCAAACACGGGGATAATAGCGGCCTCGTTCGCTCATCAAATCAAAATGTCCATCCAGTGGTTTCCCGGTCACATGACGTCCGCCCGCAAGAAAGCGGCCGAAACCATGGAATGGATCGATGTCGTCATCGAGGTGCTCGATGCCCGGCTGCCCGAGGCCAGCAGCAATCCCATGATCAAGGAATTGCGCCTGCACCGCCAGCGGCCTTGCCTCAAGCTGCTCAACAAGGCCGACCTGGCCGATCCCGAAGCAACCCGGGCCTGGCTCGATTTTTTCAACAAGCAGAAGGGCGTTA
>JANYCD010000052.1 GCA_025360425.1 Sterolibacteriaceae bacterium
AAACGCGGCCCTGACCGCGCTTTTTGTTTTCCGGTTTTCAGGTTTGCCGTTGCTGGTCGTCGCCGCAACGATGTGACGACCAGTTACGCTGCTAGATGGTCTTCCTACTGTCCATACCTCTCCGGGCATAAATATCCGTGATGCGCCAGCTTCTCGATGTTATGCACCAGACAGAACAGCTTCCACTGCGTATCGACCTTCTTCTTGCCGCGTAGCGTGAAGCGATCCAGCCCATTGTTGTAACGGATATTCCCGAACACCGGCTCCACCGTCGCAAAGCGTCGGCCATACAGCACCTTGCCCTCGGGGCTATCGATCGCCCGCTTCATGATCTCGCTGTAGTTGATCGCTGCCGTGTCTGCCTTACCACGAAAGAAACTCACCTGTCGCATCTTGGTCTTGTCCGGGGTGCGCAGGCATTTGTCTCGTTCTGTGCAAGGCACGCAATCGCGCAACGCGCCCTGGAACTTGACGGCAATGAAGCCGTTGTGGATGCAGTTACTGCCGTTCTGGTACAGCGTCTTGCCGGCGGGACAGATGCAGGTGCCTTCGACCTCGCGCTCGTTATAGTAGATGAACAGCCGCGACGGGGTGAAGATCCCGGACTTGTTCTGCTTCATCTGGTCGAACTGATGCGCGGCGGCAATGGCATTGGCGGTGCAACTGCCCAGCTCGCCCTGATTGAAAACAGGCGGGCACCCGCGACGCAGGTCGACTTTTTTGGGCAGCCTGGCCAACACCGGTTGCGGCGCTGCGTAGCGATGATCGCGCTGGTCGGGCAAATCGGGGATCCAGCCGTACTTCTTGATCTTGCGGGTCATGGCGCCCTCCTCTTGTTTAAAATCAATACGGACACAAAATATATCCGTGGCATTTTCATAGCGCAAGTCAAACTGAGTTTTTACGTCGACATCCGCCGCATGCCAGGGGCGGATTGCCTGCCCGAAGCCGAAGATATTCGGGCAAGGCCTTGGCTTGGCAGGTCAAAGTTCGGTAGAATCAAGGGTTATTTTTCCCCTCCCCCTCGCAGGGCATTGCACATGAAAATCGCTCAGGAACTCCGCTCCGGCAACGTGATCATGGTCGGCAACGATCCGCTGGTCGTACAGAAGGCCGAATACAACAAGTCCGGTCGCAGCTCTGCTGTGGTCAAGATGAAGATGAAGAATCTCCTCACCGGCAGCCCGAGCGAGGCAATTTACAAAGCCGACGACAAGTTCGAGCTGGTGCAGCTCGAACGCAAGGAAGTGACCTATTCCTACTTTGCCGATCCGCTGTATGTATTCATGGATACCGACTACAACCAGTACGAGGTTGAAGGCGACAACATGGGCGATGCGCTCAACTACATCGATGACGGCCTGGCGTGCGAAGTGGTGTTCTACGACGGCAAGGCGATCTCGGTCGAGTTGCCCAACGCGGTGGTACGTGAAGTCATTTACACCGAGCCCGCAGTGAAGGGCGACACTTCAGGCAAGGTGATGAAGCCGGCCAAGATCAACACTGGCTTCCAGTTGCCGGTGCCGCTGTTCGTTGAAATTGGCGACAAGATCGAAATCGATACCCGTACCGGCGAATATCGCAACCGGGTGAAGTAAAGCCGGATGCGGCTTCAATGAAAAGCGGCCTGCGGGCCGCTTTTTTTGTTGCCGTTTGGCGCACTGGGGCCGGTGCCGAATGCTGCACTGCCGCTTGAGGAATTTGCGCCGACGCCGCAGACTGCGCGTTCCCCAACACGATCCGTGAAAAATCATGTCCGAAATCATTCTCCATCACTATCCCGAATCCCTGTTTTCCGAGAAGGTGCGTCTGGTCTTCGGCAGCAAGCGCTTGTCGTGGCGTTCGGTGATCATTCCCGTCGTCATGCCCAAGCCCGACCTGCTGGCGCTGACCGGCGCGTATCGGCGCACGCCGGTGATGCAGTTGGGCTGCGACATTTACTGCGACACTGCCTTGATCAGCGAAGTGGTCGATCGGATGTCGCCTGCCCCATCGCTGTTTCCGGCCAACCAGAGCGCACGGGTGCAGATGGCTTCGCGCTGGGCGGACACCACGCTGTTTTCGGCGGCAGTGTCGTACAGCATGCAACCGGAGGGAATAGCCAAAATATTTCCAGATCCCAAAGGGGCCGAAGCGCTGTTTACCGATCGGCAGCCTTTTCTCGCCGGCGGTAGCGCCCAGGTATTCATCGCTGCGGCAGACGCATTGCCGACCTTGATGGGCACCATCGACTGGATCGATGCCGAACTGGCCGCCTCCGGTGCGCCGTTTATTGGCGGCGCCACGCCGTCAGCCCTTGATTTCTCGGTGTATCACTGCCTCTGGTTCATTCAAGGCGCAGGGATGCTCGACGGTTTGCTGGCAGGACGCGCACAGGTGCCCGCGTGGATGAAGAATGTGGCGGCCATTGGCCACGGCAATCCGGTTGCGATGAGCAGCACGGAAGCCATCGCGGTGGCCAAAGCCGCGACGCCAGCCCGCGCCGAACCCTTTGCTGCCGGGAGTACTGATGGTCTGGCACCCGGCGACGCGGTCGAAGTGGCGGCGACCGACTATGGCGTGGACGCGACAGCGGGCACGCTGGTCACCGCGACGCGGCGTGAGTTCGTGATTGCCCGGGAAGATGCCCGTGCCGGGAAAGTGCATGTGCATTTCCCGCGCATCGGCTTTCGCATTGCCAAACGTTAAGTGCCGTTGCCGCGCATGCGTTCGATGACCTCGACGCCGACGCGGTAGCGGTTGTCGCGTGACAATTCGTCCCACGTCAATGGGGGACTGCCCGGAAGCAGGTGCTTGACGCGGGCAGCCCGCATGGAATCGGGTGTGGGCTGCCACGCTTCGAGCAGGGTCGCCACCGAATCGGGTGCGTTGCAGACCAACAGCATGTCGCAACCGGCGCTCCATGCGGCGTTGGCGCGCTCGACAATCCCACCCGCAACCGCCGCGCCCTCCATCGACAGGTCATCACTGAAGATGACGCCGTCGAATCGGAATTGTTCGCGCAACCTGGCGATCCATACCGGTGAGAAGCCGGCTGGGCGGTGGTCAACTTTGGGGTAGATCACGTGCGCCGGCATCACGGCGTCCAACTTCACGTTTGCGTAAGGCAACATATCGATGGCGATTTCTGCCAGTTCCCGTGCGTCGACCGGAATCGCCACATGGGAGTCGGCCTCGACCCAGCCGTGACCGGGAAAGTGTTTGCCGCACGCGCCCATGCCGGCATCGCGCAGGCCGTCGATCAGCGCTCTCGCGAGTTCGACCACCGCTTTCGGATCACGATGCAAGGCACGGTTGCCGATCACGCCGCTGCGTCCCCAATCAAGATCGAGGACCGGCGTGAATGAAAAGTCGACGCCGCAAGCACGCAGTTCGGCGGCCAGAACATAGCCGATGCCATGCGCGGCCTGCCATGCAGCGTGCGGTTCGTTGTCCCACCACTGACCCAGCGTGCGCATCGGCGGCAGTTGCGTGAAGCCCTCGCGAAAGCGTTGCACGCGACCGCCTTCGTGATCGACTGCAATCGGCAGACACGGCTGGCGCAGGGCATGAATCTGCAAACACAGGGCGGCGAGCTGCTGCGGATTTTGATAGTTGCGCGTAAACAGGATGACGCCGCCAACGAGGGGATGCGTCAGGCGATCACGATCAAGATCGCTCAGCGCAGTGCCAACGATGTCGATCATCAGGGGACCAAGTGATGTTGTGTTCATAGGCATTCGGCAACCACGAAGGCAACGACATAGTCCCGCTCGTCGGAGAGAGAAAGGTGTGTGACGAGTTTGCGTTCGGTGATGTAGGCGACGAGTTCTCCGCCAAATTCAAAATCAGGCTTGCCCAGTACGTCATGCACCACGGCGATGGAAGGCAACAATACCGGCGTGCGTACGCCAATGCCCAAGGCTTTGCCCAGCGCTTCCTTGGCGGCAAAGCGTTTGGCCAGGAAGCGCGCCGGATCGCTGCTGGCGCGGCAGGCATCGCGCTCGGCAGGCGCAAGAACTTTTTCCAGGGCACGCTCGCCGTGGCGTTCATGAAACTCGCCCATGCGCGCTACGGCAATGATATCGGTACCAATTCCGAAAATCATACGGGGTATGCCCTGCGGATGCAGCGTTGGTAGTCACGCACAGTCTCGGCGATACCGAGTTCAAGCGCATCGGCGATCAGCGCATGGCCGATGGATACTTCCAGCACACCGGGTACAGCACGCAGAAAATCGGCGAGGTTGTCACGGTTGAGATCGTGGCCGGCGTTGACGCCAAGACCCGCTGCCGCAGCAGCGCGCGCCGCTGCGGAAAAAAGTTCCATCTGTGCGCTTTGCGTGGCCGTGCCATGCGCCGCCGCATAAGGCTCAGTGTACAACTCGACGCGGTCGGCACCGATCGAGCGCGCCAGTGGCATGGCCTCGGGCAGCGCATCCATGAACAGGCTGACACGCACGCCCAACGCGTGGCACTCACCGATCAACGACTTCAGACGTGCGCCGTCGGCAGTGAGGTTCCAACCATGATCAGAAGTGAACTGGCCTTCGCTGTCCGGCACAAACGTGCATTGCTGTGGACGCACTTCGCGCACGAAACCCATCAGGTTGTGGAAGGGGTTGCCTTCGATGTTGTATTCCGCCGCAGGCCAGGCCTTGAGCAGCATGGCGAGGTCTCGCACATCGTGCGCGCGGATGTGCCGCCCGTCCGGCCGTGGGTGCACGGTGATGCCGTTGGCGCCCGCTTGCAGACAAATTTCGGCCATGCGCATAACGTCGGGAATGTCCAGGTGCCGCGTGTTGCGCAACAAGGCCACCTTGTTCACGTTGACCGACAGAGCGGCGCGAAGTCTCACAGGGTCAGTCACAATTCCTGCAACTCCATGAAGACCCGGCGCGACTGCAATGTTTTTCCATCCAGTTGATGGGCGATCAATTGCCGCATCAGCAGCTTGCTTTCCATCAGCGAGCGCGGGTCGGCATAGTCGTCGGCGGCGAAATCGAGCAGGGTCTTGCCAGCGAATGTTGGCAAGACTTCATCGGCAGAGGCTATGCGCGGCCCGCGCTCAAGCAGATAGACATAACGCTGCCCGGCTGAAATTTCTGCTCCGTGTACGTCGCTGTCCAGCCTCAGCCCGTAGCCGATCTCCTTCAACAGTGTCTTCTCGAAGCGGCGCAATTCGGCGCCATCCGATGCGCCGTTGGCCAGTGCCATCAGGGCTTCGGCATAGGCGTCGAACAGACCGGGATGCGCATCTTCGCGCTGCATCAGCTTGAGCAAAAGTTCGTTGAGATAATAGCCGAGCAACAGGCAACGCCCTTGCGGCAGCGGCATGCCACCCAGCCATTCGGCACGCGCCAGGGTCTTGACTTCACCGCTGCCGAACCAGCCCAACTCAAGTCGCTGAAATCCGATCAGAACACCGCGCAATGCCGAGCGCGGGCGGCGGGCGCCGCGCGCCAGCACCGGCAGGCGGCCATGATCGCGGGAAAAAATGTCGAGCACCAGGCTGGTCTCGCTGTAGGGATAGCTGTGCAGCAGGAAAACCTGCTGGCCGTCGACACGCTGCTTGCCGCTCATGATGAATAAGATGGATAGCGCCGCGACTTCACTCGTAGCCCAGTGATTTCAGCGCGCGTTCGTCATCGGCCCAACCGCTCTTGACCTTGACCCAGGTCTCCAGCCAGACCTTGCCGCCGAACAGCGCTTCCATGTCGCGGCGCGCATCGGAGGAAATTCGTTTCAGGCGTTCGCCATCCTTGCCGATGACGATGCCCTTGTGCGCCTGCCGGTCGACGATGATCGCGGCGTGGATGCGGCGCAGGATGCTTTCTCCTTCGGCTTCCTGTTCGAACTTTTCGATTTCGACGGTGATGCCGTAGGGCAATTCTTCTCCGACGTTGCGAAACAGTTTCTCGCGCAGAAGTTCAGCGGCAAGAAAGCGCTCCGAGCGATCAGTGATGTCGTCGGCATCGAAGACCGGCGGCGCCTCGGGCAGGTATTTGGCCGCCGTGGCGAGCAGTTCCGCCATGCCCTGCGCGCGCTCGGCGCTGACCGGTATGATTTCGGCAAACGGAAATTCCGCCGCACGCTGCTGGATGAAGGGCAGCAGCAGCCCCTTGTCCTTCAGTCGGTCGATCTTGTTGATCACCAGCAGCACCGGCCGCCCCTCAGGCATCAGCTTGAGGATGTCGGTCTCACCACTACCCCAGCGCCCGGCTTCAACAACGAACAGCACCACATCAACGCCGGCGAGTGTTTGCGTCACGCTGCGATTCATCAGCCGGTTGAGCGCGCCGCTCTTCTGCATCTGGAAGCCCGGCGTATCGACGAAAATGAACTGGCAATCGGCGTCGGTGAAAATGCCGCGGATGCTGTGTCGAGTCGTCTGCGCCTTGCTTGAAGTAATGCTGACCTTGGCACCGACCAGGCGATTGGTGAGCGTCGATTTTCCAACGTTGGGTCGTCCGACGATGGCGAGATAACCGGTGCGAAATTCACTCATCGGATTTGTACTTGTTGCAATGCCAGGCTTGCCGCAACCTGCTCGGCCGAGCGACGACTGAGCCCTGAACCCGTGCAACGAATGTTCAATTCCGGAATCTGGCACTCCACTTCGAACTCCTGTGCGTGCGCTTCGCCATGGGTTCCGCACAACACGTATTTGGGCAACTCCAGGCGACGGCCCTGCAGCAGTTCCTGCAACGCTGTCTTGGGATCGCGGCTGGAGGCGTCGGGATTCAACCCGGCCAGCAACGGGGCGAAAAGCTGCTCGATGCAAGCGGCCGCAACATCAAATCCGGCATCGATGAATATGGCGCCGAATAGCGCTTCCATCGCATCGGCCAGCATGGAGGGGCGGCGGGCGCCGCCGCTCTTGACCTCGCCCTCGCCGAGCCGCAGATGGGTGCCCAATGCCAAACCCAGGCCGATGTCGGCGAGCGTTTCCTGACGCACGAGGCTGGCCCGCAGGCGCGACAACTCGCCTTCACGAAGCTCCGGAAAGCGCCGATAGAGCAGGCTGGCAATGACGCAATTCAACACGCCGTCGCCGACAAACTCCAGTCTTTCGTTATGGACGGAACCGTGACTGCGATGGGTCATCGCCCGGAGCAGAAGCTCCGGTTGGGCGAAAACGTGCCCGAGCTTCTGCTCCAGCAGGTCCGGGTTCATTTTTTGGCGGAACTGCCCTCGAAATCGAGTACCAGGCTGGCATTGGCGAACAGCGGAATTTTTCTCGAATAGGCGTAGGTGATAACGACCTCGCCATTTTCCTTGCTGATGTCCAGGTCCGCCGGCTCAATGCCCTTGACGTTATCGATCTCCGCACGCTTGGAGTAGGCCGTTCGAATGTCGCTGATGCTCATTTCACGCGACGCCGGATCCTGGGCAGTGGCCTTGACGTCCTTGACGATCGCCAGATAGTCGGTGATATCAGGGAAAAGCTTCATCACAAAAAATGCAACGATCCCCAACAAGGCGACGCCCATGAGCAAACCGGTCAAGGTTACGCCACGCTGCCTGACGGAAAGAGTGCTGTTTTCACGATTCATCACGTTTCTCCCTTCGCTATTTGAAAGATCCGATACGCGTCAAGTCGATGCCGCTTGGCGGAATCAGGCTGTCGGCATGAAACCATATTCCGAAGGCCCGGCCGACGATATTCTCATCCGGCACAAAACCCCAGTAGCGACTGTCTTTCGAGTTGTCACGATTGTCGCCCATCATGAAATAATGGCCGGGCGGCACTTTGCAAATCACGCCTGCACTATTGTAGTGGCAATTATCGCGGTATGGGAAATCGCTGGCCTGCGAGATAAAAGCCGGCGTTTCCTTGTCGACCAGAATCTCGTGTTCGACGTTGCCGAGCTTCTCGCGGAAGCGCGGCGTGAAATAAAGCCCCTTGCCCAGATAATCGTCCAGCTTGCTCTGCGGCATCTCCTGGCCGTTGATGGTCAGATGCTTGTCCTGATAGGCCACCTTGTCGCCGGGAACGCCCACCACGCGCTTGATGTAGTCGACCGACGGATCGAATGGATAACGAAATACCATGACGTCGCCGCGTTGTGGTTTATTCACGTCAAGAATTTTCTTGTTGAGCACCGGCAGACGTATGCCGTAGGTGTATTTATTGACGAGGATAAAGTCGCCCACTTGCAGCGTCGGAATCATCGAACCTGAAGGAATTTTGAAAGGTTCGACAATGAACGAGCGCAGCACGAAGACGACGAGAATGACCGGGAAAAAACTTGCGCCATATTCTACCCACCACGGCTCGGGGACGCCGGCTGCGCGGCGCTTGCGCAAGACAAAGTGATCCGCCATCCACAACACGCCCGTGGCCGCCAGCAGGCAAAAAAGTATCAATGCAAAATTCATTTGTCACCCACACGTAGCACTGCGAGAAAGGCTTCCTGCGGAATTTCGATCCGCCCGACCTGTTTCATGCGCTTCTTGCCCGCTTTCTGCTTTTCGAGCAATTTCTTCTTGCGGGAAATATCGCCACCGTAGCATTTTGCCAGCACGTCCTTGCGCATCGCCTTGACGTTTTCGCGGGCAACGATATTGGAACCGATGGCCGCCTGGATCGCCACGTCATACATCTGCCGCGGAATCAGTTCGCGCATCTTGGCAGCGAGTTCGCGTCCGCGATACGGTGCGTTGCTCCGGTGCACGATCAGCGAAAGTGCATCGACTTTTTCGCCGTTGATCAGGGTATCGAGCTTCACCACATCGGCGGCGCGATACTCCTTGAACTCGTAGTCGAGCGAGGCATAGCCGCGCGAAACCGACTTGAGCTTGTCGAAGAAGTCCATCACCACTTCTGCCATCGGCATTTCGTAGGTCAGCTGCACCTGGCGGCCGTGATAAGCGATATCCATCTGCCGGCCACGCTTTACCTCACACAGGGTAATCACCGCGCCCAGATACTCCTGCGGCATGAAGATTTTGGTGGTGATGATCGGTTCGCGAATCTCTTCGATCTTCTGCAGCTCGGGCAGCTTGGCCGGATTCTCCACCAGGATCTCGCTGCCATCGGTCATGCGCACCTGATACACCACCGTTGGCGCCGTGGTGATCAGATCCTGATCAAATTCCCGCTCCAGCCGTTCCTGCACGATTTCCATATGCAGCAACCCGAGGAAGCCGCATCGAAAACCGAAACCCAGTGCCTGCGATACTTCGGGTTCGTATTGCAACGAAGCGTCGTTGAGCTTGAGTTTTTCCAGCGCTTCGCGCAACTGATCGTATTGGTTGGCTTCGATCGGGTACAGACCGGCAAACACCTGCGGCTTTATCACCTTGAAACCTGGCAAGGCTTCGCTGGCAGACCGCTCGGCGGTGGTCACGGTGTCGCCGACCTTGGCCGCCTTCAATTCCTTGATGCCAGCGGTGATGAAGCCGACATCACCGGCCGAAAGCGTTTCCCTGATCAGCGCCTTGGGCGTAAACACGCCGACTTGTTCACACAGATGCACGGTGCCGGTGGACATCAGGCGGATTTTTTCCTTGGCCCGCAAGCTGCCATCCACCACACGCACCAGCATCACCACGCCGACATAGTTGTCGAACCATGAATCGATGATCAGAGCCTTCAGCGGCGCCTTCATATCGCCCTTGGGCGCCGGTATGCGAGCAATGACGGCATCCAGCACATCGTCGATACCCATGCCGGTCTTGGCCGAACAGGGGATGGCGTCGGTGGCATCGATGCCGATGACTTCCTCGATTTCGCGCTTGGCGTTTTCCGGATCGGCCTGCGGCAGATCCATCTTGTTGAGCACAGGGACGACTTCAACGCCCTGCTCGATTGCGGTGTAGCAGTTGGCCACGGTCTGCGCCTCGACGCCCTGTGAGGCGTCCACGACCAGCAATGCGCCTTCGCAAGCCGCCAGCGAGCGGCTCACTTCGTAGGAAAAGTCGACGTGGCCCGGCGTGTCAATGAGATTGAGGTTGTAAAGTTTGCCATCGCGCGCCTGGTAGCGCAGCGCGGCGGTCTGCGCCTTGATGGTGATACCGCGCTCGCGCTCCAGATCCATCGAGTCGAGCACCTGTGCTTCCATTTCCCGATCCGAAAGGCCGCCGCAACGCTGGATGATGCGATCGGCCAGCGTTGATTTGCCGTGATCGATGTGGGCGATGATGGAGAAATTGCGGATGTGATCCATGCACTACAACCGCGCCGTGATGGCGCTTTGAGAAACCTGCGAAAGGCGCGGATTCTAGCGGAAACCGGCCAGATAGGCACGTACCGCTTGCTCGTCGAGGAGGTAGTGACAGAGCTCGCGGCCATCGGCTTCGAGCACCGGCACCCGTTCGTCGAATCTGGCTTCGAGAACGGGATCAGCGTCGACATCGACCACCTTCACGTCGAAGTCGTGCTCACCGCGCAATGATTCAAGCGCGGCGAGCATGTCATCGCATAAGTGGCAGTAGGTTCGGCTATACAGCGTCAGGTGCGGCTTGCTGCCGGATTGGGCTGACACAGTCCTTTCGACCTTGCTCAAGGGCATGCTTATTTGCCGTCACCAAACCCCTTGATCGTGATGTAGGTCTGGTTGTCGCCGCGCCGCACCTGGAGCGAGAACGTGGCGGTCTTGTCGAGCTGCGACAGCAGACTGTCGAACTGGGCGGCCGACTTGACCGACGTCTTGACCCCCTTGTTGATCAGCGTCAGGATGACGTCGCCCGGCCTGAGGTCTATACGGGCATCGCGCACATCCTCGACCAACACCCCATTGTCGATGCCCAGTTGCTTCCTTTGCTCGGCACTGAGCTCAATCACCACCAGACCAAGCCGGTTGACGCTCGAAGCCTCGCTCTGCTTGTTGCGCCGTTTGCCGCTGCGCTGGGCCGGGGCACCATCTTCCGGCATTTCAGCGACTGTTATCGAAAGGCTGCGCGACGCCCCCTTGCGCCAGACCTCAACCGGCACCGTGTTTCCCGGCCGGGTCATGGCCACGATACGTGGCAAGTCGCTTGACTGGACGATGGATTTGGCATCGAACTTGAGGATGACATCTCCCTCTTCGATCCCGGCCTTGTCAGCCGGCGTGTCTTTTTCCACCGAGGCAACCAGCGCGCCCTGAACCTTGGGCATGCCAAACGAGTCGGCAAGGTCCTTGGTCATCTCCTGAATAGCCACGCCGATGCGGCCGCGACTGACCTTGCCGTGCGCCAGTAACTGGTTCTTCACTTCCAGCGCGATGTCGATGGGAATCGCGAATGACAGACCCATGTAACCGCCGCTGCGGCTATATATCTGGGAATTGATGCCCACTACCTCGCCACGCATGTTGAACAGCGGCCCGCCAGAATTGCCCGGGTTGATCGCGGCATCGGTTTGAATGAAGGGGACGTAGTTTTCCTGCGGCAACGAGCGCCCCTTGGCGCTGACGATGCCAGCGGTCACGGTGTTTTCAAGTCCGAACGGCGAACCGATTGCCACGACCCACTCGCCAACCTTCAGCTTGTTCGGATCACCCAATGCCGCCACCGGCAAACCCGAAGCTTCAATCTTGATCAATGCCACATCGCTGCGCTTGTCCGAGCCGAGAACCTTGGCCTTGAACTCGCGTTTGTCGGTTAACCTGACGACAACCTCGCTGGCATCCGCCACAACGTGGGCATTGGTCAGGATATAACCGTCGGCACTGATGATAAAGCCGGATCCGGTGCCCTTGTTTTCGTATTCCCTCGGCATGCTGGGTCCCTGCCCCTGCCCTTGACCCTGGCCGAAACGTTTGAAGAACTCAAAGGCGGGATCGTCTTCATCAAAGGGGCTTCCGCCCTGCATCATGCGATTGTTCTTGATGACTTGCGTGGTGGTGATATTGACCACCGCCGCACCCTGCTTTTCGACCAGGTTGGTGAAATCCGGCAGGTCCTTGACCTGCGCAACGGCAAACGTCGTCGCAACCAACAACCCAAGGAACACAACAAAACGTTTGAGCATATTCATGTTTCCTTCTAAGAGTAATAGTAATGTTTGTTTAAAACACACTTGCTTCTGCGGCGATGCCGCCGATTACCTACCGCTTTCCAGCTTCGATGCCGTCACCCAGTCTCTTCAGAGCCGCGGGTGGTACGTCACCCATCACCACCAGCAGAATGTCGCCTGCGAACCGTTTGTAAACGTTGATGGCGCCCATCGCGAACATGCCGGGTTCCGGTCTTGGCTTGCCTTCAGGCAGAGACTCGATAAATACGGAGATTGCGGCAAGCCCATCGGAAAAAACCACATGCCTGCTCTCCGGAACGTCGGGGCGTGATGGCCGCTTCATCTCCGATACACGGCGAAAGCCGGGGATCTGGTTGCGAAATACCCAGGCACCATCATCGCCGGTACTTTCCGTCGAGCGCAGATCATGTATTTTCCACTCCCCGCTGCGGGTGCTGGCATGCGCCTTAAGCGCCTCGCGATCAATCGTGCCGCCAATGCGAAGTTCGGTAAAGGTAAAGCTCTCCAGCGACTCGCCATTTTCAGCGCGCAAACTGGATTTCAACAACAAACCGGACTTCGCATCCACCCAGAACTGCCGGCCGTAGCGAAATTCGTCGCGCGGATCGACCAATATCGATTGTGTTTCGAATCCCGCAACCCGCACGGGTATACCGGAACGAATCAGATAAACCTCGGCCAGCCCGCCCGGGCCTTCCGGTAACAGCGCGGGAAAACTACGCCGCGTGTTGCGCCGCTCGAGTACCAGCAAGTGACTGTCGGGCAAATAGCATTTGACTTCGTTGTTGTCGCGAAGGACTTCGCGCGGGCTGCCATCGAGCACTTCCAACCGTTCCAGTTCTCGCCCGCCGTCCACTACATGCGCGAGACGCGAAGTTTCAGTGCGCGAATCGCTTTGGTAAATGAAAGTGCCGGTGTAAGTCAGCGACCGGGAAACCTCGTTGGCGCGTTGCATCCAGCGCAGCGCATCGGCGGAACTTTGCGCCAGGGTTGGCAGAGAAAACCCCGCCAGCAGCAGACAGATAACCGGGTATCGCATCACTTCCCGTAGCCGAGGGCAACCGTACGAATATGTTCCGTACCACCCTGAAATTGCATGTTGGCACTTTGCGCCTGATGGGCAATGACATATTCCTGCATGTCGTGCGCGACAACGGTTCGGACTGCGGCAGGCGTATTTTGCGCCAGGGGAGCGACAACAGATTCTTTCGATTGTTGCATAGCCAACCAACCTACGATGGACACGCCAGCCAGTGACGCCGCCAGCGCCATGGTTGGGCGATGCCATGCGAGGCGTGGCCTAGGCGCCAGAACAGTCGGCTCATCAAGCAAACGCAGCATGACTGCATCCGTAATGTCCGCGTCAAGCAACGTTTCGTTGCGCAGTGCATCACCAATCAACTGATAACTGCGACAGTCTTGTCGCAACACGGCCTTGCCTGCGGACGATACAAACAATCGGGTTGTCTCATCGTCATCCAATTGACCATCGAATAGTGCGGAAATTTTTTCTTTCATGTTTACCACCTCGTATCCGGCGCCGTATCCAAAAGGGGGCGCAACTCCAGGGCAATCGCCTCGCGCGCCCGAAAAATCCGGGAACGCACCGTGCCAATCGGGCAATCCATCACTTGCGCAATTTCCTCATACGCCATGCCATCAATCTCGCGCAACGTGATGGCTGTCTTGAGATCATCCGGCAGCCGTTCCATCGCCGCGTTAACCACATCGACAATCTGCTTTGACATCAGCACCCGCTCAGGGGTATCAACATCGCGCAGCAACTCTCCCTCATCGTATTGTTCTGCGTCTTCACTGCTCACGCCGGAACTGGTCGTCGCGCGGCGGCCATTGGCCACCAGCCAATTCTTGGCGGTATTGATTCCGATGCGGTACAACCAAGTATAAAACGCACTATCGCCGCGGAAATTGGGCAATGCCCGATAAGCCTTGATGAAAGTCTCCTGCGCCACATCTTCCGCTTCTGCTGGATCACGCACCAAGCGCGCCACCAGCCTGATCAACTTGCGCTGATACTTGGTGACCAGCAGTCCGAAAGCCTGCTTGTCACCCGCCTGCACGCGCTCAACCAGCGCCTGATCTGCTTCGCGCTCTCCCATTGGGGGTTAATCCCTGTTTTTGTCAGCAGCCCTCGACGCACCGGGCTGACTTAGTATACCTAGGCTGTCCGGCCTACGCGCAGCATTTTCCCACCTGTGCAACAGACCGGCCCGTGTTCGAATAGTTCCATTGCGGCCGAATACAACCGGGGTGGTATATTCGCCGGCCACAATGAAATCGTCCGCCATCCCCCACTACGACGTTCTGGTCATCGGCAGCGGCCTGGCCGGTCAGTCTCTGGCCTTGCGCCTGGCTGAAACCCGGCGCGTCGCCCTGGTGACCAAGCTGAAGCTGGAAAACACCGCCACGGCCTGGGCCCAGGGCGGTATTGCCGCAGTGATGGACGAGGCCGATTCAGTCAATTCTCACATCAACGATACGCTGCGTGCCGGCGACGGGCTCTGCGATGCCAAGGCCACCCGCTATGTCGTCGAGCACAGCCGGGCCGCTGTCGAATGGCTGATCGACCAGGGCGTGCCGTTCACCCGCGACGGTGATTCGAACACCGGATTTCATCTGACGCGCGAGGGTGGCCATAGTCAACGTCGTATCATCCATGCTGCGGATGCGACCGGCGCGGCGGTGCAACAGACCCTCACCGAAAAAGTCCGCGCTCATCCCAATATCGACGTACTTGAACGCCACGTCGCCATCGACCTGATCACCGGCGCCAAGCTTGGGCTGGTCGAAAACCGGTGCTGGGGCGCCTACATCCTCAACATCGACAGCAACCACGTCATCACGGTCGGCGCTGCGCACACCGTGCTGGCCACCGGCGGCGCCGGCAAGGTCTATCTCTACACCACCAATCCGGACACCGCCACCGGCGATGGCTACGCGATGGCGTGGCGCGCGGGCTGCCGGGTGGCGAACATGGAATTCATCCAGTTTCACCCAACCTGTCTCTACCATCCCAAGGCCAAGTCCTTCCTTATTTCGGAGGCCGTGCGCGGCGAAGGCGCCCTGCTCCGTTTGCCCGACGGCACGCGCTTCATGCCAAATCACGATCCTCGCGCCGAGTTGGCAACCCGCGACGTGGTGGCACGGGCGATCGACTTCGAAATGAAAAAACGCGGCGTGGATTGTGTGTTCCTCGACATCACCCACAAGCCTGCTGACTTCATAAAGAGTCACTTTCCCAATATTTATGCGCGCTGTCTGGACCTGGGCATCGACATCACCCGGGAATGGATACCGGTGGTGCCTGCCGCGCATTTTTGCTGCGGTGGTGTGATCACCGATCTGGCCGCACACACTGATCTGCCCGGTCTATATGCCGTCGGCGAAACGGCCAGTACCGGTCTGCATGGCGCCAACCGGCTGGCCAGCAATTCGTTGCTTGAATGTCTGGTGTTTGCCCAGGCTGCCGCCAAGGATATTGAAACGCAAAATCCGCCACCCATCCCCAAGCTGCCGCGCTGGGATGAAAGCCGCGTCACCAACGCGGATGAGGAAGTGGTCATCGCCCACAACTGGGATGAACTGCGTCGTTTCATGTGGGATTACGTCGGCATCGTGCGCACCAACAAGCGGTTGGAACGCGCCGTACATCGCATCAATCTGCTGGAGCGCGAAATCGAGGAGTTCTACGCCAACTTCCGCGTCAGCAATGACTTGATCGAACTACGCAACCTGGTACTCTGCGCCTACCTGATCGTGCGCAGCGCACAACAGCGCAAGGAGAGTCGGGGATTGCACTTCAGCCCGGACTATCCAAAAACGCTGGCAACGGCAAAAGATACGATACTCAAACCCCGCTGACGCGGGCCGCCTGTCTGGCCATCAACCCATCAGCGCAAGGCGTGCACGGTAGGGAAATGATCAGGTGGCGGATATGCGAATGACGTGTCCGTAATCTACAGGGAGGATCACGCCATTCAGGTAGGAGCCGGCCTCGCTGGTGAGCAGCAGCAGCGGGCCATCGAGTTCATCGAGTCGGCCCACACGCTTGGCCGGCAGGTTCTCGACCTCGAGCTTGCCTTCGGGGCTGTCGAAATACCAGTCGACCATTTCGGTACGGAAATAGCCTGGGGCAATAGAGTTGGCGCGAATGTTGTACGGCAGCAGGTCGATGGCCAACTGCTTGGTGAACTGGATCAGCGCCGCCTTGGCGCTGCCATAGATCGACAGATAGGGTTTGGTCAGCTGACCGGTAATCGAAGTGATGTTGACGATGCAGCCCGGCTTCTTGGCGGCGATGAGTCGTTTGGAAAACTCGCGCGCCATGCGCATCGAGCCCGCGACGTTTACGTTGAACAGGTTTTCCCACTGCTCATCGGTGATATCGGGAAACGGCGCGAACACGATTTGTCCGGCGTTGTTGACCAGGATGTCGATGGTGCCGAAAGCCTTCTCCGCTTCGTCAAATGCCCGCGTCACGCTCGCCGTGTTGCCGATGTCCAGTTCGATGGCAACTGCCTGCCCGCCATTGTCGCGAACGGTTTTGGCAGAGGCCTCAATCGAATCCTTGCGCCGCGCCGCACAGACTATGCGCGCACCGGCCTCGGACAATGTCTGCACGAAATGCCGGCCCATGCCGCTGCCGGCACCGGTGACCAACGCCGTCTTGCCGACCAGCGAAAAACGTTCAGTGACTTTACTCATGAATTTTGTCTCCTTCGAGTGATCGCTATTTGAATTCAGTACCCGTTATTTCTTGAGCGGTGCAAGCAACGTGTCAATCGCCGGCACGCTCTTCGGGTCAGGCTCCCAGCCCTGCATCAGCAGCCAGGAGCGGTCGCGCAGCAACTGTTCCTTTGACATCGACAGCACCGCCGCCTGCGCGGCAGCCTGCGCCGCTTCGGTGCCGGCCTTGAACACGGCACGCACGGCCTCACCGGTGGCAGAGCGCAGTCGGCGCACGGCATCGACAATTTCAGTTGGGTCGGCACGCGCACGATCCAGCACGTCGGTGCCGGATTTCGCCGCTGCGGCAAGTTCCGCGACAACGCCATCCATGCTGGTGCCGTCCCTGGCTTGCGCGCTCAGCGTTCCCGCTAGGCCGACCAGACGGGCCAGTTCATCGCAATCGTAGCGATATTCCAGCGGCAGGTGCTGGGCAATGAGTGCCAACGTGCCGATGGTGAGCTGGGCCGACTGCATGGCCAACTGATTGGTCTGGTCCAGCGCCGGAATGACGTCTTCCATCATCGCCTTGATGACGGCCTGAATCTGTATCTGTGGTCGCAATTGCATGATTAGATCCCCTTCTCGATCAGGCCACGCATTTCGTCGAGCAGCATGTAGCCGACGCCGAGCAGCCAGGCCAGCAGAATGTCCTGATGTGACTTGCCATTGTGGGCGACGCGATAACTCGTCGCCAGTGTCATGCCGATCATCGAGTAGGCATTGAACACCTGATACCAGTGCAGGGATTTGCGATCGACTTTCAGACCTGATGCTTTTTCGTAGGCTTCGAGAAATTCGCTTTCCCCCATCAGGCCGGAGACCAGCAGCGTCTTGCCATCTTCGGATGGAACCGAAAATGCGTGACTGGTGCTCCAAGCCAAGTCCTGGTGGCGGTCGCCGATGCGGCCAAGCTCCCAATCAAGCCACGTGGTGATCCGCGCGTCGTGCTCGGTAAACAGATAATTACCGGTGCGAAAATCTCCGTGCACGATCGAGAGGCGCTCAACCGAAGGCGCATATTTGTGCAGCCACGATGACGCCAGTGACATCATCGGTACATCCTCGTCGGAATCCTCTTCCCACACGCGATCCCACCAATTCACCGCCCACTCCGCGTTCTGTGTTCCGACTTTCGGAATGTCAAACGCAGAAAGGTCGGCCTTGCGGAAGTCGAAAGTGTGCAGCTTCGCCATGTGCTCGACAAACTGCGGAGCAAGTTTCTTGCGCAGGTCTTCGGGCATGTGCGTACCCAGCCCTGAAACGCCGCTTTTTACGTTGGTCGGCTTGGTGACTCCGGTCGCGAATCCATAAACCAGGCCGGGATACGGCAGGTGCTCGCCTTCGTTGTCGACCCAGAACACGGGCGGGACAGGAATGACGCCCTTGAGAGCCTTGACCAGTTGAAACTCGCGCAGACGACTGGTCGCGTGCAGCGATTCGGCCAGATCGGTACGCAACACCATGCGCGTTTTTTCCTGACCGACGCCGGGACGATTCCACGACAGATTGAAACCCATCTGCAGTTTTGACGCGCCGCCAGCCAGCCAATGCGCATCCGTGATTTCGAACGGCTCCTTCAACTGCGAACCAATCAACGAATTCACACCGGTGACCAAAGCCTCCAGGGGCAGCTTGGTATAGCCGGGTCCGGCGCGCTTCTCCATCTTGCGGGTAAGGGCGCGATCAACTTCCCTTTCCGTTTCAAAACGCTTGCGCGTCGCCGCGATCCACTCCGGAGAGGGTTTGTCCTTGTCGATTATTTTCATTTTTTCCCTCTCCTTGATGCCAGTGCCTCAGGACGTGATGTGCCCGGAGGATTGGGTCCAGCGCCGGCCATGGCGGCGGGTAAGCGCCTGCAGCGAGGTGATTTCAGATGCCAGGCCGTAACCCACTCGGCCATCGTCCAGAGTCCAGCGGCACTGGGCGGCATAGACCAGCGAGCTCGCGTAGCAGATCCATGGTCCGCCGGCTTCCGCCGTGCCAACAGCGTGAAATTTCTTGCCGCGCTTGTCTGTCACGTACACCTCTACCGAGGTAATCACGCTGCCGATGCGATTCGTGTAGAGCTTCATGTCGGTCAGGCCATAAGCCTGACCGTCTTCCATGACGTAGCCATGCGCAAGCGATTGCTGCTGATCGACCGGCTTGCCCGGATCCCAATGGTTGATCCACTTGATCGCAAAATTCTTGCCGAAGTGCGCATGCGACCAGCCCATGGTCGGCACATCGATTTCGGCCCGGTTGCCCCAACTGTGATCCATGGTTTCCACGCAATCGACGGCATACTCGCGACCGCGGAATTTGAGCGTCCCGGTGAAATGGCCGGTCAGATCGAAATGGCCGCCATAACCGGAGCCCATGCCCGCACCGGCATGTTGCTCTTCAGTCGTGGCCTTTGCCATCGGACTGTGATCGGGGTCATGAATGTCAAAAGGCTCCATGAGACCCTTGAAATCGACATGGATCTCGGTGTCGTCATAACCGACATAGTCCACCCGGTAGTCGCGCGGTGGCTTTACTGCCTTGACGTAAAGCCCGTTGGCGGTGGTGTACTCGGACAACTTCGGTGGCGCCGGCAGCGCCATTTGCGTATCCAGATACAGTGTCTCGGCACGGTTGTCGACCAGCGCGCCATACAGCGAGATATCGCAGGACTGCACACCAACCGCCTTGCGCGCAACCGTGTAGACGATTGCCATCAACTTTTCTTCCGGAACATGGAAGCAGAACCAGTTGGTTTCTGCATATCGATGATCGGCATCCGCCGGGGTGTGGTACTCGACGTCTTCAGGTTTAATCAAAATTGCTCTCCGATTCTCATAAGTCTGGTACTGCACTGAAGCAATGTAAGCCGCTGTTTTGAGTTAACCGCAGGTCTTACACGCGATCACGGGCAAGACCCAAGCAAGTTCCGTCAGTTCGAGTAAGAAACCGTGGCGACTTGCCTTGAGTCTGCCGCTGTTTGCCGCGCCGGTCAGTCGCCCGGATGCAACCGGATGATGATGTTGTTGGCGCTCTCGGTGCCAAATATCTTCGGATCCCGTCGGCCGACAGGCAAGCTTGAATAGGTGGTCCAGATATCTCCCGTCTCCGCATCGACTTCGATCGCACGAATGTAGGTTTCCTTGCGCGGCATCGGGTAATGCCGCCATTTCTGCGTGGCAATGTCGAAACGATAGATCCGATCCGAGTTGCAGGTTGCAGCCCAGATGGCATTGCGTTTCTTGTCCAGCGTGATGCCATAGGGCCCGGCGCCACGGTCGGGAAGCGTGTAGCGGCCGATCTCGGCACCCGTATCGCCATTGATCTTGACCAGCTGACCGGCGCCGAATAGCGGCACCCATAACGTACCGTCTTCCTGAACCGCCAGCCGTCGCGGGCCTTCGCCACGTTTGAACGGGATGATCCGTTCGGCGATACTTTTTTCAGTATCAAACGAACCCACGTAGCCGTAAAGCTGCGCCCACCAGACACGGTTCCGCTTTGTGTCGATCGCCGCCCCGTAGAGCAACGAATGAAAATGTGTTTCTTCCTGGATGAGTGGCTGGCGATATTTCTTGATCTCGCCCGTCTCGATATTGATGCCCCAAAGCTCGTTCTTGCCCATGTCGGTGATGAATATCCGGCCCTGCGCATCGGGCTCGACATGCCGGTCCGAATTGATCGCGAAGTCGTGCGTCACGCCGAAATCGGTGCCAGCCGGCGGCGGATATAAGCGCCACGCCTCGGTCTTGGTGTTGAAGCGCCCGACGTTGAAACTTTCTTCTAGACCCATCCAGATGTTGCCTTCCGCATCGGCGTTCATCGTGTGCGGGCCCTGACGACCCTTGCCGGGAATCGGATACCATTTCACCGAACCATCCTGCGGATCAAGCGCGCCGAGCCGGTCCTTGTCCGTCTCAATGAACCAGACCTTGCTCGATCCTGGCGCAAGGGCGATCTCGCGGGTCCAACCGAACGTGGGCAACACATACTCATCGATGACCGTGTCCTTGGTGACGCCGTACTCGCCGAGCCGCGCGATATCGTCGTAGCCGATGTAGTTATCAAAATTGACGGGGAAGTTGCGTGCCAGGTTCGGGATGGTGATCGCCATGTCACGCGGAGAGAACAGGCTGGTGGCCGGCTCCAGGAGCGCGTTGTAGTAGGGGCCACCTTCCTTCAATCCCCAGCGCAGCTCGTCGTGTTCACCCAACCGCAACGTCTTGTAGCGCATGTACTGGACCATGGACTCCCATGCTGCCACCCGGCCGTGTGCAGGTTCAGAAGTGGCACCTTCCTTCCACGGTTGCCCTTTGGCGGTCTTGGCTGCCAGGTCGTCGGCAGCGCGCTCGAGCCAGTGTTCGGAGCGGTCGCCTGCCGGCATGCTGACGAGCTTGCTCGAAAAGTTTCTGACCCGGAACGAACCCAGCTGATGGCAATTCGAGCAATGCAATGTCGTCAACTGATAAGCCATCGAGTTCGGGTCACCCTTGAGCCACGCCGATGCCGGAACCTGGTCGGCAACGTTCGACACCCGCTTCATTTTTACATCAACAGTCAACCCGTTCGCGGTTTTCGTGACCTTGCGACTGATCTCCTTCCAGCCGATTCTGAATGCGTCGATATCCAGACTGGCGGATGGATCCTTCTCATTCACGTAATGTGCCAGGAAGGAACCATCCACTGAAGAGAACACCGTTTTCGTGAACGGCACGACGTCCTTTTCGCCGATGCGGATGCGGACGAACGGCAGCGCTTTGCCATCGGCGCCCAGAACCCGACCGCTCACATCGAGCGCCAACGCAGGGGGGGCGAGCAGAACCAACCCGCACGACAGTGCGCCCAGTTTCATCAGCAGTCTCATCATGTTATTTCCTGTCAGTCAGTTTAGCCATGTTGGGACTGGGCCCGAGGCTGAATCCAAGCTCCGCGCAGAAGATAGCGCCAAGAGCATTCGTATCAGAACGTACGATTGGTTTTGATTTAAAACAAAACAAATGATCGTTTTTTGGGATGATGCCCGACCATTGATGGGCTGTCAAACAGGATCGTTTTGACTTTGCGCCGATGTTTCAACTGACCTGCAAACAGGAATGGCGATGAACATGTCCTCAAGCTGCGCAAAAAAACAGGGCTCTGACGACTACCCCTGGCGAACCTGATTTTCGGTCTCGGCAACCCAGCGCAGCCACAGGCGAAGCTGACGATGAGACTCCTCTCCCAGTGCGTCGTGCGGCAACGTCAGAGCGAGGGTCCGCCCCTCTCTTTTCACCAATAGCACCACGAGCCACGAAAATATCGTGGTACGGTCATCCACCTGAACCCTGACGAATTCGCCATTCCTGTATTTAATTTCAAGTTCACCATCGCTGCGCAGGGTAATCGCCATCAATGCATGCACACTGCGCCGCAGGGCATGAACGAATACACTTCGCCAAACCGAAAACGCGAGCGCAATCCACAATCCAAGTTTGATGAGCGAAGGCAAATCCGTGACCAGCACCATGATGATTGCAAGGCCGTGAACCAAAAACAAAACGGCCGCCAGCGTGACTGACGACCGCAATGAAAGTGTGACAGGCAGCCTCATCGACGCCCGGCGCATCAGACCTTGCGAAATACCAAGGTGCCGTTGGTACCGCCAAAACCAAAATTGTTTTTGACGGCGACATTGATTTTCATCTGTCGCGCAGTATTAGCGCAGTAATACAGATATCACTCCGGATCCTGTTCGAAAATATTGCGCGTCGGCGGAGAAACCGGGTGATACAAGGCCAGCACACTGAACACGGACTCGATCCCGCCAGCACCACCAAGCAGATGGCCGGTCATGGATTTGGTGGAATTCACCACCAATTTTTTTGCCGCGTCGCCAAAAGCCATCTTGATGGCTTCGGTTTCGTTCTTGTCACCAAGCGGGGTCGAGGTGCCATGCGCATTGAGATACTGCACTTCGTCCGGATTGACGCCTGCGTTGCGCAAGGCCGACTGCATGCAGCGTGTCGGGCCTTTAGTGTCGGGCGCGGTCATGTGAAAAGCATCTCCACTCATGCCGAAACCGGCCAATTCGGCATATATGCGTGCGCCACGTTTTTTCGCATGCTCGTATTCTTCAAGCACCAAGACGCCGGCACCCTCACCCAATACAAAACCATCGCGGTCCTTGTCCCACGGACGACTGGCAGTGGCCGGGTCGTCATTGCGCGTAGACAGAGCCTTGGCGGAGCCGAAGCCGCCAACGGCGAGCGGACTGATGCAGGATTCGGCACCACCGCAAACCATCACGTCGGCGTCACCGTATTCAATCATCCGGCCGCTGACGCCGATCGCGTGCAGTCCGGTGGTGCAGGCCGTCACCACCGCCAGATTCGGTCCCTTGAGACCGAACATGATGGACAGATTGCCCGAGATCATGTTGATGATGGTACTGGGTACGAAGAAGGGCGAAATCTTACGCGCCCCACCCGCTAGAAAATCGTTATGGGTTTCCTCGATCATCGGCAAACCGCCGATGCCCGACCCGATGTTGACACCGATGCAGTCGGCATTTTCCTCAGTGACTTCCAAGCCCGAATCCCTGAACGCCTGAATGCCGGCCGCCATGCCGTAGTGGATAAAAATATCCATGCGGCGCGCCTCTTTTGGCGACAGATAGACGCCGACATCGAAGTTCTTCACCTCTCCCGCAATTTTGGCTGCGAAGGACGAGGCATCAAAACGGGTGATCGGCGCAATGCCGCTCTTGCCCGCGAGTACGCTGTCCCACGCCTCGGAAACGGTATTGCCGACCGGGGAGATGACCCCCAAACCGGTAACGACGACTCTACGACGTGACAAGGCAGGCTCCTGCGATAACGGAGGTGATCACTTGCGGATTTCGCTTCGATGGATGATCACGACTGTCGTGATCCCCACCAACGCGCGAGCAATTTACTTCTTGAGATTGTTGTTGACGTAGTCGATCGCCTGCTGAACGCTGGTGATCTTTTCTGCGTCTTCATCGGGAATCTCGCACTCGAATTCTTCTTCGAGAGCCATGACCAGTTCGACGGTGTCCAGCGAATCCGCGCCCAGATCATCCACGAAGGATGACTCGTTCTTGATCTCCGCTTCGTTGACGCCCAACTGCTCAGCGACGATTTTCTTGACGCGTTGTTCGATGTTCTCCATGCGTAGCCCCTTCCCTGTTGTGCGGTGTAGTAACAAAAGCCTGCGTATTTTACCAAAAAGCCGGGGGCAATCCGGCCCGATCAGGCCTTAAGAGCTTCAGGTCATATACATGCCACCATTAACATGCAATTCGGCGCCGGTGATGTAACCCGCGCGCGGTGACGCAAGAAAAGCAACCGTGGCGGCGACCTCGTCAGCCTGCCCGAGGCGACCCAAGGGAATCTTCGTCAACAGTCCCGCTTTTTGTTCACCCGTCAGCGCCTTGGTCATGTCGGTATCGATGAATCCCGGCGCGACGCAATTGACGGTGATGTTGCGGCTGCCCAGCTCCTGCGCCAGGGCGCGGGTCAAGCCGGCGACACCAGCCTTGGCCGCTGCGTAGTTCGCCTGGCCGGGATTGCCGGCGGCGCCAACCACCGAAGTGATGTTGATGATGCGGCCGCGACGGGCTTTCATCATGCCACGCATGACAAGGCGGGACATGCGGAATACCGCCTTGAGGTTGGTGTCGAGGACACTATCCCAGTCGTCATCTTTCAAAATCAGGGCAAGCTTGTCGCGGGTGATGCCGGCATTGTTGACCAGTATCGCGACTGCGCCGAATTTCTTGTCGATCTCGCCGATCAGGGCTTCGCTGGCGGCAGCGTCTGTCACATTGAGGATTGCGCCCAGTCCGGCGATACCCGCCGTGTCCAGTGCCTGCTGTATGTCGGCGGCGCCCGCTGCAGTGGTGGCGGTGCCGATCACGGTGGCGCCCTGGGCACCGAGTTCCAGAGCGATGGCGCGCCCGATTCCACGAGAAGCTCCGGTGACCAGCGCGACTTGTCCTTTAAGCATTGGTAGATCCCTTATGCGTTGACAATTGCCAGAGCGGCATCGATTCCGGCCAGGTCGGCCATCGCGCCGCCCACCAGCCCTTCGGCACAACGCTTGACTCCACCCGCCAGCACTCTGCCGGGGCCGCATTCAAACACATGTGACATTCCGGCGTGCTGCATCGCGCGCATGATCTCCACCCAGCGCACCGGCGCGGCAGCCTGGCGCACCAGGGCATCCCTGATCTTTTCCGGATCCGATTCGACGGCCACGTCCACGTTGTTGATCACCGTAATCCGCGGAATCGCAAATTCAACGGTCGCCAATTTCCCCTTGAGCTTTTCCGCCGCCGGCTGCATCAGGGAACAATGAAAGGGGGCGGAGACTGGCAGCATCACGCTGCGTTTGGCACCGCGTGCCTTGCACGCATCGGCGGCACGCTGCACGGCGGCGGCATGGCCCGCAATCACGGTCTGTTCCGGCGAATTGAAATTCACCGCCTGCACCACTTGACCCCGCGCAGCCTCTATACACGCAGCCTGAATATTCGGCACATCCAAGCCGAGAATTGCGGCCATGGCGCCTTCACCTGCCGGTACCGCTTCCTGCATTGCCTTGGCGCGAAATTCCACCAGAGGTACGGCATCTTTCAATTTCAACACGCCGGCCGCGACCAGGGCGGAATACTCACCGAGACTGTGGCCAGCCACCATAGCCGGTATGCGGCCGCTCTTTCCCTGCCACAAACGATAAGCCGCGATACCGCTGGTCAACATCAGGGGTTGGGTATTGACGGTCTGGTTGAGCGCTTCGGCGGGGCCTTCAACAACCAGTTGCCACAGATCGCGGCCGAGGGAAGCAGACGCCTCATCAAATGTAGTGCGAATAATCGGACTGTCACCGTAAGCGGCCATCATGCCGAGCGACTGGGAGCCTTGACCTGGGAATATGAGAGCAAAGTTCATGGTTACATTTTTAGCATCAATATTTGACGAGGGCTGCCCCCCAGGTGAATCCGCCGCCGACCCCTTCCAACAAAAGGGTATCCCCGCGCTTGATGGTACCGGCGCGTACTGATTCATCAAGCGCGAGTGGAATCGAAGCGGCGGAAGTGTTGCCGTGACGATCAACTGCCACCACACATTTTTCGATCGGCAGTCCCAGTTTCTTCGCAGTCGATTGCAGGATGCGGATATTAGCCTGGTGGGGGATCAGCCAGTCGATCTGCCCAGCTGTCATGCCACCGGCAGCCAAAACCTCTTCCGCCACTTCGGCCAGCACCTTGACCGCAAACTTGAAAACCGCCTGCCCGTCCATACGCAAAAAAGGATCTCCAGTCGGCTGGCCACCGCAGATCTGGCCAGGCACAGCAAGCATTTTGTGGTGCGAACCATCAGCATGCAACGCAGTGGCCAGAATGCCTGGGGTATCAGAGGCCTCAAGCATGATGGCACCAGCGCCATCGCCAAAAAGGATGCAGGTACCACGATCCTTCCAGTCGAGAATCCGCGAAAACACTTCGGCGCCGACCACAAGCACACAGCGGTTTGAACCGGAACGGATGAATTTTTCGGCCACCGAAAGCGCGTAAGCGAAGCCGCTGCATACGGCCTGCAAGTCGAACGCCGGCGAACCGTTGGATACGCCAAGCTTCGCCTGTAGCAGCGCTGCGGTACTCGGGAAAATGTAGTCCGGCGTGGAAGTCGCCACGATGATCATGTCCAAATCGTTCGGCTGACGGCCTGCGGCTCCAAGCGCCCGGCGAGCGGCCTCAAGCGCAAGATCACTGGCCGTCGTATTCGCGGGCGCCAGGTGACGGAAACGGATTCCGGTACGCGCGATGATCCACTCGTCGCTGGAATCAAGACCATGCATGGCGATCAGTTCGGCATTGCTGACTGGCTTGCCTGGCAGATAGCTGCCGGTCCCGGTGATTTTGGCGAAGGTCATAACGATTGAGCGAGCGGTTGCACGGTCATGGCCGCCATGCGCGCGGCAATTTTTTCCGGCAGGCGATTACGCGCTGCTTCCGCCGC
Source organism: Sterolibacteriaceae bacterium (assembly GCA_025360425.1). Lineage (GTDB taxonomy): Bacteria > Pseudomonadota > Gammaproteobacteria > Burkholderiales > Rhodocyclaceae > JANYCD01. The sequence continues at coordinate 26,697 of JANYCD010000052.1, forward strand.
GCGTTCGAGTGCGCAGTCGAATGCAAAGATGTCAGCCGATCCATGGCTCTTGAAAACGATGCCCTTGAGACCGAGCAAACTCGCGCCATTGTATGCGCGATGATCAAAGCGGCGCTTGAAGGCCTTGATCACCGGTAGCGCAACAAGAGCAGAAAGTTTGGTGAATATATTGCGCGAGAATTCCTCCTTGAGGCCATTGGCGACCATTGTTGCCAAACCTTCGGAAGCCTTGAGCACGACATTGCCGACAAAACCGTCGCACACCACAACGTCGGTCGTACCCTTGTAGATATCGTTGCCTTCGATGTTGCCATAAAAATTAAGCCCGCTTGCCTTGAGCAATTCTCCCGCAAGCTTCACGGTTTCGTTGCCCTTGATGTCTTCTTCGCCAATATTAAGCAGGCCGACGCTGGGACCGTCGCGATGCTCCAGCGCAGACACCAGCATCGCGCCCATGATGCCGAATTGAAGTAGATGCTCGGGCTGACAATCGACATTGGCGCCCAGGTCGAGGACATACACGTGACCATGCTCCGTCGGCAATATGGTGGCAATAGCTGGACGATCGATTCCAGGCAATGTTTTCAAAACGAATCTTGAAATGGCCATCAATGCGCCGGTATTGCCGGCGGAGATCGCGGCATCCGCGTCACCCTGCTTGACCAGGTTGACGGCTACCCGCATCGACGAATCCTTCTTGTTGCGCAGCGCTGACGCGACCGGTTCAGACATGGTCACCACTTCAGTGGCATTGTGGATACGCAAACGCGCGCCGAATTCATTGGAAGCTTTGCCAACAGCAGCATGCAGTTGCTCCTGCGGGCCGACCAGAATGGCCGCGCAGTCGGGATCGCGTCGCAAGAAGTCAAAAGTGGCAGGCAGAGTGACCGAAGGACCGTGATCACCGCCCATGCAATCCACCGCGATGGTAATCGCCATCGTATCGGGTCTGGTCATGAAAACGGCCGGATGCGAATACGCATCCGGCCGTTTTCAGCGAATGAATTATTCGCCCTTGGCCTTCAACACTTTTTTGCCGCGATACACGCCAGACGGCGAGATATGGTGGCGCAAATGCACTTCACCGGTGGTCGACTCAACCGCCAGCGGAGGATTGGTCAAAAAGTCATGGGCGCGATGCATGCCGCGCTTCGACGGGGATTTCTTGTTTTGCTGAACAGCCATTTCACGACTCCTTGTTTCAATGCTTCTTGAACTGCGCCAACACCGCGAAAACCGAAGACTCGCGATCCCGATCCTTATCCAACATCACTACCGGTGACTCGCAGACTTCATGCCGCGGCGCAATCGGCAATGCCAGCAACACTTCTTCTTCAATCAGCGAAAACAACGCCATTGTCCTGCTGGCTTCAATGGCATCGAATGTATCGTCTTCCAACTCATCATCGGGCCAGGAACCGCCGGGCACTACCAGCAACAGGCGCCGCTCGATGCGTAACGCAAGCGCCATGCTCTCCAGACAGCGCTGGCAGCGCAACTGCAATGTGCCGGTTACCGCAAGAAGCAGAAAGCTGTTGCCATCCTGATCCATCTCGCCCTGCACCACGCACTCCAATGAACCTCTATTGCTGGCAAGGTTGTCCGCAATCCGGCTCAGTGTTGCAACGGCGACCTGTCCGGAGAGTCGGCCAGCCTCGCTGGCAAACTCCAGACCATCGACAGCCGCTTGCGCAAAATCGGTGTTTGCCTGGCGCGACATAAACCGTGGATGTTATCATGTGCGGCCTCGCTAAGTCCAGCCTTAAGTCCAGTCAAAACAGAAACATGAGGCTCATCCTCGCATCGACTTCGGCGTTCCGCCGCGAGCTTCTGGCGCGCCTGCAACTCTCGTTTGAAGTGGCCGCTCCCAATGCCGATGAGGCTCCCCTGCCCCATGAAACGCCTGCCGCCACCGCCGAACGTCTTGCCGAGGCCAAGGCGCGCGCAGTCGCCAGCAGTTTTCCGGATGCACTGATTATCGGCAGCGACCAAGTCGCGTTTGTTGGCGACCAGCGTTTCGGCAAGCCCGGCACCCGCGAAAACGCAATGATTCAACTCAGCCGCATGGGCGGGAAAACAGTGATATTCCATACCGGGCTGTGCCTGTTGAATGCAGCTACCGGCCGCATACAACTGCGCGGCATTGCCACCGAGGTGCGCTTCCGCAAACTTTCCGCCAGTGAAATCCTGCGTTATCTCGATCGGGAAGATGCGCTGAATTGTGCCGGCAGCGCGAAATCCGAAGGGCTGGGTATTTCGCTGCTGGAATATGTACGTGGTGACGACCCTAACGCGCTCGTTGGTCTGCCCTTGATTGTGCTGTGCGAAATGCTGAGGGCCGAGAACGTTCTGGTTCCCTGATGGCAGGTACGCTTTTTCTTATTCCGGTCGCGCTTGGTGATGCTCCCTGGCCGGAGTTTTTGCCTGCCGCAACCCGCGAAACCGCATGCCGATTACGTCACTACGTAGTCGAAAATGCCAAAACTGCGCGTGCGGAACTCAAACGCGTGCAACATCCCGTACCTTTACAGGAATTGTCCATCGAAACACTTCCGGACAATCCTGTCACCGCAGATCTGGATCGCCTGCTGACGCCGGCAATCAACGGTAATGACATGGGAGTGATGTCCGAAGCGGGCTGCCCCGGCGTCGCGGATCCGGGTGCATTGCTGGTACGCCGGGCACACCAGTTAGGCATCGTGGTACGGCCGCTGGTAGGGCCGTCATCTTTGTTACTGGCGTTGATGGCTTCCGGCCTGGAGGGACAACGTTTTTCTTTTCACGGCTACCTTCCAGCGCGGGAGCCCGAGCGAGGCAAAAAAATCGTGGCACTGGAACAAGCATCACGAAGCCTCAAGCAGACACAGCTTTTTATCGAGACACCCTATCGCAACGCCGCGCTGTTTCAGGCATTGCTCAAAGTTTGCGCCGCGGAAACACGGCTCTGCGTGGCAAGCGACCTCACGCTGGAACATGAAGCCATCGCCACACATCGCATCTCGGAGTGGCGAAAAAAAATCGCACCCGAACTTGATCGACGACCGACCGTCTTCCTGATGCTTAGTGAAAGCTGAAGCGGGCGAAACTGTTAACCAGGCCGTTGGCCATGCTGGTACCAAAGCGTTTGGCGAATTTTTCGGCAATGTTCAGCTTGACCGTGAAGTCGCGAATGTCTTCCGCCTTGATCACATCTCGGGCCACCGAATCGACCGAACCGTAGCCGTCGCTGAGGCCCAGCTCTATGCTCTTGGCCCCAGTCCACATCAGGCCGGAAAACATGTCGGGCGTTTCCTTCAGCCGGCTGCCGCGTCCCTTGCGCACGACATCAATAAATTGTTGATGGATTTCGCCCAGCATCTGTTGCGCATGTTCCTTGTGGCTCGGGATCATTGGTGAAAACGGATCAAGGAAACCCTTGTTCTCGCCCGCCGTCAACAAGCGTCGCTCGACTCCCAGTTTTTCCATGGTGCCGGTAAAGCCAAACCCATCCATCAATACGCCGATGGAGCCAACGATGCTGCCCTTGTTCACGTAGATCTTGTCCGCTGCGACCGCGACGTAGTAACCCCCTGAAGCGCAGACATCCTCCACCACGACATACAGTGGAATAGCCTTGTTCTTGGCACGCAGGCGAACGATCTCATCATTGATCATGCCGGCCTGAACCGGACTCCCGCCGGGACTGTCGATCATCAATATGATGCCGGCAACATTCTTGTCATCGAAAGCCGCATCGAGGGCTTCAATGATGTTCTCCCCGTTGGCATCGCCGCCGGCCTGGATGACGCCGTTCATGCGCACCAGCGCGGTGTACTTTTGGCCGTCGCCGAATTTTTTTGCTTCACCACCCCAGTCAACAAACGCGCTCAGTATTAAGGCAACGTAAGCAAAACCCAGCAGCTTGAAGAATATCCCCCAACGCCGCCCACGCCGCTGCTCGGCGATAGCCGCAAGCGCCACTTTCTCAAGGATTTTGCGTTCCCAATTCGATTCATCGGAGTCGGACACTTTGCTTACTCGCTTTCACTTTCAATGAGATAAATTCCGCCATCACGCTCCACCACCGGGACACTGACCAAGCCCTTGCCATCACAGCGACCGCCCAGACAGCGCCCGCTTTCGGGCGCATAGAGCGCGCCATGGGTAGCGCAGACCAAGTATAAACCGGACGTATCAAAGAACCTGCCCGGCTGCCAATCCATTTCTAGCGGAATATGCCCACAGCGATTGAGATAAGCGTGAACCTTTCCGCCGAAACGAACGACAAAGGCAGATGTTGGCGCTTCCTTACCGTCAACCTCGAAACGAATGCCTGTCCCGCCATCGGCCAGCGCGGAGCTTTCGCAAATCAGGCGTTCGCGCGCAGCCATGCTGCCAATTCATCGACGCTGTCGACACACTGCAATGGCGCTTCCGTCATCAGCAAGTCGCGCGGATGTGCGCCGTAACTGACTCCCAGGGCAGCGACACCGGCATTTTTTGCCATCAGCAGGTCATGCGTGGTGTCCCCAATCATCAGCGTCGCGTCTTTTTCAATCCCGAACTCATCCATCAGCTCTTCCAGCATTTGCGGATGCGGTTTGGAAAAACATTCGTCGGCACAGCGCGAACCGTGGAAGCAATCCCCTATTCCGGTCACTTGAAACGCCTGATTCAGTCCGGCGCGCCCCTTGCCGGTTGCCACCGCCAGCAGGTGGCTTCTGGCGCCCAGATCGCGGATCAACTCTTGAATCCCTGGAAACAAGGGCAAGGCCAGATTATGCGCAAGGAAATGATGCCGATAACGTTCCGCCATCTCGCCATAACGTTCCTGCGTCAGACCGGGCAGCGCATGACTCATCGCATCCTGCATGCCCAGTCCGATGATGTAGCTCGCTGCTTCGTCGCTCGGCGCAGCCAGGCCCAGATCTCTGGCCGCAGCCTGGATGCAAAACGCAATGAATCCCGTCGAATCCATCAACGTACCGTCCCAATCAAAGACAATCATTTTAAATCGTGCCATGGCTCCGCTTTTCATTGGTATCGATACGCGTCAGGAATTGTTGCAGTTCGGGTGGCAGCGGAGCTTCCAGTTCCAGTGCCTGACCGGTCAGCGGATGAGCGAAAGAAAGCTTCGCGGCATGCAGAAACATGCGCTTCAAACCGGCGGCTTGCAAGTCGCGGTTCAGCTTGAAATCGCCATATTTGTCGTCACCCGCCAGAGGAAAGCCCAAATGCGCAAGATGGACCCGGATCTGATGTGTACGACCGGTCTTGAGTTCCACTTCGACCAGACTGAAATTTTCCCAGCGGGCAATCAGGCGAACGATCGAATGCGCTTCCTTGCCGCCTTCGCCAACACTGACGCGACGCTCGCCTTCGGCGGTCAGATACTTGTTGAGTGGCAGTCGTACGTGTTGCAACGCATTTTGCCAACGCCCTCTGACCAGCGCCAAGTAGCGTTTTGAAATGCCGCCATCACGAAACAGATCATGCAGCTTGACGAGGGCGGATCGCTTGGTGGCGACGATGAGCAAGCCGGAGGTCTCCCGATCCAGCCGATGCGCCAGCTCAAGAAAGCGGGCCTCGGGCCGAGCCTGGCGCAACTGCTCGATCACTCCAAAGCTCACGCCACTGCCGCCATGAACCGCTACCCCGGCCGGCTTATCAAGGACGGTCAGCGCATCGTCGGCAAAGACGATGGCAAATTCGCGGGCGGGGACAGCCGCATGCGATGATTTCTCGGCGATCCGGAGCGGCGGAACCCGGATCATGTCACCCAACTGCAAACGATAGTCAGCCGCGATCCGGCCCTTGTTGACCCTGACCTCCCCGCTGCGGACGATTCGATAGATGTGACTCTTCGGCACGCCCTTGGCCACACGCAGCAGGAAATTGTCGATGCGCTGCCCGACGCCTTCTTCCCCCACTTCCAGCACGGTCGCCGATTCTTTGCTTAAGTCATTCATTTGCAATACAATGAGCTTTGGTTTGCCGCCCCTCGACGGTGTGCCCGACGACCCGAAGTGGTGTCGGTGGCGCAGTTCCCGGGATGTTGCCGTTATCGCCCAGCTCAGGCTGCTGAAGATGGCATTGAGGCAGGAGCGGAGCCGCTTGAAGGATTGTGTTGATCGCGTGTTGATCGCAACTTCAGCCGGTTCACACCCGCCCCAGCAACCCACAGGGTATCTCGCTCGCCCGAAGCAGCGATAGTAATATGAATTACGCGCACTCAAGGCACACAAGATTGCTTTTGCGCAGGCTGAATAAATTTACGTCTGCGCCGAACAAAGACAAACCCCGACATTTATTTGCCAAGGCATGAATAACTCGCCCTTTTATCTGCAAATCTGGTCTGCGTCACCCATGAACTGAAGCGGGTGGCGTGCGGTTTGTCGTGCCCCGCCCGCGCGTGGGAGCAGACATGAAACGCATGCTTTTCAATGCGACGCAAGCCGAGGAACTCCGCGTCGCGATTGTTGATGGTCAGAAACTGATCGACCTCGACATCGAATCGGCCTCGAAAGAGCAACGCAAGAGCAACATCTACAAGGCAGTCATCACCCGCCTCGAGCCCAGCCTCGAAGCCGCCTTCGTCGACTACGGCGCCGAGCGCCATGGCTTCCTGCCGTTCAAGGAAGTTTCCCGGTCCTTCTTCAAAGCCGACGTCGATCCGGCCCGTGCCCGCATTCAGGATGCCCTGCACGTCGGTCAGGAACTGATCGTCCAAGTCGAAAAGGACGAGCGCGGCAACAAGGGCGCAGCCCTCACCACCTTCATCTCGCTGGCCGGCCGCTATCTGGTGCTGATGCCCAACAATCCACGCGGCGGCGGCGTCTCGCGCCGTGTCGAAGGCGAAGACCGCCAGGAGTTGCGCGATGTCATGGACGCACTCGACATACCACCGGGGATGAGTCTGATTGCCCGTACCGCGGGCATCGGCCGCAACGCCGAAGAACTGCAATGGGATCTGAACTACCTGATGCAGTTGTGGCGCGCCGTTGAAGGTGCCGCGCAAGGCCAATCGGGCGCGTTCCTGATCTATCAGGAATCCAGCCTGGTGATTCGTGCGATCCGCGATTACTTCCATGCCGAAATTGGCGAAATCCTGATCGACACCGACGACATCTACGAACAGGCCCAGCAGTTCATGGCCCACGTGATGCCGGGCAACGTCAATCGCGTCAAGCGCTACCAGGACGACGTGCCGCTGTTCTCCCGCTTCCAGATCGAACACCAGATCGAATCGGCCTACTCGCGCCAGGTCACACTGCCTTCCGGCGGTGCCATCGTCATTGACCACACCGAAGCTTTGGTTTCCGTCGACGTCAACTCGGGCCGCGCCACCAAAGGCTCGGACATCGAGGAAACCGCCTTGCGCACCAACAGCGAAGCGGCCGATGAAATCGCCCGCCAGTTGCGGCTGCGTGACTTGGGCGGCCTGATCGTCATCGACTTCATCGACATGGAGTCCACCAAGAACCAGCGCGAGGTCGAGAACCGCCTGCGCGATGCCCTGCATCATGATCGCGCCCGCGTCCAAACCGGCAAGATCAGTCGTTTCGGCCTGCTCGAACTGTCGCGCCAGCGCCTGCGTCCGGCACTGGCAGAAACCAGCTACGTCACCTGCCCGCGCTGCACCGGCACTGGCCATACCCGCAGCACCGAATCTTCAGCATTGCACATCCTGCGCATCCTCGAAGAGGAAGCCATCAAGGAAAACACCGGCGCGCTGCACGTCCAGGTGCCGGTGGATGTCGCCACTTTTCTGCTCAACGAAAAGCGTGTCGACATCGCCCACATCGAGCTGCGTCATCACGTCAACCTGGTGATCATTCCCAACCGCCATCTGGAAACGCCGCAGCAGGAAATCACCCGCCTGCGTCACGACCAGCTCAATGCCGAGGGCACCGCGATCCCCAGCTACCAGATGGCCGAAAAGCCGCTGGAAGAGGGCTACCAGACGCCGTCGGCCAATACCGAGGCAAAGCCGGTGCGCGCCGAGGCTGCGGTCAAGGGCATTACGCCCGACCAACCCGCACCCAACATCGAGCATCCGGCAAAGGGAGCAACCACCACACCGAAGGCGGAAGCCGGCTTCTTCGCCAAGATCGTATCCTTCTTCAGTGGCGCGCCAGCCACGCCGCCCGTCGCAGAACTGGCGCAAAAACCGGCGCGGCGCGAACGCAGCGAACGTGGCGCACGCGATGGTCGCAACAACCGTGGCAATCGCCAAGGTCGCGACGAACGCCCGCCGCGCGAAGGTGGCGAGCGCAAGGAGCGCGGTGAACGTCCGGATCGCGGCGAACCACGTCCGCCCAAACGCGAAGAAGCGCAGGCCGATGGCAATCGCGAACCACGCCGCAACAAGCCTGAGCGCGGTGAGCGTCCACCACGTCCGCCGCGCCCCGAGCAAGGCGCAAAGCCGGCGAACGCCGAAGCGGCATCCGCTGACAATGCGCAATCCGCCGAAGTTCCAAACGGGCAGACCGATGCAGGTGGTCAAGGCGAACCACGTCGTCGCAGTCGCCGTGGCGGCCGTGGTCGCGGCGAACGGCGTCCGGAAGGCACCGAAGCCAATGGTCACGAGTCGCTGAACGGAACTGTCGCTGTTGAGGATTCGGCAGCAAACCCCGTGCAAACGCCGTTGGCAGCCGCCGCCAGCATTGAGCAGAGCGTCGTCGTTGCGGAGACTTACGCGCCGGTCGCCGAAGCTTCACTACGTCCGGCTGCAGTTGAACCGGTGTTCGTGCCCCAGCCCATGCCGGAGCCCGTGCCTTACCCCGTGACAGTCGAAGCCACGTCGGTTCCCGCAACGGTTGTCGAACCGGTACCCATTGCCCAACCAACGCCGCAACCAGCACCGCAGCCGATCAAGATCGATCTGTCCGGCTCGCTGGAGCAGGCGGGCTTGGTCATGATCGAGACCACCGCGGAAAAGAAAACCCGTCTCGATGCGCAGCCCGCGACGACCGAGCAACCGCAACTCGGGCGCAAGCCCAAGCCAGTGGTCGTAATCGCCGATGAGCCGCTGCGAATCGTGGAAACCCGGCGCGAATAAGCATTCGCATCACGCAATAAAAAAGGGCGCACCACGGTGCGCCCTTTTTGTGAAGCAGCTAAACCAGCAAGTCGGCCTTCGCCCGTTTCTCGCGCAGCGTCCGGCCGTGCCGATAGCGCGCCAGCAGACGGCCATCGGTGACGATCCTGCCGATGGTGTCGCCCACCACCATCACCACGCCGAGCAGGGGCAGCACCAGCATCAGTCCGGAGATGCCGGCCACCGCGCCGCCGACAAAAATCATGGTCACGGTCACCAGCGGATGAATGCGCAGGCTCTTGCCGATGGTCAAGGGCATATAGACGAAGTCGTCCAGCATACGCACCGCCATAACAGCGCGACCGCGCCGTAAGCCATCTCCGGCAATTGCGGAAAATCCGTCGCCGCAACCAGCACCACCAAAATGCCGCCGAGCAGGGAACCGACATAGGGCAGCCAGGCCAGGATGGCACACACCAGCCCCAGGGCCAGCGGTGCGGGCATGCCCATCCACCACAGGCCTGCCGCCAAGGTCGCGGTATCCAGCAAGGTCAGCTTGATCAGACCGACAAAGTAGGCACGCGTGGTGCGATCCACCTCGTGCAGCAGATAAAGTGTCCTTTCAAAGAATGCATTGGGAACCGCGGCGCCGAGCATGCGCTTGAAGCGGCCACCGTCGCGCAAAATGAAAAAAGTGATAAAGGGCGCCAGCAGCATCGAAGGCGCCCAGGTCGCGACACCCGCCACCACGGGTTCCAGATATTGTTCAGCATGATCGGAGAGTTCGCTGAGGCGAATGCCGAGCTTGTCGGCAAGGTGTGCCCGCGCCAACACGCTCCAGGATTGTTCGAGCGTGCGCAATGAATGATCGAGCAGGCTCAATCCGCCTTGCAGATATCGCACCAGCGAAGCCTGCCAATCGATCAAATGTTCCGTCGCCCAGGGCAACAGCAAGGCCAGAAAGGCCAGCAGAACTATTGCCAACACCGCCATGACCAATGCCGACGCATCGGCGCGATGCATGCCACGGTACATCAGCGCGGTAATAACCGGAAACAGCAGGTGATACAGAATCAGCCCGAGCAGGAAGGGAATCACCAGCCAGAGTATTTTTTGCAACAGGAACAGCAGGACGCAGGTGCTGCCGATGATCGAAGCCCACACCACCGGGCCCGAACCGCGGCGCACGCCAATGCTCACAGGTGCTGCTCGGCGCGGGCGCCGAGTACGCTGTCGCGCAGCCGCGCGCCGAGATGTCGCGCCAGTTGTAGTGACAACTTGGAAGCCGTCAGCGCATTGGTCTCCAGCAATTCCTGAAAATCCATACGAAAGAACACGCCCAGGCTGCAGGCCGTTGCCGCCCTGGCCTGTGCAGCGCGCGGCGAATTATCCAGCAGCGCGAGTTCGCCGAAAAAATTGCCCGGCCCCAGTTCGGCGATGCGGCCACTCGCAGGCTGGCCCTGGCGGCAGATGGTCACCTTGCCGGCTAAGACAAAATAGATCGCCTGGCCGTCTTCGCCTTCGTCAAAGATCACCTCGTCCTGCTGGTACTGGCGTTCGTGCAGCAGGCCATCCACAATGCGCAGTTCCCGCACATCGAGCGTGGCAAACAGCGACAGTGCCTGCAAACGCAGCAGCCTGTCGGACAATGGTTTCAATTGGGGCAGGCGCATGGTCTTGAGCAAAAGTTGGGCGTGGTCATTCTAGCGGAAGGGCGGCTCAGTTCTTGTCCGCGCGCAGCAGCAACGCAACAGCCTGCGCCGCGATGCCCTCGCCGCGCCCGGTGAGGCCAAGCTTCTCCGTCGTCTTGCCCTTGACGTTAACCTGCTCCGCGGCGATGCCGAGGTCCGCCGCGATGTTGGCGCACATGGCGGCGGCATGCGGCGCGATCTTCGGCGCTTCGGCAATCACGGTGCAATCCACATTGCCGACACGCCACCCGGCGGCGCGAATTTTTTCCATCGCGGCACGCAGCAACGCGCGACTGTCGGCGCCGGCAAACGCCGCATCGGTATCGGGAAAATGCCGACCGATATCGCCCAGACCCGCCGCGCCGAGCAAGGCATCCGTCAACGCATGCAACAGCACGTCGGCATCGGAATGCCCGAGCAGTCCGCGCGCGCTGGCGATGCGCACACCGCCGAGAATCAGCGGCCGGCCTTCCACCAGCGCATGTACATCGAAGCCCTGCCCGACGCGGATGTCCATCATGTCTCCCTGTTTGCGAGGATCAGTTCCGCGAGGCGCAAATCCTCCGGCCATGTCACTTTCAAATTGGTGCCTTCGGCATGCACCAGCTTCGGTTGCAGGCCCAACGCTTCCATGGCGCCGGCCTCGTCGGTGACATCGACACACGCCTGCAACGCCTGCAGCAACCGGTGATGGCGAAACATCTGCGGCGTCTGCGCCTGCCACAGTTGCTCGCGCGAAACGGTCGCGGCAATGCGCGACGCCGAATCCGCGCGCTTCAAGGTATCGGCCACAGGCCTGGCGAGAATGCCGCCCACCGCATCATCGCCAACCTCGCGTATCAAGGCATCGACCTGCGCCACCGTCAGGCAGGGCCGCGCCGCATCATGCACCAGCACCCAATCTTCCGCGCCAACACGATCCGCCATCGCCTGCAATCCGTTGCGCACGCTGGCGGCACGGGTCTCGCCGCCACAACGCAATACCGCGAGCTTGTCGTCGAGCACACGCCAATCATGGTGCTGCCACTCCGCATCGTCCGTCGCCAGCACCACGAACACCTTCGAAATCTGCGGCGCCGCGCACAGCGTGGCCAAGGCATGGTGGATCATCGGCCGGCCGGCCAGCGTCAAATACTGTTTGGGCAGCCTCTCCCCCATCCGCGCGCCACTGCCGGCCGCGGGCACCAATGCAACATAAGCCATGTCGAATTGTAAGGTCTGCGGTAAATCGAAGCCAGTTCAAAGCACAGCCCCTCAATACCATCGGCGAAATATCATGAGTAGTTTTGGACCTGGGCAGTAGCTGTCCGTATGATTGGCAATTGTTATCGGGAGGTAAATCGGATAGTCTTTTTCAAATGAACAACTTATTGAAAAAATCGGATGTCCGCATGATTGAGAAAAACCGGACAGGGCTGTCCGGCTAATAACTGTTAGCCATCGCCGAGCAGAATTTGCCATATGACCATGCAAAAGTTGCGCGATCTTGGAGTGCACCTTGTAGTGTGGATGCTTATATTCTCGGCCGTGTCGATCTTCTATGTCTTGTTCCCAACGCCGGAAATCGACGGCATTGTGCATTCGTATCCCGGTCAAATTTCAGTGATTGTCGGTGGTAGAGATGGATTTTCCGGGAGCAAGTCTTACCATCGGAGAAATTTCTTTTTGATCCCCTCGGTATTTTATGACCCCAAGGTCATTACAGTAAGAAAGGTAGACGGCGATGCCCCGGAGGTTACTGAAGACAAGGAGGGGTTTCTATTTGTTGTTACATTGGTTGTCATAAGCGCGACACTGTACTTTCGCAAGCGTTGGCGCAAAGACGATGCCTAACTCGTCGCTCAAGTTCGCTCCCTCCGGTCGCTGGGACGCGCCTTTGGCGCGCTCCTTAGCTCCACGTTATGCCCCAACCGAACACACTCTGACATCACTGCCTACAAATGAGATCACAAATAGCTTTTGAATTTCCGACTCGAGAAGAGAGCACTGAGAGATTGCCTGTTAAACCACTGGAAGGCTACAAGGGTCTCGCTGGATTTCATAAATACTGGGGTAAGAAACCCACGGAAGCTTGGCATCTGCTTATCGAACGCTTAACAAAACCGAAAGATACTGTTCTCGACCCATTCTTGGGATCGGGTCTAGTCGCAAAGGAATGCACAGATTTAAGCAGGCGTTTTATAGGATTTGACATCAATCCAATTTGCCTCGAACTCACAGAACTGTATCTTTCTCCACCAACACATCAGGAATTGAAATCTGCCCTCAATTCAATTTACAAGAATTTACTTCCGACAAGTAATCGCCTCTACAAACTCAGTACAGGGGATGTTGCATCGCATTTACTTTGGGAAAACAACACCATTGTTAAGGTCTGGAAGAAATCCGGAAGAGCTAGAGTTGAACTAGTAGTTGAAAGGGATGAATTAAAAATTCTCGAAGATGCCAAAAAATATACGCCACACAATAAATCAAACTTCAGATTCTTCGAGAATTCCAGAATTAACTCAAAGAGCACTATGGAGATAGATCAACTATTTACACCGCGTGCACTTGAAGTAATTGATCGTATCCTTGACGAAATAACGAAGACCACCGGAAATACAAGGCGCGCTTTGCGATTAATTTTATCTGCGGCGTTAGGGCAAATGTCACGTATGGTATTTGCGGTATCGAAGCGTGGAAAGGCGCGAGGCATTGAATCAGAATCAATTGAAGTAGGTAGCTGGGTCATCGGATATTGGCGACCAGGGCAACATTTTGAAGTCAATGCACTCAACTGCTTCGAAAATAAAGCCAATAAGCTACTCAAAGCACTAAATGACATGGGTCCGTCGTGCAATGTGAGTGTTGCAGCGGAAGGGTTAGATTTTTTTCAGGAGGGGAAGGATTGTTTTCTTGCTCTTGGCGATTCTGAAGAACTGCTCAAACAAATACCTTCTGAATCGGTAAATGTAATCCTAACGGACCCACCTCATGGTGATCGTATACCGTATTTAGAACTAAGTGAGATGTGGAATGGCTTTCTCGGGTATGAGTCCGATTTGTCCGGCGAGCTTGTAATATCAAATGCAAAAACCCGAAACAAGGATCAAGCAACATACAACAAAAAACTATTAAGAATATTATTTGAGTGCAGCAGGGTATTAAGAAATGATGGAGTAATTGCCATTATGTTCAACGCGCGATCCGCTGATCATTGGGAAAGTCTTCATCAACTAGAGGCAGAAACTTCATTTTCATTTGTCGGGTGTTATCCAATGCAATACTCAGCAGGATCGGTGGTGCAAGATAACCGAGATGGAGGACTGAAATCGGACTATGCCTTGCTCTACATAAAAAGTTTGAATGGTAAAAATATTTTACAGATCAATACCCTTAAAGGTCGCCCTACAACTATCCCCGATCAGATTGAAACTATTTTAGATATAATTAAAA
>JANYCD010000068.1 GCA_025360425.1 Sterolibacteriaceae bacterium
GCCTTGCCTCAAGCTGCTCAACAAGGCCGACCTGGCCGATCCCGAAGCAACCCGGGCCTGGCTCGATTTTTTCAACAAGCAGAAGGGCGTTAAGGCGGTGGCGATCTCCTGCAAGAAACCCGGCGACGCGCTCAAGGTGCCGGCCCTGTGTCAGCAACTTGCACCGCATCGCAACGACACGCTGAAGCCGCTGCGCATGATGATCATGGGCATTCCCAACGTCGGCAAGTCGACCCTGATGAATGCGCTGGTCAAACGTCGGGTGGCCAAGGTTGGCGATGAGCCAGCCGTCACCAAATCACAGCAGAGTTTCGACCTTGGGCCGCGCATGTCGATCACCGATACGCCGGGCCTCATGTGGCCAAAGATCGCGCACGACTCCGACGGCTTCATGCTCGCCGCCAGTCATGCCATCGGCCGCAACGCGGTGCTTGAAGAAGAAGTGGCCGTCTTCCTTGCCAACGTGCTGCTGGAACGTTATCCGGAGCGGGTTGCGGCGCGCTATGGGGTCGCCGTCGAACCCCTTGATGGCGCGGGCGTGATCGAAACCGTGGCGAAGCGGCGTGGTTGTATCGTGAAGGGGACTGGCGGCGAACTGGATCGCGAAAAAGCTTCGCTGATTCTGCTACAGGACTATCGCGATGGCGCGCTTGGTCGCATCAGTCTCGAAACGCCGCTGACGCGCCAGGCGATGCTGGAAGCCAGCAAACCTCCGGTGCTGCATGAACAAGAGAATGACTAGCATGGCGACACAGCCCACTGAAGACCGCTTGATGGAACTGGAAATCAAGACCGCACTTTCTGAAGATCTGCTGGAAGAACTGAATCGCACCGTCTATCGCCAGCAACAGCAGATCGAACAACTCCAGCAGGAACTGCGCGCCCTGCGTCAGCAGGTGCAGGTATCTTTGCCAGCGGAATCTAACGGCCCCAACGACGAGACACCACCGCATTACTGAAGCGGTCTTAGTCCTTCGGTATGGCGAAAGGCTTGGCCGCGTCCTTGGAATCTTTCTTGACCTGCTTGGCCGCTTTCTTGTCCTTTTTGTTCAACAGTGGCTGTTTTTTTGATTCCTTGTTGCTCTTCTGCTCTTTGGTCATGGTGTTCGCTCCTGGTTGATGGATGCAGTGAAAAGTGCTGAACGTTGAACGGAACGGTCAACGGCTGATCGGCTTGTAACGTATCCGCTTCGGTTTTGCCCCTTCCTCGCCGAGCCGCTTGCGCTTGTCGGCTTCGTACTCCTGATAGTTGCCGTTGAAGAAAGTCCATTGCGAGTTGCCCTCGCAGGCGAGGATGTGCGTCGCGATGCGGTCGAGGAACCAGCGATCATGGCTGATTACCAACACGCAGCCGGCGAACTCAAGCAACGCATCTTCGAGTGCGCGCAGGGTTTCAACGTCAAGATCATTTGAAGGCTCATCCAGCAGCAGCACATTGCCGCCGGCGATCAGCGTCTTTGCAAGATGCAGGCGGCCGCGCTCGCCCCCGGAAAGATTGCCGACGGTCTTGCCCTGATCGCCGCCCTTGAAGTTGAAGCGGCCGAGATAGGCGCGCGACGCCATTTCGAATTTGCCGACGGTCAGAATATCGGCGCCGCCCGAAACCAGATCGAATACCGTCTTGCTGTTGTCCAGGCCTTCGCGCGATTGATCCACCGCGGCGACATTCACCGTGGAGCCAATCACCACTTCGCCGCTATCGGGCTGCTCCTTGCCCTGAATCATCCTGAACAGCGTGGATTTGCCGGCGCCGTTGGGGCCGATCACGCCGACGATGGCGCCGGGCGGAATGCTGAAGCTGAGATTGTCGATCAGCAGCCGGTCGCCAAAGCTCTTGGAAACACCTGCGAATTCGATGACCTTGTCGCCCAGCCGTTCACCGGGCGGAATGAAAATTTCCTGCGTCTCGTTACGTTTCTGGTATTCGTAGGAATTGAGTTCCTCAAAGCGTGCAATACGCGCCTTGCTCTTGGCCTGGCGCGCCTTGGGGTTCTGCCGCACCCATTCCAGTTCCTGCTTCATGGCCTTGATGCGCGCGCCTTCCTGCTTTGATTCGGTTTCCAGGCGGGCTTCTTTTTGTTCCAGCCACGAGGAATAGTTGCCCTTCCAAGGGATGCCATGGCCGCGGTCGAGTTCGAGTATCCATTCGGCGGCATTGTCGAGGAAGTAGCGGTCATGGGTCACTGCCACCACGGTGCCGGGGAAGCGCGTGAGAAATTGTTCCAGCCAATCCACCGATTCGGCGTCCAGGTGATTGGTCGGTTCGTCCAGCAGCAGCATGTCGGGTTTGGAGAGCAGCAGCTTGCATAGTGCGACGCGTCGCTTCTCGCCGCCCGAAAGGTTCTTGACCATAGCATCCCAGGCCGGCAGACGCAGCGCATCGGCGGCGATTTCGAGCTGGTTTTCCAGGTCCGATCCGGCCGTGGCGATAATGGCCTCGAGCCGCGCCTGTTCCTCGGCCAGCTTGTCGAAGTCGGCATCCGCTTCGGCGTAGGCGGCATATACGTCCTCAAGCTTCTTCTGCGCCTGCATCACCTCACCCATGCCGGTCTCGACCTCTTCGCGCACCGTTTTAGCGGGATCAAGCTCGGGCTCCTGCGGCAGGTAACCGATGGTCATGTTCGGCATCGGCGTCGCTTCGCCTTCGATTTCCTTGTCGATGCCGGCCATGATGCGCAGCACGGTCGATTTGCCTGAGCCGTTCAGGCCCAGCACGCCGATCTTTGCGCCTGGAAAAAACGACAGTGAGATGTCCTTGAGAATCTGGCGCTTGGGCGGAACGATCTTGCCCACGCGATTCATGGTGAAAACGTATTGAGCCATTTTTGCGTGCGGTGTTCTGGTGAAGGGTTAAGCCATGCTATTGCGCGGCGGGGCAGGGATCGGCGATGAAACCGAACTTGCCAGGTACCTGCGTTTTCGTAATCGGCGAGAGTGGCAGCAGTTCGCCGGCAAGGCGCAATTGTAACGGCAGCGCAGCACCGGCCATCAGTTGCAGCAGTGATTCTTCGTTGGCACGCGTGTTCGAAGCGTCGACGATGCAATCGAGCATGGCAGGCAGGTCGCGGTCCTCGATTAGCCCAATGGCATGTTCCGTCTCCAGCAGCAGATTGCCGTCCTCATCCATCCAGACCCGACGGGGATTGGCAACGGTGATGCCACTGTGGGTTTCAAGTTCACCCGAACCGGTCAGGCGCAGCACCCAGGGCGTGTAGTCCAACGCCACATAGACGCGCTGTGGGCCATTCTGGAAAAACCAGGCGCCTTCCCCGCTGCTGGTGTAGTTGCGGCCGATAAATGCGCACAGTTGCGGGTTGGTCACTGCATCTCCCTTGATCCGCCACCGCCCGCGTCTATCCAGGCCCAGCCAGCCGTAGACATCCGGCACATTGGGCCAGCGGGCAAGGGCGTCGATAACCGTCTTATCCATGCGATGGAATCTGTTGCACAGTCATTGCTCGGGCTGTTGTCATCAACACACGGGGAACGAATGATGGATTAAAAGTTTTTTTGGAGCGATCAACCACCAGCAGGCAGATATTCGAGGGAAAACTGCGCAAAGTCTACCGAGACGCGTCACGCTGCCTTCGGGCGGCAGGCGGAGCGCGAAGACATCAAGCATTCCGGTGCGGTGATCATCGGCGCCATGCGCAACAATGGCAAGGGGGTGCCATTACTGCTATGCGCAGCAGCGTGTCTCGCCCGAGTTGCGGGCTACTACACGTACATAGCTCACATAGCGAGCAAACTCGCTATCTGGCACCGAAATTGATCAGGGGAAGGTGATCGTGGCCACACCGCGCTCAGGCGTTATTTGAAACGTTCGGGTGCAACGGCCCGAAGTAGGGGGCTGGCTGAGAAAAAGGCTGCGGGCCCCGCGGAGGGGGGCCGTTTGGATGGGGCCCGCAGCACACCAGCAATCAGGTCCGTGCCGTTGAAGTGGCAGGCATTCTGGCGACTTGCGCGAGTGAGTGCGCATCACTCATGCTTTCGGCGGTTGCGATGGATTGAATGTCGCCTGAAATCTGGCCGCCTTCCTCGATCATTATCTTGCCGTAACGAATCTTGCCGCTGACCCGTCCGGTCGAATGAATGATCAATTGCCCGCGCGCCGTCAGTTCGCCGTCGAACTGGCCGTGAATCTCCGCAGTATCGATGCCGACCGTGCCGCAGAAAGAACCCTGCTCGGCGATGCGGATGATATGGCTGTCCATCGTGGCCTCGACGCGACCTTCTACCACCAGCGTATCGCAATCGAGAATTTCCGCACCCTTGAGTTTCACGTCGGGGCCGACGATGAGCCGATTGCCGGTGGTGGACTCTGACTTTGCGGTTGCCGTAGTGCTTGGCGCCGCAGCCGGCAGCGGCTCGGTTGTGGATGGTGACGGAGAACTGCTGACAGATTTTGCAGACGTCGCCAGGCTCGCCGGCAGCGGCGGCGTTTTGACGCCGGAACTCCGTGGGTCGCGGTTGCTGAAGGCGTCGTCAAGACGACCAAGGAAGTTCTGGGATTTGAGCATGGCTTCTCCTCACTGAAAAAGTCGCGGGTCATGGCGCGGTTGGCCGACGCGGACTGCGCGTATTCCGCAAGACTTGTGCCTGTGAAATTTGTGCTTTGTGTTCAGTGAGTTGAAAAAAATCAGGATGATGCAATGACGATGTTCTGTCGCGGCTCCGCGACATACGGCAGCGACCGTTTCGTTAAAGGGCTGATTGTGTGCAGAATCGATTGTCTGTGCTTTGAGACAGAAAGAGCGTTCTTCGAAACGTGTTTATTCAGATCGCTGCTTCATCTGCAACACTCCTTCCGCTCAAGCGGTGGTTAGTGTGTTGCATTGACCCGTTGAATCCGCCGTCGTTAGCGGACACCCAATTGGCGCATTACATGCCACTAACTTGATGAATTTCCAATCCGGATATTCCACGGATTAGTCAGAAAGCCACTCAGGGTTCAGCAACGCCTTGAGTTTGCTCTGCGCTTCGGCCTTGTTGGTATCGGTGGTCTGTCGGCCGAAGGCTTCACGCGCTTCCCGGCCCTTCTTGGCGGCTTCTATGCTCTTGATGCAGCGCCAGCGTCGCGCGCCCTTGGTCTCGATCTGGCGCATTTCCGTCTTCGGATGATGCTGCCCGCAGTGGTAGCAGTAGAGGGTGTCAGCCATCAATGGTCGAGTATCGGCCCCGAATGTTTTTGCAAGCTTGGACTGACTGCATGACAAAGACGTGACATCAACGGTTTTTCACCCACTGTCCACGAGACGCATTGAGTGTAATGCATTGGTGCAAAGGACGCGCTGTTTTCGGGGATTGCGAACGTCCGATAAGAGTTCATTACCGCCCGCATATTCCCGGTTGTTGCTGGTGCAATCCGGACAGCCTCAACAGAACCGTGCGCTACCCAAGTGCTTCCTTGGTGCTGACGATGGGGCGGCTCTCGCGCGTGCCGCGCATACGGCGATCGGGGTCGGATGGGTCGTTCGCCGTAATGAGGACGTAATCCTCGCCGACCTCAAGCAGTGTTCCAACAAACGGCATCTGGTCGAAGCTTTCGGGAATGCGATAACTCACCAGATCACCCACCTTGAATGTTGCGGCGTCGAAGTTGAATTCAAACGGACAATTCTCCCCGTCCGATTTACGCTCTGATTGCATTTTTGTCTCCTCAAAAAATCGCTCGTGCCCTGCCGCATCACGACAGACAAATATTGAGCTGACAGTATATCCCTACAGATTTCAGGCAACACCAACTGCACGATGGCATGCTGGATCACGAAACCGGATCGAAAGCCGGCACCAACGCTGTTGCCGATCAGGCCCGGATTGTCTCGTCGAGGGTAATGTCGACCATCAGGTCATTCGAAATCCGTTCCAGGTCATCGGTCAGCGCGCGGACGTCAAGGCTGGGATGGGCGAGGAGTTCGGCCTGGGCGTGGAAGTGGATTTCCGCCGACATGGGGGCGCTGGCAGTGTGAGTGTTGAGCGCTTCCACATTCACCGCATGGCGGGCAAGTATTTGCGAGACTTCGCGCACGATGCCGATGCGGTCGTGGCCGACCAGCGCCAGCCGCAGACGGCGTCCGCCGGAGGGTGCTTCGCCAGCGGAAGTTTCCGCTGTGATCTTGAGACCGGATAACCTCGCCAGCGCGGCCCGCAACGCAGCGCTGTTGGCAGCGGGTGTTGCCACCTTGACGATGCCGGCAAACTTGCCGCCGAGCCGCGCCATGGATGATTCCAGCCAGTTGCCCTGATGCGCGGAAATGGCGGCGGACAGTTCGCCCACCAGTCCGGGTCGGTCGTCACCGATCACGGTGAGAATCAGCAGTTGATCAGCCATGCGTGCATTTCTCCGGGTACGTTGTAGTTTGAAGGCTAGCGAAAATATGGCAATCGTGGGGTTATCTCAACCAACCGCGAGGCGCCAGAGTGAGGTGATCTCCGCCGCACGCGCGGCGTGGAGCGGGTCGCTGGCATCGGAGGCTTTGCGATGCGTGGGTCGTACGTCGATTCGACTGAGCACCTTCAGGCCCGCTGCATCTATCGTGGCAAGCAGTTCGGCACGCGTACGCAGGCCCAGGTGTTCGGCAATATCCGAGAGCAGCAGCCATCCTTCGCCCTCCGGTTGCAGATGCGCCGCGAGTCCGCCGAGGAAGCCGCGCAGCATGCGGCTATCGGGATCGTAAACCGCGTGTTCGAGCGGAGAACTGGGCTGCGCTGGCACCCATGGTGGATTGCATACGATCAGCGGCGCACGTCCTGCGGGGAAAAGGTCGGCTTCAGTCACTTCCACCTGTTCATTTAACCCGAGCCGCGCGAGGTTGTCGCGGGCGCAGGCCAGTGCACGGGGATTATTGTCGGTGGCAACGATATGCGCGATGCCGCGCCGGGCCAGTACTGCGGCCAAGATGCCGCTTCCCGTGCCAATGTCGAAGGCCAGCGCGTGCGATGTTGGCAACGGCGCTTCGCCAACCAGATCCACATACTCATTGCGCACCGGCGGAAACACGCCGTAGTGTGGATGGATGCGATCGCCGAGTGCCTTGATTTCCACGCCATTCTTGCGCCACTCGTAGGCGCCGATGAGGCCCAGCAGTTCACGCATCGAAGCGAGGTAGGGTTCATCCGCCACACCATAAGCCTCGGTGCAGGCTAGACGGACATCGGGCGCACGACGCAGCAGGACGCTGTGGTCGGCCTCGAACGGCAGCAGCAACATGCCCAGCACCCGTGCGCGTTGTGCCTGGGTCTGACGATGCAAATGGAAAATTTCGCTGGTGGATAACGATGTCAGGTCGGGTGGATTGCGTGGTTTGCGGTCGGCACGCCGACCCAATGCGAGCAGCAACTGGCGTGCATTCTGGAAATCGCCGCGCCACAACAGCGCGGTGCCCTCAGTGGCTAACCGATAGGCCGTGTTGGCGGAGATGGTGTCATCGGCGATGACGATTTGCTGCGGTGGTGGCACGCCGCTTTCCGAACGCCAGCGCGCAGAGCGGGTTTCACCTGCTTCGCTCCAGGTGACGACGGGATATTGGGTCAAACCGGACCTTTCGAATTCGGAACAGCAGGATGGGGCTTCTCGCCAGCAGGATACAGCGCCAGCCAGTGCGGCTTGCCGGGAATCGTGGCTCAGGAGGCGCCGGATGTCTCCATTGGATAACCCGCCTCGCGCCATGCCTTCATGCCGCCATCGAGCGCCACCGCGCGCTGGAACCCCATCGAGCGCAGAGTCGCGGCGGCCAGGGTCGAAATCTGGCCGAGCTCGCAACAGGTCAGGATGCGCCGGGTCGGGTTGGGCAGTTCCTGGTTGACCCGCAACTCCAGTTGTCCGCGCGGTAATGATTTCGCGCCGGCGATATGCCCGGCCTGGTAGGCATCGCGTTCGCGCACGTCGAGAACGAGCAATTCGTTGTCGCCGGTTTCGACATGCGCCAACAACTCCATCAGCGACATGAACGGCACCGTTGCCGCCGCTTCGGCAAGCATCTGGGCCACGGTCTTGCCGCCGCTCATGTTGGTCCGCAACGCCTCGGTAAGGTGGGTGGGCATGGTGAGGTTGAGGTTGCGCATCATGTCCACGAAAGCGGCCCGGTCTTTTACCTGCAGACGCGGATTGGTGTCGAGTTCGGTGGCAATGGTGGAGTGGCTGCGTCCCTTGTAGTCGTGCGCGGGATATACCTTCAACGCTGGATCCAGCTTGACGATGCGTTCGAACAGGCTTTCGTAAAGCGACTCCGGGTTGCCAGTGGGCAGGTCGGTACGGCCAGTGCCGCCGATGAGCAGGGTGTCGCCGCTGAACAGGCGATCTTCGGTGGCGAGGCACATCGAATCGCGAGTGTGGCCCGGCGTGTGGATGACCTGCATGCGCAACTTGCCGATCACCAGCAGTTCGCCGTCGTCGACGCGAATGTCGACCTTGGGTGCCGGACTTTCGCGATGCATGACGACCGGTACGCCAAGCTGTTGCGCGAGTTGCCGGCTGGCCGAGAAATGATCGGCATGGGTATGGGTGTCGATGATGTAGCGCAGACGCAGGGCATCGCGCGCGGCCAGGGCGAGATAGCGGTCGATCTGGCTGACTTCGGGATCGATCACCGCGGCGGCGCAGGTGTCGGCGCAGCCGATCAGGTAGGACTGGCAGCCGCCGGTCGTAATCTGCTCAAAGATCATTTGGAATCCCCCCCGCGTTTGCTTATCGAGGAAACTATCAGGACTTGCCCGTCCCGTCCAGTGCGAGGGACAAAGCCTGCTCAGGCCTCCGCATATTCCTCCATCGGCACGCAGGCGCAGAACAGATTGCGGTCGCCATACACGTCGTCGATGCGATTGACGCTGGGCCAGAACTTGTTGTCGGCCACCCATGGCAACGGGAAAGCGGCTTCGCTGCGGGTGTAGGAGCGCTTCCACTCAGTCTCGATGATGTCGGCCTGGGTATGTGGTGCGTTCTTGAGCGGGTTGTCCTCGGCCGGCCATGCGCCGCTTTCGACTTTGCGGATTTCGTCGCGGATGGAAATCATGGCGGCAATGAAGCGATCCAGTTCGGCTTTGGATTCCGATTCGGTCGGTTCCACCATCAGCGTGCCGGCCACCGGGAAACTGACCGTGGGCGCGTGGAAGCCGTAATCCATCAGGCGTTTTGCGATGTCGATTTCGGCGATGCCGGTGGCTGCCTTGATGGCACGAATGTCGAGGATGCATTCGTGGGCGACGCGGCCACGGCTGCCAACGTAAAGCACTGGATAATGGTCGACCAATTGGCGGGCGACGTAGTTGGCGTTGAGAATGGCGACTTCGGTAGCGCGCTTGAGGCCGGTGCCGCCCATCATGGCGATATACATCCATGAGATCGGCAGGATTGATGCCGAGCCGAACGGCGCTGCCGAAACGGCACCCTGACCCTGATGCGGGCCATCAATGGGCTGCACGACGTGGTTGGCCATGAAGGCTGCGAGATGTGCCTTCAGACCGATCGGTCCCATGCCCGGCCCGCCGCCGCCGTGCGGGATGCAGAAGGTCTTGTGCAGGTTCATGTGCGATACGTCGGCACCGATATGGCCGGGACTGGTGAGTCCTACCTGCGCGTTGAGGTTGGCGCCGTCCATGTACACCTGGCCACCATGCCGATGGACGATGACGCAGATGTCCTTTACCGCTTCCTCGAACACGCCGTGGGTGGAAGGGTAGGTAAGCATTAGGCAGGAGAGGTTTTCGCTGTGTTGCGCGGCCTTGGATTCGAGGTCGGCGACATCGACATTGCCGCTGTCGTCGCAGTCCACCACCACCACCTGCAGGCCGCACATCTGCGCGGTAGCGGGGTTGGTGCCGTGTGCGGATTTCGGAATCAGGCAAATGTCGCGCCGGGTTTCACCACGAGAAGCCTGATAGCGACGGATCGCAACAAGTCCCGCATATTCGCCCTGTGCGCCGGAGTTGGGTTGCATGCAGATGGCGTCGAAACCGGTGATGATTTTTAGCCACTCTTCGAGGCCGCGAATCATTTCCAGATAACCGGTCGCCTGCGCCAGCGGTGCGAACGGATGGATGTCTGCGAATTCGGGCCAGGTAACCGGAATCATCTCGCTGGTGGCGTTGAGCTTCATGGTGCAGGAACCGAGCGAGATCATCGAATGATCGAGCGCCAGGTCGCGGTTTTGCAGCTTCTTGAGATAGCGCAGCATTTCGTGTTCGCTGTGGTGGGTGTTGAACACGGAATGCGCGAGAATGGCGTCGCTGCGCAGCAGGTCGGTGATGGGGCTGGCCGCGATGGCTTGCGCATCAAGTGCGGCGATGTCTGCCGCTTTTCCGGTGAGGGCCTGGAGCAGTGTTGTCACATCGGCACGCGTGGTCTTCTCGTTGAGCGAAATGCCGCGCACTGTGTCCGATACATGGCGCAAGTTGACGCCGGGTACATCGATGGATGTTTCCACTTGCAGCGTGTCAAACCAGTTCCGGTTGAGTACCTTGATGCCGGCTTGTCGTAGCCCCAACGCGAGGATGGTGGTGAGGCGGTGAATGCGTTCGGCGATGGTGCGCAGACCTTGCGGGCCGTGATACACCGCATACATGCCGGCCATGTTGGCCAGCAGCACTTGTGAAGTACAGATATTGGAGTTGGCTTTCTCGCGGCGAATGTGCTGCTCGCGCGTTTGCAGCGCCATGCGCAATGCTGTCTTGCCGCGTGCATCCACCGAGACGCCGATGATGCGGCCCGCTACCGAACGCTTGTGCTCGTCCCTGGTGGCGAAGAAGGCAGCATGTGGACCACCGAAACCGAGCGGCACGCCGAAGCGCTGGCTGGAACCGAGCGCGATGTCGGCGCCCATCGATCCTGGCGATTTGAGCAACACCAGCGCCATCAGGTCGGTGGCGATGGCGCTGATCGCGTTCTTTGCTTTCAGTGCGGCGAGGATGCCGGTGAGGTCGCTGACTTCACCGCGATCATTGGGGTATTGCAGCAGGGCGCCGAATACGTCAGCTTGCGCTGCTTGTTCAACCGTGCCCACGATCAACTCAAAACCAAAAAATCCGGCGCGGGTTTTCACCACATCGATCGTTTGCGGGAAGCAATCTTCATCCACAAAAAATGCGTTGGACCTGGATTTTGAAATGCGCCGCGCCATGGTCATGGCTTCGGCGGCGGCAGTGGCTTCGTCGAGCAGCGAGGCATTGGCCAGTTCCATGCCGGTGAGGTCGATCACCATCTGCTGGTAGTTGAGCAGGGCTTCCAATCGGCCCTGGGCGATCTCGGCCTGGTAGGGCGTGTAGGCGGTGTACCAGCCCGGGTTTTCCATGACGTTGCGCAGGATGACCTTGGGCGTGATGGTGTCGTGATAGCCCATACCGATCAGCGATTTTGTCGGGATATTTTTCGCGGCGATGGCCTTGATGTCGGCCAGTGCCTCGTGCTCGGATTTCGCTTCCGGCAAGGCTAATGGACTGGCAAGTCGGATGGCGGCGGGCACCGTTTGCGCGATCAGTTCATCAAGGCTGGCGGCGCCGATGGAGGCCAGCATCGCGGCGATGTCCTTGTCGTCCGGGCCGATGTGGCGGGCGATAAAGTCGTCGTGCTGTTCGAGTATGGAGAGAGGAAGGTTAGTTGCCATCATTAGCTTATTCAATATGCTCCGTCATTCCCGCGAAGGCGGGAATCCAGTGTCTTTAAACAATCTCTGACCAGAGATCATTCCAGTAGGGATTGTGCTTCTCAATCAAATTTATCTTCCAGTCACGGTTCCACTTCTTAATCTGCTTTTCGCGCTGTATTGCCTGAATCATTTCGTCGTGTAGCTCAAAGTACACCAACGTATGAATGCCGTGCTCTTTGGTGAAGCCCTCAACTAAACCCTGCTTGTGCTCCCATATTCTCTTTACCAGATAAGAGCTCACCCCCACGTAAAGCGTGCCATTGCGCTGGTTGCTCAGCATGTACACAGCAGGTTGTTTAACCATTGCAAAAGTCACTGGGTTCCCGCCTGCGCGGGGACGACGGAGTTATTCGCTTTCGGCAACTTTTGTATAAGCCGCAGCATCCAGCAGGGCCGCATACTCGACCGGATTGGACGGTTTGATCTTGAATAGCCACGCCGCATAGGCATCCTGATTGACGCTTTCCGGTGCCTCGATGACAGCGCTGTTGACAGCGATGATTTCACCCGAGACCGGTGCGTAGATATCGGAAGCGGCCTTGACCGATTCGACCACCGCGCATTCTTCGCCGCCTTTGACGATGCGGCCGGCTTCCGGTAATTCGAGAAAGACGATGTCGCCCAGCGCTTCCTGGGCGTGGTCGGAGATGCCGATGGTGAGGCTGCCGTCGGCTTCCTGCTTGATCCATTCGTGGGACTTGGCGTATTTCAAATTAGCGGGGACGTTCATGTCAGTTCTCCTCGAGTAAAGATTTTCCATTGCGTACAAAAGGCGGTTTGGCTACCTTTGCCTTGAGCCGCTTGTCGCGAATTTCCACTTCGACTTCGTCACCAACCGCAACGCCGACCGGCACACGTGCCAGTGCGATGGATCGGTTCAGCGTTGGCGAAAAACTGCCGCTGGTGGTTTCGCCTTCGCCCTTTGCGGTGAATACGTGTTGATGCGATCGCAGCACGCCGGGATCAATCAGCAACAGTCCGACGAGTTGCCGGACAGGTGTAGTCAGCGCCGCGCGGCCGATGAAGTCGCGCCTGGTGTCCTTGGTGTCCACCGTCCATGCCAGCCCCGACTCATGCGGGCTGACGTTTTCATCCATGTCTTGGCCGTAGAGATTCATCCCGGCTTCGAGGCGCAAGGTATCGCGCGCACCGAGACCGCAGGGGGCGACGCCAGCAGCTTGCAGAGCCTGCCAAGCGCCAGCCGCTAAGCTATTGGGCAGGGCGATTTCGAAACCATCTTCGCCGGTATAGCCGGTGCGCGCCACCAGCCACTCATTCCATTCAACCGCCTGAAACGCCGCGAATCCTTGGCATGTGCTGCGACTGGCGGGGAAGGCCGCCCAGAATTTCGCGCGGGCATTGGGGCCTTGTATTGCGATCATTGCCAGATCGCGGCGCTGTTTTAACTCCACATCAAAGTCCGCTGCCTGCTTTTGCATCCATGTCCAATCCTTGTCGGCGGTACCGGCGTTGACGACGATGCGATAACGGGTCGGAGTAAAAAAATAGACGATCAGGTCATCGATCACGCCGCCGTCCGGTCGTAGCATGCAGGAGTAGAGCGCCTTGCCGGGCAGCGTGAGTTTGGCGCAGTCATTGGCCAGCAGGCGGCGCAGGAAGGGCAGGGCATCGGCGCCGATGAGGTCGATCGACAACATGTGCGACACGTCGAACATGCCGGCATCGCGTCGCACCGCGTGGTGTTCTTCGAGCTGCGAACCATAGTGGATGGGCATGTCCCAGCCGGCGAAGTCGACGATTTTCGCGTTGGCGGCGGCATGGGTGTCGTAAAGAACGGTGCGTTGATTCATGAGGGCTGGACAATAAAAAAGGGCAAAGACCCCTTGGTCTTTGCCCCATCTGTCCTTGGACCTGAGAGATTGCGAAAGTCGCGCTTTCGTGTGCCCCGTCGGTGGATGGTCTCCCATCGCTCTCCAGATTCTTGTTGCGTCATCGGCCCTTTTGCCTGAGCGATTCCTGGGGGTTGCGCCTTCGGCGGTGAACACTTTTAGTTCACTCTCTCCCGATGATGAGGCACATTATGCCGGGCCTTCAAGGGTCAGGGCAAGGGCTTTGCTAAAATTGCTCGACTTAGTCTCAAAAGCCCCCCGCGGAGGACGCGGAGGAATTCAAATGCCTCTGCTATGGTTTCCCTCTGTCCCTTCAAGGGGGATCGAGATGTCCTCCGCGGTGAATAATAGTTTTTCAAGATGAAACCAAATACCTCCGAATTCGTTCAACTGCGCAACCGCCGCTTTCACGTGCGGACATGGGGCCGCGCCGATGCTCCGAAAATTTTCATGCTGCACGGCTGGGGCGACACCTCGGCCTCGTTTCAGTTCATCGTCGATGCCCTGCAACACGAATGGCGGGTGATCGCTCCGGATTGGCGCGGCTTTGGCAAGTCGCAACGGAATGAAGACACCTACTGGTTTCCGGACTACTTTGCCGACCTTGATGCGCTCTTGAACCACTATTCACCCGAGGCTCCGGTGCTGATCGTGGCTCACAGCATGGGCGGCACCATCTCCAGCATTTATGCCGGGCTGCGGCCCGAACGGGTGACTCGTCTGGTGAACATGGAAGGGGGCGGGATGCCCCGCTCCGCTTATGCCGATCCCCCCGGACGTGCGCGCAAGTGGCTCGATCAGATTCGCGCCGAGCGGAATTTCAGGGTCTACCCCGACCAGGCCGCGTTTGCCCAGCGCCTGATGCGGGATAATTCGCGCCTGACGGCTGAACGCGCTGGTTTTCTTGCCCGGAATGTGACGGATCATTGCGAAGGCGGCGTGCGTTTCGCCGCCGATCCGTGTCATTTCTGGTCGAACCCGGTCTACTACCCGATCGAGGATGCGAAGGCGGCATGGCGGCAGGCGACGGCGTCGGTGTTATGGCTGACCGCGCGGGATTCCGCCATCGTCAAGGCATTCGAGGCTGACAAGGAGGATTATCTTGCCCGCATCGCATGCTTTCGCAATTTGAAGCAAGTGACGCTGGACGATGCCGGCCACAACATGCAGCATGACCACCCTGAAGCGGTGGCGCGCTTGATAGAGGAGTTTTTTGCTTGAACGCAGATTTGCATTGTCACTCGACGGTTTCCGACGGTCTGCTGGCACCCATTGAGGTGGTGCGGCGCGCGCATGCCAACGGCGTCGAGTTGCTGGCGTTGACCGATCACGACGAACTCAAGGGCTTGGCCGAAGCGAAAGCCGAGGCGAAAGCGTTGGGCATGCGTTTTGTCGACGGCGTGGAGGTTTCGGTCTCGTGGGGAGACGACACGACGGTGCATGTGATCGCGCTCGGCATTGATCCCGCCAATGTACAACTGGTCGAAGGTCTTGTGCGCGTCCGCGCGGGGCGCGACGCAAGGGCATTGCGCATGGCGGCCGAACTCGACAAGGTAGGAATCCACGGTGCCTACGAAGGTGCTTTACGTTTCGCCGGCAACCCCGCCCTGGTGAGCCGCGCCCATATGGCGCGCTTCATTGTCGAACAAGGTTTGGCCAGGGATGCGAAATCTGTGTTCGATCACTGGCTGGCCAAGGGCAAGCCGGGGTACGTCAGTCACGCTTGGGCGACGTTGGAAGAAGCCATCAGCTGGATTCATGGCGCGGGCGGGGTGGCCGTTGTCGCCCATCCGGGGCGCTATCGGCTGACCAAGGCTGCGCTGCGTAAATTGCTCACCGAATTCAAGGCATGCGGTGGCGACGGCATCGAAGTGTTGTCCGGCTCCCAATGGGCTGGCGACGTGGATGAAATGGCAACGCTGGCGCGGACCTTCGGCTTGCTGGCGTCGACCGGCTCGGATTTCCATGGACCGGGGGAAAGCTGGATCGATCTCGGCAGGATGCCTGCTCTGCCGCCGGATCTGGTGCCAGTGTGGACGCGCCTGCACTGATCGGCGCCGATACACTTTAATGGCGCAGTTTTTTTCGATCCACCCGGAACATCCACAGCTCCGTCTTATCAAGCAGGCGGCGGAGATCGTACGCAAGGGTGGTCTGATCGCTTTTCCCACCGATGCGGCTTACGCGCTGGGTGGCCACACCGGCGATACCGCGCTGCTGGAGCGGATCCGCCGGATTCGCGATGTCGACGAGCGGCATCACTTCACCCTAATGTGCCGCGACCTGTCCGAAATCGCCACCTACGCCCGCGTCGATAACACTGGATACCGGTTGCTGAAAGCGGTGACGCCGGGCGCATACACCTTCATTCTCGAAGGTACCAAAGAAGTGCCGCGGCGCTTGATGCACCCGAAGCGCAAGACCATCGGCATCCGGGTGCCCGACCATCCGCTGGTGCGGGCCCTGCTGGCGGAGCTGGATGAGCCGCTGCTGACGTCAACCCTTTTGCTGCCGGGCGAGGAGGCGCCGATGACCGATCCCGAACAGATTCGCGACCGCCTCGAAAAACAGCTCGATCTGGTGATCGAGGCCGGCCATTGCGGATTGGAAATGACCACCGTGGTCAATCTGACCGGGGCTGCGCCCGAGCTGATGCGCGCCGGTTGCGGGGCGCTGGCACCGCTCGGTCTTTAGTACCCCTCTGGTAGAATCCGCCTGCCCCATGGAAAATTCGATTCAGACGCTGGCGATCTCCGCCGTCCCGATTATCTTCGCGATCACGCTGCATGAGGCCGCCCACGGCTACGTCGCCCGTCATTTTGGTGATCCCACCGCATGGCAGGAAGGGCGGGTCAGCCTCAACCCCTTGCGCCATATTGATCCTCTGGGCACGATTGCGATTCCAGCCTTGACCTATATGCTGAGCGGCTTCATGTTTGGTTGGGCCAAGCCGGTTCCGGTCAATTTCGGCAAGCTGCGCAATCCCAAGCGCGACATGCTCTGGGTAGCGGCGGCCGGACCGGGCGCGAATCTGGTAATGGCGTGCATGTGGGCATTGGTCTTCAAGTTTGCGTTGTCGATGCCCGATTTTGGTTATGCCCAGGCGATGATGACCATGGCGCAGGCCGGAATCCAGGTCAATGGCATGCTGATGTTGCTGAACTTGTTGCCACTGCCACCGCTGGACGGGGGACGAATTGCAGTGAGCTTGCTGCCTGGACAGGCGGCGTGGAAGTTTGCCCAAATTGAACGCTACGGTTTCGTGATTCTGTTGGCGTTGCTGTTTTCTGGAATTTTGAACAGTATCCTGATGCCGTTGTTACGAATATTCATGGCCTTGATTGGCACGATTTTCGCACTCTGAGATTTTTATGTACGCTGAAAAAGTTCTTTCCGGCATGCGCCCCACCGGGCGTCTGCACCTTGGCCACTACCATGGCGTGCTGCGCAACTGGATCAAGCTCCAGCACGAATACCCGTGCCTGTTCTTTGTCGCCGACTGGCATGCGCTGACGACTGCCTACGACGAACCGGGAAACATCACCGCCAGCGCCCGCGACATGATCATCGACTGGCTGGCGGCGGGTGTCGATCCGACCCAGGCAACCTTGTTCATCCAGTCCAAGGTGCCTGAGCACGCCGAGTTGCATTTGCTGCTTTCGATGATGACGCCGCTGGGTTGGCTGGAGCGCGTGCCGACCTACAAGGACCAGCAGGAAAAGCTGGAGAGCAAGGATCTGTCGACCTACGGTTTTCTTGGTTACCCCTTGCTGCAGGCTGCCGATATTTTGATCTACCGCGCCAACCGGGTGCCGGTGGGCGACGATCAGGTGCCGCATATCGAGTTCACCCGCGAGATCGCGCGCCGCTTCAATCATCTCTATGGCCGCGAACCTGGTTTCGAGGACAAGGCGCGCGAGTCGGTCAAGAAGCTTGGTTCCAAGCGCGCCAAGCTGTATGAAAATTTGCGCACCTTGCATCAGGAAAAGGGCGACGAAACGGCACTGGACAATGCCCACGAGTTGCTTGACGAGGTGCAAAACCTGTCGCACGGTGATCGCGAACGGTTGTTCGGCTATCTGGAGGGCAGCGGCAAGATGATTCTGGTCGAGCCCGATGCACTGCTAACCGAAGCGTCACGAATGCCAGGCCTCGACGGCCAGAAGATGTCGAAGTCGTATGGCAACACCATCACCTTGCGCGAGGATGCCGATTCGGTGAAGAAGAAAATTCGCACCATGCAGACCGATCCGCAGCGGGTAAGGCGCACCGATGCGGGCGATCCGGACAAGTGCCCGGTATGGCAGTTCCATGTGGTGTATTCCGGCGAGGATGTGAAACAGTGGGTGCAGACCGGCTGTCGCAGCGCCGGCATTGGTTGCCTCGAGTGCAAGCAGCCGGTGATCGACGCGGTGCTAAAGGAACAGGAACCGATGCTGGAACGGGCCCGCATGTACGAGGAGGACCCGCAATTGGTGCGCAATATCATCGCCGACGGTTGCGAAAAAGCACGCAAACAGGCGCAGGAAACCATGCGCGAGGTACGCGATGCGATGGGGCTGGATTACAGTTGAAACGTAGTTCCGGACGGAATTTTTTATGACAGAACTGACCATCATCGAAAGCGGAGCGCCACCGGACGGACCGCATCTGCCCAAGGTTTACGGCGAGTTTTTGCTAGAACTGCCGACTGACCTCTACATTCCGCCCGACGCGCTGGAAGTCATCCTCGATAGTTTTGAGGGGCCGATGGATCTGTTGCTGTACTTGATCCGCAAGGCCAACATCAACATTCTCGATATCCCGATGGCGCCGTTGACCGCGCAATATCTGGTGTATGTCGAGGCCATGCGCAAGAGCAACCTCGAACTGGCGGCCGAGTATTTGCTGATGGCAGCAATGCTGATCGAGATCAAGTCGCGCCTGCTGCTGCCACGTCCGCCGCGCGCCGAGACTGGTGAGCCCGAGGATCCGCGTGCCGAACTGGTACGACGCCTGCTCGAATACGAGCAGATGAAAGCCGCTGCCGCGAAGCTGGATGCGATGCCGCAGGCGGGCCGCAACTATGAATGGGTGACGGTCTGGATTGCCGACAAGGTGGTCGAGCGGCAGCCCGACGTCAGCCTGCACGATCTGCAGGTGGCGTGGCTGGCATTGATGACGCAGGCCCGTGTCATGCAGCACCACAAGGTGCGGCGCGAAGAGCTTTCGGTGCGCGAGCACATGATCCTGATCCTGCGTCGGGTGCGCGGCCGTGGTTTCGTGGTGTTCGAGGATTTGTTCGATTTGGCGGCCGGGCCGCAGGCATTGGTGGTCAGCTTTCTTGCGATCCTGGAACTGGCGCGCGAAAGCCTGATCGAGATTACCCAGACCGAGGCGCTGGCGCCGATTTATGTGAGAGTCGATGATGTTGCCGCTATATAAACCCGAAGACTTCAAACGCGTACTCGAAGCCGCACTGCTGGTGGCTGCCGAGCCGTTGCCGCAGTCCGAACTGAAGAAATTGTTCGACGAGGATTTCGATGACGAAACCTGGCGTACCTTGCTCGACGACTTGCGCCGTGACTGGGCCGAGCGCGGTATTGAGCTGGTACAACTGGCGTCCGGCTGGCGTTTTCAGACGCGACCCGAATACCAGCCCTACATGGAGCGTCTCAAGAACGAAAAGCCGCCCAAGTACTCGCGCGCGGTCATGGAAACGCTGGCGATCATCGCCTACCGGCAACCGGTCACGCGGGGCGACATCGAGGACATTCGTGGCGTCGCGGTTTCGCCGAATATATTGAAAACCCTTGAGGGACGCGGTTGGGTCGATACTGTGGGCCATCGCGATGCGCCGGGTCGTCCGGCGCTCTACGCGACGACCCGCAAGTTTCTGGATGACCTGAACCTGCGTAGCCTGTCCGAACTGCCGTCGCTGACGGAAATTGAAAGGGTGATGGATCTTGTCGAACTCCCCGAAGCCAAAGCACAGTCCCTTCCGCCAGTCGAAGAGCCCGCCGCGGACTGAGACGCGCGGGCCACAGGCGCGCTCTCCGCAGTCGCATGGCCCGATTCGACGTCCGCCCACGGCACCCGTCGAAACGTCTTCAGTGAAGCTGCACAAGGCTTTGGCGGATGCCGGCCACGGGTCGCGGCGCGAATTGGAAGAATGGATACTGGCCGGGCGCATCAGCGTCAATGGCGAGCCTGCCCATGTTGGTCAGCGCATCGGGCCTGCCGACGCGATTCGGGTCAATGGCCGCCTGGTGCATCTCAAGCTGGCTGCCGACCGGCTGCCGCGTGTGCTGCTCTACCACAAGCCGGAAGGTGAGATTGTTTCGCGCGATGACCCGGAAAAGCGCCCCACGGTGTTCGAGAAACTGCCGCAAATTCGCGGTGGGCGCTGGATTACCATCGGTCGGCTGGATTTCAATTCCTGCGGACTGCTGCTGATCACCAGCAGCGGTGAACTCGCGAACCGGCTGATGCATCCACGTTATGAACTTGAGCGCGAATACGCGGTGCGGGTGCTCGGCGTTGTGAGTGATGAGGCATTGGTGCAGTTGAAAGAAGGTATCGAACTTGGCGATGGACCGGCACGCTTCAATCAGATCGAACAATCCGGTGGCGAGGGTGCCAACCATTGGTATCACGTGACCCTGAGCGAAGGACGCAACCGTGAAGTGCGCCGGATGTTCGAGGCGGTAGGCGTCACTGTCAGTCGGTTGATGCGGGTGCGTTACGGGCCGGTGCGGTTGCCACCCCAGTTGAAACGGGGGCAATTTCGCGAACTTTCCGAAGTCGAAATCAAGGCCTTGATGACCGCACTAAATCCAGCACAAATCCCTGATAACTCTACAAGTTGATTGCATTGAGAGGGTCCCCGCTGCTATAATTCGCCCGTTATTTTTTGGGCACCGTTCTCGGGACAAAGAGAAAGAATGGGCATTGCGCCCATTTTTTATTTGTGGCGGCGGATATGCAGGTTAGCGAACTGATTGAGCAAACTGTCGCAGGCATGGGTTACGAACTCGTTGATGTCGAGACGAGTCCACGTGGCCGTTTGCTGCGAATCTTCATCGACAAGCCGGAAGGCATTGGTGTCGAGGATTGCGCATCGGTCAGCAACCACCTGACCCGCCTCTTTGCCGTTGAGAACGTCGATTACGACCGCCTTGAGGTTTCCTCGCCCGGTCTTGATCGTGCCCTGAAAAAAGCTGCCGATTTTGAACGTTTTGCCGGCCAGGAGGTGCAAATCAAATTGCGCCTGCCGGTTGCCAATCAACGCAACTTCAGCGGCACCATTGTCGGGCTGCGTGAGGGTCGGGCGGTGGTGAAGGTTGGCGAGATCGAACATGAGTTTGGGATTGAGGGAATCGACAAGGCCCGGTTGGTGCCCCGATTCTGAATATGGATTGCAGGAGGAAGCTATGAGCCGCGAATTGCTGTTGTTGGTAGACGCCCTGGCGCGAGAGAAGAACGTTAGCAAAGACATCGTCTTTGGCGCGCTTGAACTCGCCCTGGCTTCCGCCACCAAGAAACGCACCCACGAAGAAGCTGACGTGCGGGTCGAGATGGACAGGCAGGCCGGCACTTTCGAGGCCTTTCGCCGTTGGCTGGTTGTGGCCGATGACATGGTCGAGAATGCGGAGCTGCAGGTCGGGTTGACCGACGCGCAGAAGCAGATTCCCGACATGTCGATTGACGACTACATCGAAGAGGCGCTGGAGCCTGTCGATTTCGGTCGTATCGGTGCCCAGGCCGCCAAGCAGGTCATCCTGCAAAAGATCCGCGATGCCGAGCGTGAGCAGATCCTGAACGACTTTCTTGAACGCAAGGAACACCTGGTAACGGGTACGCTGAAACGCATGGAGCGTGGCAGTGCCATTATCGAAGCCGGCCGCATTGAAGCACTGCTGCCGCGCGACCAGATGATTCCCAAGGAAAATCTGCGCCCGGGTGATCGGGTGCGTGCATGGCTGATGAAGATTGATCGTACCGCCCGCGGCCCGCAGTTGATCCTGTCGCGTACGGCACCGGAATTCATCATGAAGCTGTTCGAACTGGAGGTGCCGGAGATCGAGGAAGGTCTGCTGGAGATCAAGTCAGCGGCGCGTGACCCCGGCATCCGCGCCAAGATTGCCGTCAAGTCAAATGATCCACGTGTCGATCCGATCGGCACCTGCGTCGGCATGCGCGGCTCGCGCGTCACTGCGGTGACCAACGAACTGGCCGGCGAACGGGTGGACATCATCCTGTGGTCGGCAGACCCTGCCCAGTTTGTGATCGGTGCGCTGGCACCGGCAGAAGTCTCCTCCATCGTGGTGGACGAGGAACGGCACGCCATGGACGTGGTGGTGGACGAGGCCAACCTGGCCATTGCCATTGGTCGCGGCGGACAGAACGTGCGGCTGGCATCCGAATTGACCGGCTGGACCATCAACCTCATGACGGTTGAGGAGTCACAGGAGAAGCAGGAAACCGAGTCGTCTTCGATTCGCAGCCTGTTCATGGAAAAGCTCGACGTTGATCAGGAAGTGGCCGACATATTGATTCAGGAAGGTTTCTCGACGCTG
Source organism: Sterolibacteriaceae bacterium (assembly GCA_025360425.1). GTDB lineage: Bacteria > Pseudomonadota > Gammaproteobacteria > Burkholderiales > Rhodocyclaceae > JANYCD01. The sequence continues at coordinate 22,048 of JANYCD010000068.1, forward strand.
GAGGAAATTGCCTACGTGCCGCTGGCCGAGATGCTTGAAATCGAGGCCTTTGATGAGGCCACCGTTAACGAGTTGCGCGAACGGGCCCGCAATGTCTTGCTGACCGAGGCGATCGTGGACGAAGAACAGCTGGAAAACGTCGAGGAAGAGTTGCTTGGCCTCGAAGGCATGGACAAGTCTCTCGCAGCGAAACTGGCCCGGCAAAAAATTACCACCCGCGACGACCTTGCCGACCTGGCGGTGGACGAGCTGGTGGAAATGACCGGCGTTGCTTCAGAGCGCGCCACGCAGTTGATTACGAACGCCCGCGCCCATTGGTTTGCGGATGAAGCATAGGGAGCGACCATGGCACAGATGAACGTTGCCCAATTTGCCGCGGAGCTGAAAATGCCCGCCACGATGCTGCTTGAGCAGCTGGCAAAAGCGGGTGTCAGCAAGCAGGAATCCGAAGACACGCTGACTGAGCAGGACAAGAGTCGCCTGCTCGAATATCTGCGCAAGTCTCATGGCGAAGCCGCGCCAAAATCCAAGATTACCCTGACACGCAAGACGACGACGGAAATCAAGGCTGCCGACGCCACTGGCAAAGCGCGAACGATCCAGGTCGAGGTTCGCAAGAAGCGGGTCTTCGTCAAACGTGATCCTGCTGAGTTGGCGGCAGAAGACACTGCCGCTCCTGTTGCTGAAATGGAACCTGTCCCAGTGGCGGAACCAGTTCTCATAGCGGAGCCTGTTCGGGTGGTAGAGCTGGTGCCTGAAATTATTCCGGAGCCGGAACCAGAGCCTCTACCTGAACCTGAACCCATAGTTGTTGCGCTTGAACCGGTAGTTTCGCCGGGGTCGTCGGCTTCTGCACCCAGAATGGTGCGGGCATCGGTCGTTAATGCGGAGCAGGTGGCGATACGTGCGGCGGAAGCCCAGCGCCACGGCAGATTGGCAACGATCCAGGCGGCAGAAGTCAAGGAAAAGCAAGAGCGTGAAGTTAGAGTGCGTGAAGAGGCGGAAAAACGTCTCGCGTTGCAACAGGCGGTGCTGGCGCCGAAAATTGTCGAACCGGTCAAGGCAGCTGGTGCACCCGCCAAGAAGGCGGAAGCTGGTGTCAGCGGCACCTTGCACAAGCCCGCAGGCAAGCCCGCGAGCGAGAAAAAACCCGAGAAAAAGGGTGTCAGCACGTGGAAGGATGAGGCCGCAAAAAGGCGGACGATCAAGACCCGCGGCGATGCAGGTGGTGGTGCCGGTGGCTGGCGTGGCGGTCCCAAGCAAGGCCGGCATGGTCGGCATGGTCATGGCAGTGACGATGGACAGGCCGCTCCGCAAGTGGTGGAGGCGGTGGTTCGCGAAGTGCATGTGCCCGAGACCATCACGGTTGCCGAGCTCGCCCACAAGATGGCCGTAAAAGCGGCTGAAGTGATCAAGACGCTGATGAAGATGGGTACCATGGTGACCATCAACCAGGTGCTCGACCAGGAAACGGCGATGATCATCGTCGAAGAACTGGGGCACAAGGCGTTTGCGGCCAAGCTGGATGACCCGGATGCCTTCCTTGACCATGTCGAGCATCATGAAGATGTGGTGCTGATGCCGCGTGCTCCAGTGGTGACCGTGATGGGCCACGTTGACCACGGCAAGACCTCGCTGCTCGATTACATCCGCAAGTCGCGCGTCGCCCATGGCGAAGCCGGCGGCATTACCCAGCATATCGGCGCCTATCACGTCGAGACGCCGCGCGGTATGGTGACCTTCCTCGATACGCCGGGCCATGAAGCTTTCACGGCGATGCGCGCACGTGGCGCCAAGGCCACCGACATCGTGATCCTGGTGGTGGCGGCGGACGATGGCGTCATGCCGCAGACCAAGGAAGCCATTCATCACGCCAAGGCTGCCAACGTGCCGCTGGTCGTTGCGATCAACAAGATCGACAAGCCGGATGCCAACACTGACCGCGTCAAACAGGAATTGGTTGCCGAAGGCGTGGTACCCGAGGAATACGGCGGCGATTCGCCGTTCCTCGCCGTGTCTGCCAAGACTGGGCAGGGCATCGATGAACTGCTTGAAAACCTGTTGCTGCAAGCCGAAGTGATGGAACTCAAGGCGCCGAGAAATACGTCGGCCAAGGGCCTGGTCATTGAGGCGCGTCTCGACAAGGGCAAGGGCCCGGTTGCCACGATCCTGGTTCAGTCCGGTACCCTGCGCCGCGGTGACGCTTTGCTGGTCGGCGCAGCATTCGGTCGCGTGCGCGCCATGCTCGATGAGAACGGCAAATCCGTTGAAGAAGCGGGTCCTTCGATTCCGGTTGAAATACAAGGTCTCACCGATGTGCCGTCCGCCGGCGATGAAGCCATGGTGCTCGGCGACGAACGCAAGGCGCGCGAAATCGCCCTGTTCCGGCAGGGCAAGTTCCGCGACGTCAAGCTGGCCAAGGCGCAGGCTGCCAAGCTCGAAAATATCTTCGAAAACATGGGCGAAGTCGAAGCCAGGCAACTGCCGCTGATCGTGAAGGCGGATGTGCAGGGCTCGCAGGAAGCTCTGGTGCAGGCGCTCAACAAGTTGTCTACCGCCGAGGTCAAGGTCAATATCATCCACGGCGCGGTCGGCGCCATCAGCGAGTCGGATGTGAATCTCGCCTCTGCTTCAAAGGCGGTGATCATCGGCTTCAACACCCGCGCCGATGCCGGTGCGCGCAAGGCTGCCGAGAGCTTCGGCGTCGATATCCGTTACTACAACATCATCTATGACGCAGTGGATGAAGTGAAGGCGGCGTTATCCGGCATGCTGTCGCCGGAAAAGCGCGAACAGGTTACTGGGCTGGTCGAAATACGCCAGGTATTCGTCATTTCCAAGATCGGTACCGTGGCTGGTTGCATGGTGCTGGAGGGTGTGGTCAAGCGCGGCGCCAGCGTACGTGTGCTGCGCAACAACGTCGTGGTCCACAGCGGCGAACTGGATTCATTGAAGCGTTTCAAGGACGACGTGAAAGAAGTCAAGGGTGGCTTCGAGTGCGGTCTATCGTTGAAGGGCTTCAACGACATCCTGGTCGGGGATCAGCTTGAAGTTTTTGAAATGCAGGAAGTGGCGCGGTCGCTGTAACCCGGCGCAGCGTTGAGCGCCGAGCGCAAATGCCATTACTCGCTGCTTTCGACTTGCGCCAGTGAAATCCTTTTCCAGAACTGATCGCATCGTCGAGCAGATCCGTCGCGAACTGGCCGAGTTGATCCGGCTGGAACTCAAGGATCCGCGCGTAAGTCTGGTGACGCTGACCGATGTCGAAATCACGCCTGACTACGCCCATGCCAAAGTGTTCTACACCACGCTGGCGGAGGCCGAACAGCGCGCCGAAATCGAACGTGGCTTGAAGCGCAGTGCCGGCTTTCTGCGACGCGAACTTGGCCGTCGCGTGCGCATCCACCACACGCCCGATTTACATTTCGTTTTTGATGCGTCGGTCGAGCGCGGCACGCATTTGTCGCAGCTGATCGATCAAGCGGTAGCGTCGGACCAACTTGAGTCGGACAAGCGCGAACCCGATCAGCAGGATTGAACGCGCCACACCGTCCGCCGAGCCGTCGTATCGACGGCGTGTTGTTGCTCGACAAACCCACGGGTTTGAGTTCTAACACCGCTTTGCAAAAAGTGCGGCGGTTGTTCAATGCCGCCAAGGCTGGCCATACCGGAACCCTTGACCCTCTGGCAACGGGGCTTTTGCCGCTTTGTCTGGGCGAAGCCACCAAATTTGCCAGCGAGTTGCTGGAGGCAAACAAGTGCTATCGCGCCACATTGAAACTCGGCGTGACGACGGACAGTGCGGATGCCGAGGGCCGGATTCTCCAGACGCGGCCAGTACACGTCTACGAGTCCGCGCTAAAAGCCGCGCTAGTGCGGTTTCATGGTGAGATCAGCCAAATTCCACCGATGCACTCCGCCCTGAAACGGGATGGCAAGCCGCTCTACGAATATGCCCGACAAGGTATTGAGGTCGAGCGGAAGCCACGCAAGATCAGTATATTTGCACTAAATCTGGTGTCGTTTGGTGGGGATAGCGCCGTGATCGATGTAGATTGCAGCAAAGGTACCTATATCCGCGTACTGGCGCAAGATATCGGCGAAACCCTCGGGTGCGGCGCCCATCTTTCGGCGTTGCGACGCACGCGCGTTGCTGAACTGGACCTTGCCGATGCGATAACGCTGGATCAATTGGAGGCAATGAGCGTCGATGAACGCGACGCCAAATTGGCGCCGACCGACGCGTTGCTGGCGGGATTGACGAAGATCGCGCTTGACGAGAATGAAACCGCCTGCATCATGCATGGTCAAGCGGTGCGCAGGCTAGGGAAAGGCGGAGATCGCCACCGGATATACAGTAACGAAGGTCGATTTATCGGACTGGGCGAGCTGTCGGCTGAGGGTTGGCTGCACCCACGACGTTTGATCGCCGAGGGATGACGTATGTGCCGCAACTTCTTGAGTTTATTGGGGCTTGGCAGGTATAATGCCCGCCTTTCGCAGACCGAACAATGACTGAACTTTACGCAAGGAAACACTGATGGCCATCTCCACTGTCGACAAATCGAAAATCGTCACCGATTACCAGCGCGCGCAGGGCGACACCGGTTCACCTGAAGTCCAGGTGGCCTTGCTGACCGCACGCATCAATGATTTGACGGGGCACTTCAAGGCTCACGTCAAGGATCATCATTCACGCCGTGGATTGCTCAAAATGGTGAGCCAGCGTCGCAAGATGCTCGATTACCTCAAGCGCAAAAATGCCGATGGCTATCGCTCGCTGATCGAGCGTCTCGGCTTGCGCAAGTAAGTACGAGATACCACTCATGAACGCTGGCTGCACTATGCAGCAGGCACCAATGAATAAGTCGTAATGAACGAGCCGGCAGGGGCCTGATGGTCCCGCGCCGGCTTTTTTCTTGACGCGATTGTCGCGTCGGATAAACAGAGAGGAATTTGCAGTGCTGACATCGACAAAGAAAAGTTTTAGCTACGGCGCACACACAGTCACCCTGGAAACCGGGGAAATCGCCCGTCAGGCCGGCGGAGCAGTGCTCGTGACGATGGACGATACCGTGGTGCTGGCCACCGTGGTGGGTGCACCGGTCGCCAAACCCGGCCAGGATTTTTTCCCGCTGACCGTCGACTACATTGAAAAAACCTACGCCGCGGGCCGCATTCCCGGCGGCTTCTTCAAACGCGAAGGGCGCCCGTCGGAAAAAGAAACCCTGACCTGCCGCCTCATCGACCGCCCGTTGCGTCCGCTGTTTCCGGATGGCTTCTACAACGAAGTTCAGATCGTGTGTACGGTGATGTCGTGCAATCCGGAAATTGATCCGGATATTCCTGCACTGATCGGCGCTTCTGCCGCGCTGTCGATTTCCGGCATTCCGTTCAACGGCCCGATTGGCGCTGCGCGTGTTGGCTACATCAACGGCCAATACGTGCTCTGCCCGACCAAGACCCAGTTGCTCGAAACGCAACTCGACCTGGTGGTTGCCGGCACCGCTGCGGCGGTGCTGATGGTGGAATCCGAAGCCAAGGAATTGTCCGAAGAAATCATGCTTGGCGCCGTGGTGTTTGGCCATGAGCAGATGGCTGTAGCAATCAACGCGATCAACGAACTGGTTGAAGCTGCCGGCAAGCCCGATTGGGACTGGCAGCCGGCTGCCAAGGACGAGGTCATGATCGCCAAGGTGTCCGAATTGGCCGAAGCCGAGATGCGCGAAGCCTACCTGGTCACCAGCAAGCAGACGCGCACCCACAAGACGCGTGAGATTGTCGCCAAGGTCATCGCGACGCTGACGCAGGGTGTCGACAATCCGCCCGACACCAACCACATCAAGAACATCCTGTTCGATCTGGAAGCGAAGATTGTTCGTACCCAGATCCTCAACGGCGAGCCCCGTATCGACGGCCGCGACACGCGTACCGTGCGTCCCATCACCATTCGCAATGGCGTATTGCCGCGTACCCATGGCTCTGCCTTGTTCACGCGTGGCGAGACGCAGGCTTTGGTGGTGGCCACGCTCGGCACCGGACGCGACGAACAGATCATCGACGCCTTGCAGGGCGAGTATCGCGAGCGCTTCCTGCTCCATTACAACATGCCCCCCTATGCGACCGGCGAGACGGGTCGCGTTGGCACGCCCAAGCGCCGTGAGATCGGCCACGGCCGCCTTGCCAAGCGCGCTATCGCTGCGGTGTTGCCGAGCGCGGAAGACTTCGCCTACAGCATGCGTCTGGTTTCCGAAATCACCGAGTCCAATGGTTCTTCTTCAATGGCTTCGGTTTGCGGTGGTTCGCTGGCGCTGATGGATGCGGGTGTTCCGCTCAAGTCCCACGTGGCCGGCATCGCCATGGGGTTGATCAAGGAAGGCAATCGTTTCGCCGTGCTCACCGACATTCTTGGCGACGAGGATCATCTCGGCGACATGGACTTCAAGGTGGCGGGTACCGAAACAGGCATCACGGCCTTGCAGATGGACATCAAGATCCAGGGCATCACCAAGGAAATCATGCAGGTCGCGTTGGCGCAGGCCAGCGAAGCGCGCCTGCATATCCTTGAGTTGATGAAGCAGTCCATGACCGGTGCGCGGTCCGACGTTTCGACCTATGCACCGCGCATGATCACCATCAAGATCAATCCCGAAAAGATTCGCGACGTGATCGGCAAGGGCGGCGCCGTCATCCGTGGGTTGACCGAAGAGACTGGTTGCGTCATCGACATCGGCGACGACGGCAACATCACGATTTCCTCGGTCAACGCCGACGCCGCGCAAGTGGCGAAGAAACGTATCGAAGACATCACTGCGGAAGTTGAAGTGGGACGGGTCTACGAAGGTACCGTGCTGCGTTTGCTCGACTTCGGCGCCATCGTTCAACTGCTGCCGGGCAAGGATGGCCTGCTGCATATCTCGCAGATCGCCAACGAGCGTGTCAATGCCGTGGCGGATTACCTCAAGGAGGGACAGGTGGTCAAGGTCAAGGTCATCGAGACCGACGACAAGGGTCGCGTGCGTCTGTCCATGAAGGCAGTTAACGCCGAGCCGGTTGCGACGGAAGCCGCGCAGTAAGCGGCAGTCAATGCGCAATAAAAAAGGACGCCTCGGCGTCCTTTTTTATTGCTCGGGATTTATTGCCCGAGATTTGGCGAATTACTTCGCGACCTGCTTTTCCCGCATCTCTTCCAGGGTTTTGCAGTCGATACACATCGTGGCTGTAGGCCGCGCCTCAAGCCGCTTGAGGCCGATCTCGACGCCGCAGCTATCGCAGTAGCCATACTCGCCGCCTTCAATGCGGCCAAGCGATTCGTCAACCTTCTTGATCAGCTTGCGCTCGCGATCCCGGTTGCGCAGTTCAAGCGCAATGTCGGATTCCTGGCTGGCGCGGTCATTCGGATCGGCAAAGACTGTGGCTTCGTCCTGCATCGTGTGAACGGTGCGCTCAATGTCTTCCAGCATCTCATCCTTGAGTGCCGTCAGGATCGAACGGAAGTGCGCCAGTTGCTTGGCGTTCATGTATTCCTCTCCCTTCTTGGCTTGATAGGGCGGGAATTGTTTCCTGTGCAGCAGATCTTCAGCCATCGGTCTGTTCGTCGTAGGGAAGAAAGGGTGGATTTATAAACGAAAGGGCAGCGTCTCGCAAGCGGCAAATTCGTTTAGCGGAATCAAATTTCCTTAATGTCTGGATGAATCAAGCTGTCGGCATGTTCTGGCACCAGAGTAATTGACCCGAAAGGCGTGCACGGCTAAAATGCGCCCCACCTCGGGGTGTAGCGCAGCCCGGTAGCGCGCTTGCTTTGGGAGCAAGATGTCGAGAGTTCGAATCCCTCCACCCCGACCAGTCCCTGCCCTGTGTTCCAACAACTGCCCGTAGCTCAACCGGATAGAGCACCGGCCTTCTAAGCCGGGGGTTGCAGATTCGATTTCTGCCGGGCAGGCCACCGCAGATGGCAGGTCATGCCGGTGCCGCTGCTGTTTTAGTGGAATAAGCGCGAAAAGTTTTGTAAGATGCGAACTCGCCCCATTCAGTGTCAGGGGCGCAGACAAGTCCCGTTACGCGGGCAAAGGTTTCAACGGCGGTGGCCGTAGCTCAGCTGGTAGAGTCCTGGATTGTGATTCCAGTCGTCGTGGGTTCGAGTCCCATCGGTCACCCCAAGCAGATATGTATCTGGGCACCTCGCCCAGCTTCATTGCCTCCAACGTCCCGAACGTCTCCGCAAGGTGACGGAGGCTCCCTTTGACCAGTAGCTGATCGCCATCTAGCTTCACCTCGTCCACTAGCAATCGCAAATAAGCCTTACGCTGGATTTAGCAGCTATCAAGCTTTGATAGATTTTGTTTTAGTGATTTGGAATAAGTCAGCAACTGGGACACCAAGGCCGTCAGCCATCGTTTCAATGGCATCTAATGACGGATTGGCTACGCCTCTTTCTATGCGGCTCATGTAACTGCGAGCAAAACCGCATTTGTCAGCGAACGCCTCTTGAGAAGTGCCATTAACAAGCCGCAACTCCCGAACCCGCTGCCCGAATAGTTTTCTTAGGGTGATCTTAGAGCCGGCCCCGTTTGATTGGACAGTATTTCCACGGAGATAAGTGGAGCCTTGCGGTGTAGCGTTATCCACGGCGCCGCCGCCCGCTCTCTATAGCGGGAGGCGAGCGGCGCGGTGGATAACGCGGTCATCATGCCG